>NZ_JBVIOL010000009.1:0-376230 GCF_055578825.1 Streptomyces sp. NPDC032822 | reverse complement strand
GAACGGGGGAAGAACTCGTACCACGAGCCGAACAACGCCCGCTCCCGCTCCACCAGCAACGGCAACGTCTCCGACGCCGTCACGAACTCCCGCAGCGGATACCGGGCCAGCACCGCGTCGACCTCCGGCGTCAACGCCGCGGCCAGGCGGGTCGCGGCGGGCCGGGTCTCGTCGCGCAGGGCCGCGACGGCGGCGAGGAGAACCTGCCGTTTGCCCTTCTTGGGGACGCCCGCGGCGGCCCGTTCGTGGAGCCGGGCGCCCTCCTCCAGGACCAGTTCGGTGTCCATGCCCGCCGGGATCTTGATCCGGGCATGGTGCCGCCAGGTGCTGACGGGATCGCCCCAGGCCTCCACGGTGTACGTCCAGTGGCCGGGGGCGCCGGCCGTGACCTCGGCGCCCCAGCGGTCGGTGCCGGGGGCCAGTTCGCGCATCGGGGTCCAGCGGCCCGGCCGGCCCTCCGGATCCCGAAGGACGACGTTGGCGGCGACGGCGTCGTGGCCCTCGCGGAACACGGTGGCCGAGACCTCGAAGGTCTCGCCGGTGACGGACTTGGCTGGCCTGCGTCCGTGCCGTACGACCGGGCGGACGTCGAGGACGGGGATCCGCCCGATGTCGGTGATGTCGCCGAGGGTGCAGGTGTCACCGGTGCCACCGGCGTCGTCCGCGGAGGGTGGCTCCGGGGCCGGCGGGCCGGCGTCGGCCGAGTGCACGGGTACTGCTTCGGCGCTCGGTGTCGGGCGTGCTGACGAGTGGTGCGTGGCGGGCATGACCGCTCCTGTCCGCGTCAACGTGGGTGGGCGGATGGCTGTGGGGAGGTGGGTCCTGCGTGGTGTCCCTGGGATCTGCCAGAGGGGTGTACCGGAGGAGCCTTCCCACCCTATTCGGGTGAGCAATCCGGCAGTTTGTTAACTACTCCCGCGTATGTCTGCCCACAGGACCGGCCCCGTTCAGGCCGAACGGGGCCGGTGCGCGTGTCAGCCCCCCTTCAGCGTGCCACCTGCACCAGTTTGTTCGGTGATCCGAGCCCCCGGCCGGAGACCTTTCCGGACGCCGCCCCGGCGACAAGTGCCTTGCCGACCTGGGCCGGAGTGGCCGTTCGGTGGGTTCCGAGATAGAGCGCGGCCACGCCCGCCGCGTGCGGCGACGCCATCGACGTACCGGAAGAGGTGGCGGTGGCGGTGTTGCTCGCGATGGCCGCCGAGGTGATGGAGACGCCCGGCGCGAACAGGTCGAGGGCGGAGCCGTGGTTGGAGAAGCCCGCCCTGGCGTCCTTCCTGTCGGTGGCGCCGACGGTGATCGCCTCCCGGACGTCCGCCGGGGAGTAGAGCGAGGCGGGCCGCCCGTCATTGCCCGCGGCGACCGTGTACGTCACACCGGACGCGATGGAGGCGCGTACGGCGGCGTCCAGTTGGGCGTTGTGGTAGCCGCCCAGACTGAGGTTGGCGACCGCCGGTTTCCTCGCGTTCCGGGTGACCCAGTCGATGCCGGCGATGACCTGGGCGGTGGTGCCCGCGCCCGCGTTGTCGAGCACGCGCACGGCCACGACCTTGGCCTTCTTGGCGATGCCGTACCTGGTGCCGACGGCCGTGCCGGCGACATGGGTGCCGTGACCGTTGCCGTCGCCGGCGCTCTTGTCGCCGTCGACGAAGTCCCAGCCGTAGCTCGCCCGGCCGCCGAAGTCCTGGTGGCCGATACGGATGCCGGTGTCGATGACGTACACCGTGGCCCCCGCCCCCGCGGAGTCGGGCCAGGTGTAGTTCCTGTCCAGCGGCAGGCTCTTCTGGTCGACGCGGTCCAGGCCCCAGGACGGCGGGTTCCTCTGGACGCGGTCCAGCGTCACCCGGGTGTCCTGGACGACCGAGGCGACGCGCGGATCCGCCGCGAGTTGCCTGGCCCGTCTCGCGTCGACCCGGACGGCGTAACCGTTCAGGACCGTGTCGTAGGTATGGCTGATTTTCGCCCCGTACGTCTCGGCGAGGCCCTTTCCGGCCGCCGACCGGGGGGTTGTTCCTCCCTCAAGTGTCACCAGGTAACTTCCGACGACGGATCCGGGTTGTCCGGCGCCGAGTATCCGCCCCTCCGGTACGGCGTGCGCGGGCAGGGTGATGGCCGAAAGCGTCGCGGCACAGGTCACCGCGATCAGGCCCCCCGCCACGCGCAGACGCCGTGTTCGCGTCCGTGCCATGGCTGTGTACCCCCTCCTCAACTCGGCATACGACGGCCGGGGGCACCACATGCGCGGCTTCCCGGGCCGGTACGCCACTGGCAGCCTCTCGTGCGGGGTGAAGTGCCACAAGGACGCCTACGGGGGTGGAATCGGCCATATCGGGTTATCGGGTGGGGTGGGTGACACGAGCCCCGTCGGGGGAGGCGTCGTGGTGAGGAGGGCCCGGTCCCCGATACCGTCGAGGCTGACGACGGGACGCACACCGCCGTGCGTCCTCTTCCGTACGCCCGCTTGAGGTGGAATGTGAAGGCGATCCGTCGATTCACCGTCCGACCCGTGCTCCCCGAACCCCTCCGGCCGCTCAGCGATCTGGCGCGCAACCTGCGCTGGTCCTGGCATGCGGAGACCCGCGATCTCTTCCAGTCCGTCGACCCCGAGCGCTGGGCCGCCGCCGGCTGCGACCCGGTCCGGCTGCTCGGCAGCGTGCCTCCCGCGCGCCTCGCCGAACTGGCCCAGGACCGCCGCTTCCTGCGCCGGCTCACCGCGGCCGCCGACGACCTGAACGACTACGTCACCGGCGCCCGCTGGTACCAGGTGCAGTCCGCCGGACTGCCCGCAGCCGTCGCCTACTTCTCACCCGAGTTCGGCATCACGGCCGCCCTGCCCCAGTACTCCGGCGGCCTCGGCATCCTCGCCGGCGACCATCTGAAGGCGGCCAGCGACCTCGGCGTCCCGCTCATCGGCGTCGGGCTGCTCTACCGGCACGGCTACTTCCGCCAGTCCCTGTCCCGGGACGGCTGGCAGCAGGAGCACTACCCGGTGCTCGACCCGAACGAACTGCCCGTCGCCCAGCTCAAGGAAGCCGACGGCACCCCCGCCCGGGTCTCCCTGGCCCTGCCCGGCGGCCGGCAGCTGCACGCCAGGATCTGGCTGGCCCAGGTCGGCCGGGTGCCGCTGCTGCTGCTGGACTCCGACGTCGAGGAGAACGACCTCGGCGAACGCGGGGTGACCGACCGGCTGTACGGCGGCGGCAGTGAGCACCGGCTGCTGCAGGAGATGCTGCTCGGCATAGGAGGGGTCCGGGCGGTACGGACGTACTGCGCGCTCACCGGCCATGCCGGACCCGAGGTGTTCCACACCAACGAGGGGCACGCCGGCTTCCTCGGCCTGGAGCGGATCGCCGAACTGTGCTCCGAGGGGCAGGAGTTCGACTCCGCCCTCGAAGCGGTCCGGGCCGGGACCGTCTTCACCACGCACACCCCCGTCCCGGCCGGCATCGACCGCTTCGACCGCGAACTGGTCGCCCGGCACTTCGGCCCCGACGCCGAACTCCCGCGCATCGACGTCGGACGGGTCCTGCAACTGGGCATGGAGACCTACCCCGGCGGCGAACCCAACCTGTTCAACATGGCGGTGATGGGCCTGCGCCTCGCCCAGCGCGCCAACGGGGTCTCCCTGCTGCACGGCAAGGTCAGCCGGGAGATGTTCTCGGGACTCTGGCCCGGATTCGACCCCGAGGAGGTGCCGATCACCTCCGTGACCAACGGGGTGCACGCCCCGACCTGGGTCGCCCCGGAGGTCTTCCGGCTCGGCGCCCGGCAGATCGGCGCCCAGCGCACCGAGGACGCGATGACCGTCGGCGGCTCGGAGCGCTGGGACGCGGTCGCCGACATCCCCGACCAGGACATCTGGGAGCTCCGTCGCGACCTGCGCGAGCAACTGGTCACGGAGGTCCGGGAGCGGCTGCGTGCCTCCTGGCGGCAACGCGGCGCGGGAACGGCCGAGTTGGGATGGATCGACGGGGTGCTCGACCCGGACGTCCTCACCATCGGGTTCGCGCGGCGCGTCCCGTCGTACAAGCGGCTGACGTTGATGCTGCGCGACCGGGACCGGCTGATGGACCTGCTGCTGCACGCCGAGCGGCCGATCCAGATCGTGGTGGCGGGCAAGGCGCACCCGGCGGACGACGGCGGGAAGCGGCTGGTGCAGGAGCTGGTGCGGTTCGCGGACGACCCGCGGGTGCGGCACCGGATCGTGTTCCTGCCGGACTACGGCATGGCGATGGCGCAGAAGCTCTACCCGGGCTGCGACATCTGGCTGAACAACCCGCTGCGTCCGCTGGAGGCGTGCGGCACGAGCGGGATGAAGGCCGCGCTGAACGGCTGTCTCAACCTGTCCGTCCTGGACGGCTGGTGGGACGAGTGGTTCCAGCCCGACTTCGGCTGGTCGGTGCCCACCGCCGACGGTGTCGGCACGGATGCCGACCGGCGCGACGACATCGAGGCCGGCGCCCTCTACGACCTGCTGGAACAGCGGGTCACCCCGCGCTTCTACGAGCACGGACAGGGCGGACTGCCCGACCGCTGGATCGAGATGGTCCGCCAGACCCTGACCCTGCTCGGCCCCAAGGTGCTGGCCGGGCGCATGGTCCGCGAGTACGTGGAGCGGCTCTACACCCCGGCCGCGCACGCCCACCGCGCGATGGTCCCCGACACCGCCCGGGAACTGGCCCGGTGGAAGTCGCGGGTGCGCTCCGCCTGGCACGGGGTGAGTGTCGACCACGTCGAGACGGGTGTCGCCACGGTCACCGCCGAACTCGGTACCACCCTCGGGCTCCGGGTCCGGGTCGGCCTCGGCGGGCTCGCCCCCGAGGACGTCGAGGTGCAGGCGGTCTCCGGCCGGGTCGACGAGGAGGACCGCATCACCGACGCCACGACGGTCCCCCTGAAAGCGGTGGGCGGACCGGACGCGGAGGGGCGGTGGGTGTACGAGGGTCCGCTCGCCCTGGACCGTACCGGGCCGTACGGCTACACGGTCCGTATCCTGCCCGCGCACCGACTGCTGGCTTCGGGCGCGGAGTTGGGCCTGCTGGCGGTGCCTTCGGAGGACGGGGTGGAGGAGGCGGGTGTGCTGATGCGGTGAGGCGGCCGGGTGCGTCGGCGGCTCAGATCTTCTCGACCGGCGCGCACAGCCGGCGCAGCACCGCCCCGCACCGGCGGGCGTAGGCGTGCTGGATACCCCGGGTCGCCGGGCCGCCCGCGCGGGAGTACCACTTGGCGCTCCGGCTGAACGCGGAGATCGTCAGCCAGACCGTGCCGTCGCCGGTGCGGTCCACGACGAAGGACTCCTCGCCGCACTCGGGGTGGCCGGGCAGGGTGCCGTAGGCCCAGCCGATGCGGCGGGGTTCCTCGACGGTCCAGACCACGCGGCAGGGGGCCTTTATCAGGCCGGCGAGGACGAGGGTGACGTCGACCTCGGGGGCGGCGCGGTCCGCGCTCGTGGTGACGCCGACGCCCAGTTCGCGGTGCATCTCCCAGGTCAGGACCGCTTCGGAGGCTCGGTGGAAGACTTCCTGGCCCTCCCCGACGCGGGAACGTACGTGCAGGGGGTGGAAGCCGGGCGGGCAGAAGCCGTTCTCACGGGTCGCGCCGACGTGGTTGTACGTGAAGTCCGCCGAGTACATGGCACCAAGAGTAGGGCGGCACCCGGGAATGCCTTCGTCCCGGGTGCCGCCCGCGTCCCGCTGTCGGACTAGCTCACGTTGATCGCGGACCAGGCCGCCGCGACCGCCTTGTACTCGGTGCTGGTGGAGCCGTACAGGGCCGCCGCCGCGCTGAGGGTGCCGGTGCGGGCGCCCGCGTACGTGGTGGTCGACGTGAAGTACTCGGTCAGCGCCTTGTACCAGATCTGGACGGCCTTGGCGCGTCCGATGCCGGTGAGCGTGGAGCTGTTGTACGTCGGGGAGTTGTAGCTGACCCCGTTGATGGTCCTGGAGCCACTGCCCTCGGAGAGGAGGAAGAAGAAGTGGTTCGCGGGACCGGACGAGTAGTGGACGTCGAGGTTCTTCAGCGTCGACGACCAGTAGTTGGCCGAGGAGCCGTCCTTGCTCGGCTGGTCCATGTAGCGCAGCGGGGTGCCGTCGCCGTTGATGTTGATCTTCTCGCCGATGAGGTAGTCACCGACGTCCTTGGAGTTCGCCGCGTAGAACTCGACGGCCGTGCCGAAGATGTCCGAGGTGGCCTCGTTCAGGCCGCCGGACTCGCCGGAGTAGTTCAGGCCCGCCGTGTTGGAGGTGACGCCGTGCGTCATCTCGTGCCCGGCGACGTCGAGCGAGGTGAGCGGCTTGGTGTTGCCCTCGCCGTCGCCGTACGTCATGCAGAAGCAGCTGTCGTCCCAGAACGCGTTGACGTACGCGTTGCCGTAGTGGACGCGGGAGTAGGCGGCGACGCCGTTGTTCTTGATGCCGCTGCGGCCGAAGGTGTTCTTGTAGAAGTCCCAGGTGGTCTGGGCGCCGTAGGCGGCGTCGACGGCCGCGCTCTGGTCGGTGGACGAGCTGGAGGCGGCGCCGGTGCCCCAGGTGTCGTCGGCGTCCGTGAACAGCGTGCCGGCCGAGGAGCTGGTGCTGCGGGCCTTGTTGTACGTCTTGTGGCCGCCGCGCGAGGTGTCGTACAGCTGGTACGTCGACCCCGACAGGTAGGTGCCGAGGGTGACGGTGCCCGAGTACACGCTCTTGCCGGTGCCGGTTTCGATGCCCTGGTACTCGAAGAGCTTCTTGCCGGTGGCGGCGTCGGTGACGACGTGCAGCTCGTTCGGGGTGCCGTCCTCCTGGAAGCCGCCGACGACGGTCTCGTAGGCGAGGGTCGGCTTGCTGCCGTTGCCGGCCCAGATCACCTTGCGGGGCGCGTCGCTGGCCTCGGTCCTGTCCGAGCCCGCGTCCTTGGCGAGGGTCAGCGCCTGCTTCTCCGCCTTGGCCGTGGAGAGGGCCGGCTTGAGGGAGGCGACCTTGATGGTGTTCTTCGTCGCCTTGGTGACGCCCTGGGTCGCGCCGGCCTTCGACTCGTGGACGACCAGGTCGCCACCGAGGACGGGCAGGCCCGCGTAGGTGCGCTCGTAGCGGGTGTGGACCGTGCCGTCGGCGTCCTTGACGACGTCTCTGACGACCAGTTTCTCCTTGGCGCCGAGGCCTATCTCCTGGGCGGTGTCGGTCGCCGCGTCCTGCTGCTTCTGGATGAGCGCGGTGCGGGCGGCCGGGGCGAGCGTGGTCGGCGCGGCGAGCGGCTTGGCGGCGGCGGTGCTGTCCGTGGGGGTCTGCGCGGAGGCGCTGACGGCGGTCAGACCGGTGGTGAGCAGGGCTCCGGCGGCGACGGTGGTGGCGATCGCCAGCGTGGTCCGCTTGTGACGCGCGTAGATGGGGGTCACACAAGCTCCTTGGTGGGGGAGTTCCGGGCAGTCGTGGGGCGACTGGCCGGGGTGGTGGTGAAGTTGTGCGGCGGGTGAGGGAAGAGTGGCATTGGGGGCGCGTACATGTCAGGACCCCCAGGTGATGTTGGCCGAAAGTCGACGTCCAGGTGAACATTGCGGGCATGTAAACCCACGTGACCTGGGCAAAGCGCCAACCAGGCGGCGGCATGGAATGGGCAAAAAAGGAGGCGCCGTCCCGGGGATTCGAACCACCGGGACGGCGCCTGCTCGTGGGGGGTCGTGCCTACGGGAGCAAGGGTGGTGCCTACGGGAAGGTGAGCTTCCAGGAGTTGATGCGGCCGGTGTCCTGCGCCGCGTTGTCCTGGACCCTCAACTGCCAGGTCCCGTTGGCGACCTCGGAGGACGCGTTCACCGTGTACGTGGTGTTCAGGTTGTCCGTGCTGCCGCCGGTGCCGTACGCCTTCAGCGTGTACGCCGTGCCGTCGGGGGCGACCAGCTGGACCTGGAGGTCACCGATGTAGGTGTGCACGATGTCGACCGCCACCGCGAGGTTCGAGGGCGCGTTGCCGGTCCGCCCGGACACGGTGATCGGCGAGGTGACCGCCGCTCCGTTGTCCGGAATCGATACGTCCGCCGTGTTCTCGAAGGAGGTGCCGCCACCGCCACCGCCGCCGGGACGCGCGCCGACCGCGATGCCGGCCCAGGCGTCCTGCACGGCCTTGTACTCGGCACTCGTGGTGCCGTACAGCTCACCCGTCGCCGCGAGCGTGCCGGTGCGGGCCGCCGCGTAGTTGGTGGTCGAGGTGAACTTCGTGGTCAGCGCGCGGAACCAGATCTTCTCCGCCTTGTCCCGGCCGATGCCGGTGACCGGAAGGCCGTCCGAGGTCGCCGAGTTGTAGCTGACGCCGTTGATGGTCTTGGCGCCGCTGCCCTCGCTCAGCAGATAGAAGAAGTGGTTGGCCGGGCCCGAGGAGTAGTGCACGTCGACCGAGCCGATGCCGGAGTACCAACTGTCCTTGGACGAGCCGTCCTTGCTCGGCTTGTCCATGTAGCGCAGCGGGGTGCCGTCGCCGTTGATGTCGATCTCCTCGCCGATGAGGTAGTCACCGACGTCGGAGGAGTTGTTGGCGTAGAACTCGACGGTCGAGCCGAAGATGTCGGAGGTCGCCTCGTTCAGACCGCCGGACTCGCCGCTGTAGTTGAGCCCGGCCGTGTTGGAGGTGAGCCCGTGGGTCATCTCGTGCGCGGCCACGTCGATCGACGTCAGCGGGTTGGCGTTGCCCGAACCGTCGCCGTACGTCATGCAGAAGCAGCTGTCCGACCAGAACGCGTTGATGTAGTTGTTGCCGTAGTGGACCCGCGAGTAGGCGCCGACGCCGTCGCCGCGGATACCGCTGCGCCCGTGCACGTTCTTGTAGTAGTCCCAGGTCAGCGCGGCCCCGTAGTGCGCGTCCGCCGCCGCCGACTCCAGGTTCGAGGGGCTGCCGTTGCCCCAGATGTCGTCGGGGCCGGAGAACAGGGTGCCGGTGCCGGAGGTGCCGCGGTTGAGGTTGTACGTCTTGTGGCCGCCGCGGGTGCCGTCCGTGAGGTTGTACGTCGACCCGGACTGCGTGGTGCCGAGGGTGACCGCGCCGCTGTACACCGTGTTGCCGGTGCCGGTCTCGATCGCCTCCCACTCATACAGCTTCGCGCCGGTCGCCGCGTCGGTGACGACGTGCAGCTCCTGCGGGGTGCCGTCGTGCTGGAACCCGCCCACGACCGTCTCGTAGGCCAGCGTCGGCTTTCCGTCGGCCGCCCAGATCACCTTGCGCGGGGCGCGGTTGACGTCGGGGCTCTTGGCGTCCTCCGCCTTCGCGGCCTTCAGCGCCTGCGTCTCGGCCTTGGCCGCGGACAGCCTGGCCGTGGTCGTCGCCGGCTTGATGGCGGCCCGGGTGGCCTTGACGACGGCGTCGGTCGCGTCGGCCTTCGTGCTCTCCACGACGAGGTCGCCGCCGAGGACGGGCAGGCCGTCGTAGGTGCGCTCGTAGCGGGTGTGGAGCGTGCCGTCGCCGTCCTTGAGGACGTCACGGACGACCAGCTTCTCCTTGGCGCCCAGGCCCAGTTCCTTCGCGGTGCTGGCCTTGCCGGCGTCGGCCGTGCGGATCAGGGCGGCCCGCTGGGCGGGGGTGAGCTTGACCGACTCGGCGCCCGGTATGACCTTGCCCGCGGCCGACGGTGCCTTCTCCGGGGCTGCGGTGGCGGCGCCCGACTGGACGGCCGCGGCGATCAGGGCGGAGACGCCGACGAGGGCCACGGCGGCGGCCCTGCGGCGCGAGGTGGTGCTGGTGTGGGGGGTGCGTCTGTGGGAGGAAGTTCTCAACACTGACTCCTTCTGCGCGGCCGCGGGTCACGCGGCCAGGGGAGACCGGTCGGCGGGTGGGCCGTCCGGGCAGATCAGGGGCGGTGCGTGAAACCTCGTGCGGGAGCTCGGGCCGTGACACAGCGGTGCAACTTGTGAGGTTGCTGTGGAGTGGCCGTGGGAAGAGTCGCAGGAGATGGCGGTTTCTGTCAGGACCGCGTCATGAAGTTGGCCGGAAATCGTTCGATGGCCGGGGGTTCATGTTCGGTATACGGACCTTTTGCCCGGGGGTCATCAGGCAGACGGTGGCCGGTCTCCGTGCCACGACCCCCACAGCGCCGCGTACGCCCCGCCCGCCGTCACCAGCTCGTCGTGCGTACCCAGTTCGGTCAGCAACCCGTCCTCCATCACGGCCACCCGGTCGGCGTCGTGAGCCGTGTGCAGACGGTGGGCGATGGCGATGACCGTACGGCCCTCCAGTACGGCGGCCAGGGCGCGCTCGGTGTGCCGGGCGGTCGTCGGGTCCAGCAGGGCGGTGGCCTCGTCGAGGATCAGGGTGTGCGGGTCGGCCAGCACGACCCGGGCGAGGGCGAGTTGCTGGGCCTGCGATCCGTCCGGACGCCGACTCCCCTCGCCGAGTGCCGTGTCGAGACCGTCGGGCAGCTCCCGTACCCACCTCTGCGCGCCGACCGCCGCCAGCGCGGACCACAGGGCGTCGTCCGTCGCGGAGGGCTCCGCGATCAACAGGTTGTCGCGGACCGTGCCCAGGAAGACATGGTGCTCCTGGGTGACCAGGACGACCTGGCGGCGCAGTTGCTCGGGGTCCAGGCCCACGACGGGCACCCCGCCGACCGTCACCGTGCCGGTGCTCGGCGCGTCCACGCCCGCCAGCAGCCGGCTCAGCGTGGTCTTGCCGGCGCCGGACGGGCCGACGACCGCCAGCCGCTCCCCGGGACGCACGGTCAGATCGACCCCGCGCAGCACCTCGCCGCCCCGCTCGTACGCGTAGCGCACACCGCTCACCTCGATCAGGTCGCCCACCGGGACGGGCGCGTCCACCGCGGCGGCCCGCGGAGCCCCGGCCAGCCCCTCCACCCGGGCGAACGAGGCCCCACTGCTCTGCAGTTGCTCCACCCGCACCAGGATCTGGTCGAGCGGCGACTCCAACTGCCGCAGATACAGGGCCGCCGCCACCACGGCACCCAGGCTCATCGCCCCGCGCGCGTGCAGCATCCCGCCGATCACCAGCACCCCGGCCACGGGGATCAGATACGACACCTCCACCGCCGGGAAGAACACGGTCCGCAGATACAGGGTGTGGAAGCGGGTGCGCCGGGACCTCTCGACGACCTCCCGGCTCGCCCGGATCCGCCGCTCCTCCATCCGGAGCGCCTCGACCGTACGCGCGCCCGACGCGGTCGCCGCGACGACCTCGGCGACCTCCGAGACGGCCGCGCCCTCCGCGAGATAGCCGTCCCGGGCCCGGCGCAGATACCAGCGCAGGGCGAACCAGATCGGCGTCAGACCCAGCACACCGACCGCGCCGAGCAGCGGGTCGATCACGAACACCGCGACCAGCGCGAACAGGAACTGCACCGAGTTGATGAGCAGTTCGGGACCGGCGTCACGCAGCGTGGTGCCGACCGTGGCCACGTCGGCGGTGCCGCGCGCCGTCAGATCGCCGGTGCCGGCCCGCTCCACCACCGACGCGGGCAGCGCCAGCGTGCGGTCCACGAACTCCTCGCGCACCCGCGCCAGCGTCCGCTCCCCGAACCGGTGCCCCACGTACCGCGCCCACCGGGCCAGCAGCAACTGGGCCAGCGAACACACCAGGAGGGCCCAGGCCAGCCGGTCCACGGCCGACACCCCGCCCCCGCCCCGCACGTCGTCGATGATCCGCCCGAGCAGCCACGGGCCGGCCAGCCCGACGCCGGCCGCCAGCGCGTTCAGCGCGAGCACCACCGTGAACGCCCGCCGGTCGGCCCTCACCAGCCGCACCGAGGCCCGCCGCACCTCGGCCGGTCCGGCGACGGGCAGCTGCCCGGCGGGGGCGGAGCCGGTCACCGTAGGGCCTCCTCGGCGTCGGCCGCGTGCGCGGCGTCCTCTGTCTCTTCCGTGCCCGCTGTGTCGGCTGGGTCTTCGGTGGTTCCGGCGTCCCGTGCCACCAGTGCCCGGTACTCCGGTTCCCGCTCCAGCAGTTCGCGGTGGCTCCCGGTGGCCGCGACCTTCCCGTCGACCAGGTGGAGCACGATGTCGGCCCGGTCCAGGACGAGCGGGGACGTGGTCGTGAGGACCGTCGTACGGTCCGCGCGGGCGGCCCGCAGCCGTTCGGCCACCCGGGCCTCGGTGTGGGCGTCCAGTGCCGAGGTGGGCTCCACGGCGAGCAGCACCTCGGGGTCGGCGAGCAGCGCCCGCACCAGCCGTACCCGCTGTCGCTGCCCGCCGGACAGGTTGCGGCCCTGCGCGTCGATCACCGAGTCGAGCCCGTCCGGCAGGCCCTGCACGATGTCGTCGGCGACGGCCGCCCGCACGGCCCGGGCGACCCGCTCCTCGTCGTCCCCGCCGCCGAGCTGTTCGCGCAGGGTGCCCGCGAACAGGTCGGACTCGTGGTCGGCGACCAGGATCCGCTCTCTGACCTGGGCCAGCACGATCTCGTCCAGCGGCACCCCGCCCCAGGTCGCCGCCGACGGCACATACCGGCCGAGACGGTCGAGCACGATCGCGGTGTCGGCGGGGCGGGCGCCGGCCAGCGCCGTCAGCCGCCCCGGCAGCACCCGTACACCCGAGTCGGGGTCGTGCAGCACCGAGGGCTCCGCGGGCGCGTCCCGGATCCCGGCGTCCTCCAGCGGCTCCAGCCGCAGGAACCCTACGACCCGCCGGGCCGCCACCAGCCCCCGGCTGATCTGGTAGCCGCACTCCACCCAGAACGCGACCGGCCCCACCAGCACCGCCACATAGCCGTACACCGACACCAACTCGCCCACCGTGATGGCCCCCTGGGCGGCCAGCCGGGCCGCCAGCCAGGTCACGACGGCCAGGAACAGCGTCGGCAGCCCCACCCCGAGCGCCTGCACCCAGCTGGTCACCGCCCCGACCCGGTATCCCTGCGAGCGCAGCCGCTGCGAGTCTTGGTGGAAGGCGTCGGCGAACAGCCCCTTGCCGCCCAGCCCGTTGAGGACCCGCAGCCCGCCCGAGAGGTCGGCGATCCGCGCGGTGAGCACGCCCTGCCGCTCCCGGTACTCCGTCTCGGTGCCCTGGAGCCGGGTGAGCAGCGGCCCGACGAGGACGACGATGACCGGGATGCCGAGCAGCACGACCACCGCGATGAGCGTCGACACCGACAGCAGCAGCCCGGCGACCACCAGATAGGCGACGACCGCGCCGACCCCGGGCCCGACGACGGTCAGCGCCTGGCTGATCGTCTGCACGTCGCCCACCCCGATCGTGACGACCTCCCCGGCCCCGGCCCGCCCGGGCAGCGCGGCGCCCAGCCGGACCGCCTGGCCGACGACGACCTTGACCGTGCGGAAGTTGGCGTCCATCCGCACCCGGGTCATCGTGCGGTGCCGCATGACGCTCAGCCAGGCGTTGAACGACCCCACCGCGAACAGGGCGACACTCCAGCCGACCAGCGCGCCCATGTCGCCCGGCTCAAGACCGTCGTCGATCGCCCGCGCCATCAGGTACGGCGTGGCCGCCAGCAGCACCATCCAGGTACTGCCCAGCAGCGCCCCGGCCGCGGACCGGCCGGACTGGCACCTCACCAGCCACCACAGATACCGGCCGCCGCCCCGCCGGTCGGGCGTGCCGGGATCCTCGTACGCGTCGATCACTTGCCGTCTCCCTGGTCGCTCACGCCAGACTGTCCCGCCACGCCCGGTGCAGGTCCGCGAACCGGCCGGTACCCGCGATCAGCTCGGCCGGGGTGCCGTCCTCGACGATCCGGCCGTGCTCCATCACCAGGACCCGGTCGGCGATCTCGACGGTCGACAGCCGGTGCGCGATGACCACGGCCGTCCGGCCCTTCAGCACCGTCGCCATCGCGCGCTGCACGGCCCGCTCGCCCGGGATGTCGAGCGAGCTGGTCGCCTCGTCGAGGATCAGGACGGCCGGGTCGGCGAGCAACGCCCGCGCGAAGGCCACGAGTTGGCGCTGACCGGCGGAGATACGGCCGCCCCGCTTGCGGACGTCCGTGTCGTAGCCGTCGGGCAGCGCGCTGACGAAGTCGTGCGCGCCGATGGCCTTCGCGGCCTCCTCGATCTCCGCCCGGGTGGCGTCCGGCCGTCCGATGGCGATGTTCTCGGCGACCGTCCCGGAGAACAGGAACGCCTCCTGCGTCACCATGACCACCCCGCGCCGCAGCTCCGGCACGGCCAGGTCGCGCAGGTCGACGCCGTCCAGCAGGACCCGGCCGGCGGAGGGGTCGTAGAACCGGGCGAGCAGCTTGGCCAGGGTCGACTTGCCGGCGCCGGTCGAGCCGACGACCGCGACCGTCTGGCCGGCCGGCAGGGTCAGATCGAAGCCGGGCAGGACCTCCCCGCCGGTGCGGTAACCGAAACTGACCTCGTCGAAGACGACCTGGCGGCCGGGGTGTTCGGACTCCAGGGGCGGAAGCTGCCGGGGCACCGAGGGCTCCGGCACGGACGGTGTCTGGGCGAGCAGCCCGGCGATCTTCTCCAGCGAGGCCGCCGCCGACTGGTAGGAGTTCAGGAACATGCCGAGCCGGTCGATCGGGTCGTACAGCCGCCGCAGGTACAGCACCGCCGCCGCCAGCACGCCCAGCTCCAGCGAGTCGTCCGCCACCCGGTGCGCGCCCCACAGCACGATCAGCGCGACCGACGTGTTGGCGACCAGCCGGGAGCCGATCACATAGCGGGCCATCTCCAGGATCGCGTCCCCGTTGACCCGCTCGTGCCGGGAGTTGAGCACCTCGAAGTCGGCGTCGTTGACCGCCTCGCGGCGGAAGGCGCGCACCGGCCGGATGCCGTTCATCGTCTCGACGAACTTCACGATCACGGCAGCGATGGCCGTCGACCGCACCCGGTACACCTTCCCCACCCGCCGCCGGTAGAGCCGGATCAGCAGATACAGCGGCACGAACGACGCCACCGCCACCGCGCCGAGCCCCAGGTCCAGCCAGAGCAGCAGCGCCGAGATGTAGGCGAAGGACAGGAAGACGCCGACCAGTTCCTGGAGGCCCTCGTTGAGCAGCTCGCGCAGCGACTCCACGTCCGTGGTGGAGCGGGAGATGAGGCGGCCCGAGGTGTAGCGCTCGTGG
Source organism: Streptomyces sp. NPDC032822 (assembly GCF_055578825.1). Taxonomy (NCBI): domain Bacteria; kingdom Bacillati; phylum Actinomycetota; class Actinomycetes; order Kitasatosporales; family Streptomycetaceae; genus Streptomyces; species Streptomyces sp. NPDC032822. The sequence goes on along the minus strand of NZ_JBVIOL010000009.1, from coordinate 361,245 downwards.
AAGTCGACGCTCAGCGCCTGCGCGTGCCGGAAGATCCGGCCCCGCAGGTCCAGCAGCACGTCCTGGTTGACGCGGGCCGCGGCGACCACGAACACGCTCTGCAGGGCGCCGGCGGCGAGCGCGCACACCAGATAGCCGACCCCCACCGCGACCAGCGGGCCGTTGTCGTGGTCCCGGAACGCGGGCACGCCCCTGTCGATGGCGTACGCCACCAGCAGCGGGCCCGCCTGGGTGGCCCCCTGCTGGAGCAGCAGCAGAAGCGTCGTGATCGCGACCCGGGCCTTCATGGGGGCCAGCAGGGAGCGCAGCAGGGCGCCGGTGGCACCCGGGGGCGTGGGCAGGACGTCGCGGTCGAACGCGTCGTCCTGCCGGGTGGACGAGGGTTCCTCGGCGGGCCGTTCCTTGCCGGGGGTGGTGGGGGGCGCCGACGCCGTCATCGCGCTGTCTCCTCGGTTCCGGCCATCAGATGGGCGTACTCGGCGTTCGTGCGCAGCAGTTCCTGGTGGGTGCCGACGGCGGTGATCCGCCCCGCGGAGAGCAGGGCGACCCGGTCGGCGAGCAGCACCGTCGAGGGGCGGTGGGCCACGATCAGGGCCGTGGTCTGAGACAGGACGTCCCGCAGCGCCGCCTCCACGGCCGCCTCGGTGTGCACGTCCAGCGCGGACAGCGGGTCGTCGAGCACCAGGAACCGGGGCCGGCCGACCACGGCTCTGGCCAGCGCCAGCCGCTGCCGCTGCCCGCCCGACAGACTGAGCCCCTGCTCGCCGACCTGGGTGTCGGTGCCCTGCGGCAGCGCGTACACGAAGTCGGCCTGGGCGACGGACAGCGCCCGCTCCAACTCCTCCCGCCCCGCGCCGTCGTGCGCGCCCATGAGGATGTTGTCGCCGACACCGGCGGAGAACAGGGTCGGCTCCTCGAAGGCGACGGCGACCTTCGCGCGCAGCTCCTCGCGGGACATCGCCGTGATGTCGTCGCCGTCCAGGGTGATCCGTCCGGACGTCACCTCGTGCAGCCGCGGGACGAGCGCGGTGAGCGTGGTCTTGCCGCTTCCGGTGGCACCGACCAGGGCCATGGACTCGCCGGGACGGATGTGGAGGTCGACGCGGTCCAGGACGGGGAGGGTGTCCTCGGGGGCGTCGGGATAGCGGAACGACACCTCGTGGAACCGGAGTCCGGTGCGCTCGGAGCGCTGTGTGACGACGGCGGTGGCCCGCGCCTCGGCCTTCCGGGACCCGGGCTCCCTGGACCCGGGCTCCCGTGACCCGGCTTCCCGGGACTCGGGCTCCGCGTCCATCACCTCGAAGTACCGCTCCGTCGCCGTCGCCGCCTCCTGGCTCATCGCCAGCAGGAAGCCGATGGAGTCGACCGGCCACCGCAGCGCGAGCGCGGTCGACAGGAAGGCGACCAGCGTCCCCGCCGACAGCTCCCCGTCCGCGACCTGCACCGTCCCCAGCACCAGCGCCGCCCCGATGGCCACCTCCGGCAACGTCACGATGACGCCCCAGATCGTCGCCAGCAGCCCGGCCTTGCGCAGCTCCGTCCCCCGCAGCGTCCGCGCCAGCTCCCGGAACGCCCGGGACTGGCTCCGGTGCCGCCCGAACCCCTTGATGATCCGGATACCGAGGACGCTCTCCTCGACGACCGTCGTCAGATCACCGACCTGGTCCTGCGCCCGCCGCGCCACCTCGGTGTACTTGGTCTCGAAGATCACGCAGGTCACGATCACGGGGATCGCGGGACCGAGGATGACCAGCCCGAGCGACCAGTCCTGGATCAACATGATCACCATGCCGATGACGATCGTCACGCCGTTGACCAGCAGGAACGTCAGCGGGAAGGCGAGGAACATGCGGACCAGCATCAGGTCCGTGGTGCCCCGGGACAGCAGCTGGCCCGAGGCCCACCGGTCGTGGAAGGCCACCGGCAGCCGCTGGAGATGCCGGTACAGATCGGCCCGCATACCCGCCTCGACCCCCGCGAGCGGGCGGGCCACCAGCCACCTCCGCAGCCCGAACAGCAAGGCCTCCGCGAGCCCGAGCAGCAGCAGGTACAGCGCGCCGAGCCAGACCCCCGCGGAGTCCCCGTCGGCGACCGGCCCGTCCACCATCCACTTCAGGACGAGCGGAATCACAAGGCCCGCACAGGAGGCGAGCACGGCGACGAACGCGGCGACGAACAGCCGCGTGCGCACGGGCCGGACGTACGGCCACAGGCGCGACAGGGAGCGCACGGCCGACCGGTCGCCGGGTCGCCCGGCCGGCTCGGGATTCTCGGAGTCCTTGGTGGTGACAGGTGTCGTGGCCATCAGCAGTGAGACTACGGATCGGCACTGACAACGCCCACCGAGTTTTGGCGGACCCGAATCGGCCGCTGGTCCTACGACCTGCGTGTTCGAGGGGTCGTACGGCCGCATCAGCCGATCGGTTGATGCCGGTTCGAGCGCGATGGCCGATGCCCGGGAGGCCCGCGCCCCGCGACCCTGAGGCCATGCCCGTCATCGAAGTAACCGATCTGCGCAAGTCGTACGCCGGCCGACCCGCCGTCGACGGCGTCTCCTTCGCCGTCGAGGAGGGCGAGATCTTCGGCGTCCTCGGCCCGAACGGCGCCGGCAAGACCACCACCGTCGAGTGCGTCGAGGGCCTCCGGATCCCCGACGCGGGCCGGGTCCGGGTCACCGGCCTCGACCCGGTCGCCGACCGCGCGGCCACCCGCCGGGTCCTGGGCGCCCAGCTCCAGCAGAGCGAACTGCAGTCCAAGCTCACCGTCCGCGAGGCACTGGAGCTGTACGCGTCCCTCTATCCGCGCCCCCTCGACTGGCGGCCCCTGGCCGAACGCCTCGGCCTGACCGCCAAGGCGGACACCCGGTTCGCGAAGCTCTCCGGCGGTCAGAAACAGCGGCTGTTCATCGCGCTGGCCCTGATCGGCGATCCCCGGATCGTCGTCCTCGACGAACTCACCACCGGCCTCGACCCGCGCGCCCGCCGGGACACCTGGGAACTCATCGAGGACATCCGCGCGAACGGCGTCACCGTCCTCCTCGTCACCCACTTCATGGAGGAGGCGCAGCGCCTGTGCGACCGGATCGCCGTGATCGACAAGGGGCGGGTGGCCGCCCTGGACACCCCGGCCGGGCTGATCCGCCGCTCGGCGGGTGCCACCGTCATCAGCTTCACCCCGTCCGCCCCGCTGGACGACCGTGACCTGAACACGCTGCCCGCACTCGCGTCGGTCGAGTACAAGGACGGCCGCGTCACCCTGTCCGGCACCGACGAGACCGTCAACGCCGTCGTCACCCTCCTCGCCCGCACCCACATCACCGCCCACCAGCTCCGTGTCACCGACGCCACGCTCGACGACGCGTTCCTCGACCTCACGAAGGACGCCGCACAGGACGCCACGAAGGAGGCAGCGGCATGAGCACCGCCGTACTGAGGACCGAGGTCCGCCTCTTCCGGCGCGAGCCCGGCGCGCTGTTCTGGATCCTGCTGTTCCCGACCCTGCTGCTGGTGATCCTCGGCTCGATCCCGTCCTTCCGCCACCACGAGGCCGACCTCGGCGGTCTGCGGACCATCGACGTCTACGTGCCCGTGGCCGTGCTCCTCGGCCTGATCGTGGGCGGCCTCCAGTCCATGCCGCAGACCCTCACCGGCTACCGCGAGCGCGGCATCCTGCGCCGCATGGCCACGACCCCGGTCCGTCCCTCCGCCCTGCTCTCCGCCCAGATGGTGGTCTACGGCGGTGCCGCCCTGCTGTCCGCGCTGCTCGCCCTCGTCGTCGGCCGGCTCGCCTTCGCCGTACGACTGCCCGAGCAGTTCCCCGGATACCTGCTCGCCCTGGTCCTGGCCGTGCTGGTCGCTCTCGCGCTGGGCGCGGTGATCTCGGCGCTGTCCCGGACGACGAAGATCGCGGGGGCGATCGGCTCGGCCGTGTTCTTCCCGTCGATGTTCTGCGCGGGTGTGTGGGCGCCGGTGCAGACCATGCCGGACGTGCTGGCCCGGATCGTCGGATACACCCCGTTCGGCGCGGCCGCCGAGGCCCTGAACCGGACCGCGGCAGGCGACTGGCCGAGCTGGTCGCAGCTGGGCGTCCTCGTCGCCTGGACCGTCCTGCTCACGGCCGCCGCGTCGCGCTGGTTCCGCTGGGAGTAGGGGTGGGGGCCGTGCAGACTGGGGGCATGACCGCGGCGGACACACAGCTCGACCGGCGCATGGAGCAACTGCACATCTGGGGGCCGTACGGGCTGCTCGGCGTCGGCGTCGTCCTCGCGGTCGTCGCCGCCGACCTGATGGACGGCCCCGTCGAGTGGCAGGCCGCCGGGGCCCTGGTCGTCGCCGCCCTCGCGCTCCAGCTCTGGTGGCACGCCACCCGCTCCCGGCGGACCGACCGCGGCCGGACCCCGTCCCGGGCCGGGACGGCGTACTACATCGCCCGCTGGGCCTTCGCCTTCGCCCTCACCTGCATCAACCCGTTCTTCGCGTTCTACGCCGCCGCCGGCTACATGGACGCGGACGAGCTGATCCCGGGCATGTGGCGGCGGCTCGGGCTGTTCGCCAGCGCGGTCACCGTGGCCAGTGCGCAGGCCGGCGGGGTGCCGTTCACCAGTGGCATCCAGTGGGCCGCGTTCGCCGCGCTCCTGGCCGCCAACTTCGGTCTCCAGGCGATGGTCGCCCACCTCACCGAACAGGAGGAGCGGCGCTCCCGCGAGCGCGCCGACACCATCGCCGAACTGGAACACACCAACACGGCGTTGCAGCAGGCCCACGACGAGAACGCCGCCCTGCACGCCCAACTCCTCGTCCAGGCGAGGGAGGCCGGGGTCGCCGACGAACGCCGGAGGCTGGCCGCCGAGATCCACGACACCATCGCCCAGGGCCTGACCGGCATCATCGCCCAGCTCCAGGTCGTCGCGAGCGCCCCCGACCTGGACATCGCCCGCACCCACCTCGGCCGCGCCTCGGACCTGGCCCGCCACAGTCTCGGCGAGGCCCGCCGCTCCGTGCAGAACCTCGCCCCGGTGGCCCTGGAGCACGACGGACTGCCGGAAGCCCTGAAGAAGACGGTCGCCGACTGGGGCGAACGGACCGGTGTGCGTGCCGAGTTCACGGCCACCGGACGAGTGGAACAGCTCCACGAGGAGGTCGCGGCCACCCTCCTGCGGATCGTCCAGGAGGCCCTGTCCAACGCGGGCCGGCACGCGGCGGCCACCCGTGTCGGCGTCACCCTGTCCTTCCTCGGCGACGAGGTGATCCTCGACATCCGGGACGACGGCCGCGGCTTCGATCCCCTCGCCCTCCCGGAACGCACCCGCGCCGGCGGCTTCGGCCTCGACGGCATGCGCGCCCGCGCCGAACGCATCGCCGGCTTCCTCACCGTCGAGTCGGAGCCGGGTCACGGCACGGCCCTGTCGGCTCGCGTACCGTTGGTCCGCCATGACCGGTGACCCGGGTATCTCCGTGCTGATCGTCGACGACCATCCCGTCGTACGGGACGGTCTGCGCGGCATGTTCGAGTCCGCGCCGGGATTCACGGTCCTCGGCGAGGCGTCGAACGGGGTCGAGGCGGTCGAGAGGGCCGCCGCGCTCGACCCCGACGTGATCCTGATGGACCTGCGGATGCCGGGCGGGGCGGGGGTGGACGCCATCCGTGAACTGACCCGGGCCAGCGCCCGCGCGAAGGTCCTCGTCCTGACGACGTACGACACCGACTCCGACACCCTGCCCGCCATCGAGGCGGGCGCGACGGGCTATCTGCTGAAGGACGCCCCGCGCGACGAGCTGTTCACGGCCGTGCGGGCGGCGGCGCAGGGCCGTACGGTGCTGTCCCCGGCGGTGGCCTCCCGACTGGTCTCGGCCGTCAGAACTCCCGGGGCTCCCGGCAACGAGCCGCTCTCCGCCCGCGAGCGCGAAGTGCTGGCCCTGGTCGCCAAGGGCACGTCCAACCGTGAGATCGCCCGCGAACTGTTCATCAGCGAGGCGACCGTGAAGACCCATCTCACCCACCTGTACGCCAAGTTGGGCGTAGGTGACCGCGCGGCGGCGGTCGCGGTGGCGTACCAGCGGGGGATCCTCGGCTGAGGCTAGTCGGGATACGGCAGCAGCCCGCCCGCGACCTTCTCCCAGGCCGCCTTCAGCTCGGCGAGCAACTCCGGCTTGTCGGGGGCGAGATCGGCCTGTTCGCGGGAGTCGGCCGCCAGGTTGTAGAGGTGGTCGGTCCTGGCGGCGTCCTGGTAGTACTTCCAGTCGCCGCGCCGGAGCGCCCGGTTGGCCCGCACCCGCCAGAACAGGTCCCGCTCCGGCAGCTCCTCGTCCTTGAGCAGGTATCCGGCCAGGCTCGTGCCGTCCAGCGGATAGGCCGGGTCGGGCCGGGCGCCGCCCACCTCCAGCAGGGTCGCCGTCCAGTCGGGGGAGAAGTTCGGCTCGTGGCTGACCTGATGGCCGTCGATCCGGGCGGGCCAGCGCACGATGGTGGGGACCCGGATGCCGCCCTCCTGGAGGACGAACTTCTCGCCGCTCAGCGGCCACTGGTAGGACCAGCGTTCGCCGCCGTTGTCGCTGGCGAACAGCACCAGCGTGTTCTCCTCCTGGCCGGACCGGCGCAGGGCCGCGAGTACCTCGCCGACGGCCGCGTCCAGGCTCTCCACCATCTGCGTGTACTTCTCGACGGAGCCGCCGTCGTAGTGGTTGAGCGCCTTGCTGACCTCGGCCTGGGTCTTCGCGGCCCGGATCCGCGCCTCGATCTCGGCGCCGGTCTCCTCGTCGCCCTCCGCGAGCCAGGGCCAGTGCGGGGTGGTGAAGTTGAGGTTCAGCAGCCAGGGTGTGTCGTGCTTCCGGCCGACGTACTCGACGGCCCGCTCGGTGAGGACCTCGGTGTAGTACCGCAGGTCCTTGTAGGTCGCGTCGCCCTCGTAGAGGTCGTAGTCGCCGAGCTGGCCCAGCTTGGAGAAGTACTCCAGTACGCCCCCGTGGTTGCCGAAGAACTCGTCCCAGCCGGACTTGGTCGGGCTGTAGTCCGGCAGCCAGCCGCAGTGCCACTTGCCGATGAGCGCGGTGGCGTAGCCCGCCTTCCTCAGCAGCGAGGCCAGGGTGGGGTGGTTCGGGTCCAGCCCCTGTGTCCGGTTCGCGATGGGCTCGGCCAGCCCGCCGGGTGTACGGCCCGGATAGCGCCCGGTGTACAGGCTGAACCGGGTCGGCGAGCAGGTGGCCGACCCCGAGTAGGCGTCGGTGAACCGCACCCCCTGCCGGGCCAGCCGGTCCAGGTGCGGCGTCCTGATGTGCGGGGCCCCGTAGGAGGAGAGGTCGGCCCAGCCGAGGTCGTCGCCCAGGATGACCAGGAGGTTGGGGCGTTTGCCGGCGGCGGGGCGCGCCTTGAAGGGGCGTTCGGCGGGTACGGCCTCGGCGGCGGTGGCCGTACCGGCGACGGCGGTCACGGCACCGCCGCCGACGAGACCACCGAAGGTGCGACGGGATATCTCAGGCATGCGTTTCAGTTGATCAGCGGACCCCGCCGCCTGGCCAGGAATCCGCCGTGGAGTTCACGGGCCTGAAACGTTGCCTCAGCCGACCACCTGCGACCGACCACCTTCGGTCGGTCACCTGCGACCGACCACCCTCACCCCACCGCGTTCAGCCCACCACTTTCAGCAACAGCACCGCCCGGGCCGGAACCGTGATCGCCGCCCCCGCCCGGTGCGGCACACCCGGTGCCGCCCCCTGTTCCTCCCGTGCCGTGTCGACGACCACCTCGTACCGCTCGGCCCACGGCGGCCCCGGCAGCACGAAGCTCACCGGCCGGTCCCCGGCGTGCAGGACGGCGAGGAAGCTGTCGTCGAGGATCGGGTCCCCGTGCTCGTCGCGGCCGGGGATGTCCCGGCCGGAGAGGTACATGCCGAGGGTGGCGGCGGGCGCGTACCAGTCCCGTTCCGTCATCTCGGTGCCCCGCGCGGTGAACCAGGCCAGGTCCCTGATGCCGTCCGCGGAGTGCGCCCGGCCGGAGAAGAAGGCCCGGCGGCGCAGCACGGGATGCCGGTGGCGCAGCTCTATCAGGCGGGCGGTGAGGTCGGACAGGGCCTTCCAGCCGGGATCCTCCAGCAGGTCCCAGTCGACCCAGCTGATCTCGTTGTCCTGGCAGTACGCGTTGTTGTTGCCGTGCTGGGTGCGCCCCAGTTCGTCCCCGGCGACCAGCATCGGCACGCCCGTCGACAGCAGCAGGGTGGTGAGGAGGTTCCGCAGCTGCCGTCGCCGTAGCGCCCGCACCCGCTCGTCGTCGGTCTCCCCCTCCGCACCGCAGTTCCAGGCGCGGTTGTCGTCGGTGCCGTCCCGGTTGCCCTCGCCGTTCGCCTCGTTGTGCTTGTGCTCGTAGGAGACGAGGTCCCGCAGGGTGAAACCGTCGTGCGCGGTGATGAAGTTGACCGAGGCGTAGGGTCGGCGCCCGCCCCAGGCGTACAGGTCGCTCGACCCCGACAGCCGGTAGCCCAGGTCGCGGACGTCGGGCAGCGCGCCCCGCCAGAAGTCCCGTACGGCGTTGCGGTAGCGGTCGTTCCACTCCGTCCACAGCGGTGGGAAGGCCCCGACCTGGTAGCCCCCGGAGCCGACGTCCCACGGCTCGGCGATCAGCTTCACCCGGCGCAGCACCGGGTCCTGCGCGATCACGGCGAGGAACGGCGACAGCATGTCGACGTCGTGCATGGAGCGGGCCAGCGCGGCGGCCAGGTCGAAGCGGAAGCCGTCCACGCCCATCTCGGTCACCCAGTAGCGCAGCGAGTCGGTGATCAGGCGCAGGACGTGCGGCTGGACCACGTGCAGGGTGTTTCCGCAGCCCGTGTAGTCGGCGTACCGGCGGGCGTCCGACTGCAGCCGGTAGTAGCCGCGGTTGTCGATGCCCTTCAGGGAGAGCGTCGGGCCCAGTTCACCCGCCTCCGCCGTGTGGTTGTAGACCACGTCGAGGATGACCTCGATGCCGGCCTCGTGCAGCGCGTGCACCATGCGCTTGAACTCGCCGACCTGCCCTCCCGTCGTCCCGGAGGCGGCGTAGCCCGCGTGCGGCGCGAAGTAGCCGATCGAGTTGTAGCCCCAGTAGTTCTTCAGCCCCTTGCGCAGCAGATGGTCCTCGTGCGCGAACTGGTGGACCGGGAGCAGCTCGACGGCCGTCACGCCCAGCTTCACCAGGTGCTCGATCGCCGCCGGGTGCGCGAGCCCGGCATACGTGCCCCGCAGCTCCTCCGGGATGCCCGGGTGCCGCCGCGTGAAGCCCTTGACGTGCACCTCGTAGATCACCGAGTCCGCCCACGGCGTCTTCGGCCGGCGGTCGTCGGCCCAGTCGTCGTCATCGTGGACGACGACCCCCTTCGGGACGTACGGCGCCGAGTCCCGGTCGTCGCGCACGGTGTCCGCGACCTGCTGCTGGGGCCAGTCGCGGACGTGCCCGTACACCTCCGGCGGCAGGCTGAAGTCGCCGTCCACCGCGCGCGCGTACGGGTCGAGGAGGAGCTTCGCGGGGTTCCAGCGGGCGCCGGTCCACGGGTCCCAGCGGCCCCGCACCCGGTAGCCGTAGCGCTGGCCGGGCATCACGCCGGGCACGAATCCGTGCCAGATCTCGTGGGTCAGCTCGGTCAGCCGGGCCCGGGTCTCCCTGCCCGCCTCGTCGAACAGACACAGCTCGACGGCCTCGGCCCCGCCCGCCCACAGGGCGAAGTTGGTGCCCGCCACGCCGTCCGGGCCGACCCGGAACCTGGCGCCCAGCGGCGTCGGCGCCCCCGGCCGCACGGGCACGGCCGGTGGTGGCGCGGTGCGGCGCGCGCCGTTCACGACGGCGGCCGGACGCCCGTCCTTGGCCACCGCCTCCTGCTCGGCTGCGCTGGACACCTGTCAGCCTCCCACGGCTCGTGGAACGACCCGGTAAGGGCGTGCGGCGTCCCGACCACTGCACCCCTCGCGTCGTTCTCCCCACTGTTCTGCCCAGAGCTTGGGTCGCACTCACGTTTCCCCGGAGCGGGCCCGGTCGTTGGGCACCCCGTGAGGCACGTAACAGGGCGCGCGAGGCGCGCGGGGGTCGCACTGGCCGCCGTACTGACATGGGCAGGACTGCTGGCCGGGGCCACCGGCTGTACCGGCGACGGCACGGGCGGCATCGATGTCGGAGGGCTCGGCAAACCCCCGGCGCCCGAGGACGTCATCCGGATCTCCCCGGACGACGGCACCAAGGAGGTGCGACCCGAGGAGGAGCTCAGGGTCCGGGTGCCCGACGGACGCCTGGAGTCGGTCCGGGTCGTCCGCTCCCAGGACGCCCAGGAGTCCCCGGTGCCGGGCCACCTCTCCGAGGACGGCCTGAGCTGGGAACCCGACGACCGAAAGCTCGCCCTGGCCGCCAGGTATATGATCGACGCGGTCGCCCTGGACGGCCACGGCCGCCGTTCGGCCCGGCACACCACGTTCACCACGTACGTCCCCGAAGAGCGCTTCATCGGATACGTCAGCCCGGAGAACCGCTCCACCGTCGGCACCGGAATGATCGTCTCCCTGGAGTTCAACCGGGAGATCGAGCACCGCGCGGCCGTCGAACGGGCGATCCACGTCACCGCGAAACCGCCTGTCGAGATCCGCCCGCACTGGTTCGGCGACGGCCGCCTCGACTTCCGCCCCGAGCACTACTGGAAGCCCGGCACCGAGGTCACCGTCTCGCTCAGACTGCGTGACGTGGAAGGCGCGTCCGGCGTCTACGGCCTCCAGTACAAGACGTTCTCCTTCACGGTCGGCCGCAGCCAGGTCTCCCTGGTCGACGCGGCGAAGCACACCATGGAGGTGCGGCGGGACGGCGAACTGCTCGCCACCGTGCCGATCACGGCGGGCGCCCCGAAGACCACGACGTACAACGGCAGGATGGTCGTCACGGAGATGCTCGACGTGACCCGCATGAACAGCCGCACGGTCGGCTTCGGCGGCGAGTACGACATCCCGGACGTCCCGCACGCCATGCGCCTCACCGACTCCGGCACCTTCCTGCACGGCAACTACTGGGCGCCGAACGCCCCCGGGCGGGTCAACGTCAGCCACGGCTGCGTGGGTCTGCGCGATGTGAAGGGCGGCGGTTCGGACACGCCGGCGGGCTGGTTCTTCGACCGCAGCCTCGTCGGCGATGTCGTCGAGGTCGTCCACAGCAACGACAAGCAGGTCGCCCCCGACAACGGGCTCGGAGGCTGGAATATGGGATGGAAGGCGTGGAAAGCGGGCAGTTCGGTGAAGTAGCCGGACACAGGGGTGGGTGGAGACGATTTTCTGTTGAAGTCGGTACGGAACGGTGACCTCGGCCTCACAAGATGCTCAAAACCATGCGGTTAATATGCGCCGATGCGTGCGCGACGCGCACAGGGGAGCGGGTCTGACCAGGCCCGGCGAGGGGAGAACAGTTGAACGTGCGACCGATATCGGGGGCGTCGGTTGACGTGCGGTCACGGCAGGGCGGGAGGCTGCCGGCGCTCATAGCCGGCGCCCTGTTGCTGACCGTCACCGCATGCGGCGGGGGAGGCTCCGGGGCCGGGGCCGGTTCGGGGGACGGGAAGGGCACGGGCGAGAGCTCCCAGGCGGAGACCAAGCAGTCGCAGGCCGTCGTCTCCATCGCCCCGAAGGACGGCACCAAGTCCGTCGACACCAGCGGAGACCTCAAGATCAGTGCCGCCAAGGGGAAGTTGACCGAGGTCGAGGTCAAGAACGCCAAGGGCGACGAGATCGCGGGGAAGATCACCGGCGGGGGTGCCACCTGGACGCCGTCCACGCACCTCGCCGCCGCCACGAAGTACACCGTGCACGCGGTCGCGAAGGACTCCGAGGGCCGTGAGGCGGCCGAGGACTCCAGCTTCACCACGCTGACGCCCAAGAACACGTTCGTCGGCACCTTCACGCCGGAGGACGGCTCCAAGGTCGGCGTCGGAATGCCGTTCTCCATCCGTTTCACCCGGGGCATCACCAGCCCGGCCGACGTCGAGAACGCCATCAAGATCAAGACCGAGCCGGCCGTCGACGTCGAGGGCCACTGGTTCGGCAACGACCGCCTGGACTTCCGTCCCGAGGAGTACTGGAAGGAAGGCACCAAGGTCACCGTCGAGCTCAACCTCGACGGCGTCGAGGGCCGCGACGGCGTCTACGGCGAGCAGGCCAAGACCGTCTCCTTCACCGTCGGCCGCAACCAGGTCTCCGTCGTGGACGCCAAGAAGCACACGATGAAGGTCATGCAGGACGGCAAGACCGTCAAGACCCTCCCCATCACCACCGGCAAGCCGGGCTACGAGACCTGGAACGGCGAGATGGTCATCAGCGAGCGGCTGCGGGTGACCCGCATGAACGGCGAAACGGTCGGCTACGGCGGTGAGTACGACATCAAGGACGTCCCGGACGCGATGCGGCTGACCACCTCCGGCACGTTCATCCACGGCAACTACTGGGCCAGTGGCGCCTTCGGCAACTACAACGCCAGTCATGGCTGTGTGGGTCTCAAGGACGCGCGCGGCGGATACGACCGCAACCTGCCGGCCGCCTGGTTCTTCGACCACTCGATCATCGGTGACGTGGTGGTCGTGAAGAACTCCGACGACGCGACGGTCGCGCCCGACAACGGGCTGAACGGCTGGAACATGTCGTGGGAGAAGTGGAAGGCGTAGGTCTTCTGAAGGTCCGCCTGTAGGCGTTCGGCCCCGGTGCGAGATAACGCACCGGGGCCGTTGGCGTCAGCCCCAGTGCTGTGTCTGCTCGGGGGCGCCCCCTCGGATCCCTGGCCGGGTGTGATGGACCGGGTCGGGCCGTTGTCGTTGGTGGGCGTGCGGTGTCTGTCCGGGGGTAACCCCCGGATCCCCGGCCGGGCGTGATCGACCGCACCGGCCCGGTTGTCGTTGGTCGGCGTGCGGTGTCTGCTCGGGGACGGGCCCCGGGCCCCCGGACGGGCGTGATGGACCGCACCGGCCCGGTTGTCGTTAGTCGGCGTTAACCTGGCCCGCATGACCGTGAATCTCGAAGTCGCCGAAGGCGTCGGCACGATCCGTCTCGACCGCCCGCCGATGAACGCGCTGGACATCGCCACGCAGGACCGGCTCAAGGAGCTCGCCGAGGAGGCGGCCCGCCGGGACGACGTGCGGGCCGTGGTGATCTACGGCGGGGAGAAGGTGTTCGCGGCCGGCGCGGACATCAAGGAGATGCAGGCCATGGACCACGCGGCGATGATCGTGCGCGCCCGTGCCCTCCAGGACTCGTTCACGGCGGTGGCCCGTATCCCCAAGCCGGTCGTCGCGGCCGTCACGGGCTATGCGCTGGGCGGCGGTTGTGAACTGGCGCTCTGCGCGGACTTCCGGATCGCCGCCGAGAACGCCAAGCTGGGCCAGCCGGAGATCCTGCTCGGCGTGATCCCGGGCGCGGGCGGCACCCAGCGGCTGTCCCGGCTGATCGGCCCCTCCAAGGCGAAGGACCTGATCTTCACCGGCCGGATGGTGAAGGCCGACGAGGCGCTGACCCTGGGTCTGGTGGACCGGGTCGTCCCGGCCGACGAGGTCTACCCGCAGGCACACGCGTGGGCGGCGAAGCTGGCGCAGGGCCCGGCGATCGCGCTGCGGGCCGCCAAGGAGTCGATCGACACGGGTCTGGAGACGGACATCGAGACCGGCCTCGCCGTCGAACGGAACTGGTTCGCGGGCCTGTTCGCCACGGAGGACCGCGAGCGCGGGATGCAGAGCTTCGTGGAGGAAGGTCCCGGTAAGGCGAAGTTCCGCTGAACCGCTTGCAATTGACACGGTGTCTGATCCGGGTCCCTCGATGGGGCGGTTTATGGGAGCCTTAAGGCAGTCTTAAGCCTGCCTTGCCGAGGGAGCCTGTCGATTGCCGCCCACCGAGCCTTCCTCGCAGGTCGGCCGGGTCGTTCCGGGCACTGAAATGCCCTTGACATATGCCGGACGGTCCGATCGGAATGACGGATTCCGGGGACCGGATTCGTCGGAGACGGCCCCGGAGGGCATCGGGGGCGGCCATGATGGGGGCATGGCGGGGCTGGAGGGTATCGAACAGCCGCGGGGAGAGAGCCGTGCGACCGCGGCGCGCTGGTCTCCGGCGGTCGAGGACGAACACGCACTCAAGGCACTCGAACTGTTCGGCAACCCCACGGACGCGGAGGTTCCGCTGCCGTCCCGCCCCGAGTCCGCGGCCACCGCCCGCCGGCTGGCCCAGGTCGTCGTCCTCCGGCAGTGGGGGCTGAGCCCCAAGATGACGGAAGACGTGGTCCTGCTGGTCTCCGAACTCGTCGGCAACGCCGTCCGGCACACCGGCGCCCGCGTCTTCGGCCTCCGTATGCGCCGCCGCCGCGGCTGGATCCGCGTCGAGGTCCGCGACCCCTCCCGGGGGCTGCCGTGTCTGATGCCGGTCCAGGAGACGGACCTCAGCGGGCGGGGTCTGTTCCTCGTGGACAAGCTGTCCGACCGCTGGGGCGTGGACCTGCTGCCGCGTGGCAAGACGACCTGGTTCGAGATGAGGGTCGCGGACCGCTGACGGTCGCGCCCCCGACGCCACGGCAGGACCGCAGGGTGTGCGACCGGGCCCGGAGTGACCGCGAAATGGCCACCGAACGGGCCAATCGCCCGTTTTCGCCCCTCGTCCCCCTTAAATGGTGCGGGTGACCACGACCGATCGCCGTACGGCGCTTCGCGCGGGCGCCGCCCTGGTCGCCGCAGGTGCCTTCACCGCCGGCTGCGCGCCCCACGGAGCCGTCGCCCACCCGGCCCCCGCGACCGGCGCCTCCGTCCCACCCGCCACCGTCCCACCCGCCCCCGCCCCGCGTCGCTTCCCCGCCCAGCCCCTCCAGCTCTCCCACGGCCCCCGCAGCCGCCCCCGCGTCGCCCTCACCTTCCACGGCGGCGGCGACCCCGCCACCGCCGTGGCACTGCTCGACGAGGCCGAACGCGCCGGTGCCCGGGTCACCGTCCTCGCCGTCGGCACCTGGCTCGACGCACACCCCACGCTGGCCCGCCGCATCCTCGACGGCGGCCACGACCTCGGCAACCACACCCTCCACCACCTCGACATCAACACGATGTCCGAGACCGACGCCCGTGCGGAGATCACCGGCTGCGCCCGGCGCCTGAAGAGCCTCACCGGCTCCATCGGCACCTGGTTCCGCCCCTCCCGCGCCGTCCGCGCCACCCCGCTCGTCGAACGCCTGGCGCACAGCGCGGGCTACCCCCACGTCCTCTCCTACGACGTCGACTCCCTCGACTTCACCTCGCCCGGCGCATCCGCAGTCACCCGCAAGGTCCTCGGCGAGATCCGCAACGGATCCGTGGTGAGCCTGCACTTCGGGTACGCGGACACGGTCGCCGCACTCCCCGCCGTACTGGCAGAACTCGACCGCCGCCAACTGCGCGCGGTCACCACCACGGAGCTGCTGAGCTGATGTACCGCAACCTCACCAGGAACACCCTCGTCGTCGGCGCCGCCCTCACCGCGCTCGCCGCTTGCGGCACCGGGGGCCAGGACCGCGCCTCGGAGACCCGGGTCACCGAGGCCGCCGTCCCCGCGCCGGCGAAGAAGAAGCCGGTGCGGGGACTGCCCGGCATGCCGCCCGTCCTCGACCCGCAGGACGTGTACGCGGCCGACCGCCCCAACAGGCTCTCCCCGGTCGTCAAGGACTTCCCGTCCCGGGTCTACGTCCCCAACACCGAGTCCGACACGGTCTCCGTCATCGACCCGAAGACGTACGAGATCGTCGAGACGATCCACGTCGGTCGGCAGCCCCAACACGTCGTGCCCTCCTGGGACATGAAGACCCTCTGGGTCAACAACAACCGCGGCCACACGCTCACCCCGATCGACCCGAAGACCGGGAAGGCGGGCAAGCCGGTCAAGGTCCACGACCCGTACAACCTCTACTTCACCCCCAACGGCAAGTACGCCGTCGTGATGGCCTCCCTCGACCGCGAACTCGTCTTCCGCGACCCGCACACCATGAAGCGGATCAAGACCGAGCCGGTCACCTGCTACGGCGTCAATCACGCCGACTTCTCCCTGGACGGCAGGTACTTCATCGTCTCCTGCGAGTTCAGCGGCGAACTCCTCAAGGTCGACACCGAGAAGATGAAGGTCGTCGCGCAGCAGAAGCTTCCCTTCGACGGGGCGATGCCGCAGGACGTGAAGATCTCCCCGGACGGCAAACGGTTCTACGTCGCCGACATGATGGCCGACGGCATGTGGGTCCTGGACGGCGACAAGTTCACCGAGCCCAAGCTGCTGCCCACCGGCAAGGGCACCCACGGCCTCTACGTCGGCCGCGACTCCCGCGAGATGTACGTCTCCAACCGCGGCGAGGGCACCGTCTCCGTCTTCGACTTCACCCAGAACAAGCTCACGAAGAAATGGCACCTGTCCGCCGGCGCCAGCCCCGACATGGGCGGCGTCTCGGCGGACGGCAAGGTCCTGTGGCTGTCCGGGCGTTACGACTCCGAGGTGTACGCCATCGACACCCGTACCGGCACCCAGCTCGCCCGCGTCCCTGTCGGCAGCGGCCCGCACGGCCTCGCCGTGTACCCGCAGCCGGGGCGGTACTCGCTGGGGCACACGGGCATCTTCCGCTGATCACCCTTGGCCGCCGGGCCAGTTGACACGCCGCCGTACGAGTGATGATCCACAACGCGCCGCCGCCGGACCGGAAGGGTGCTCCCCATGATCACCACTGCCGTGCGGCGGCATACCGCCGCCGTCGTCCTGTCCCTCGCCGCCGTCCTCGCGACGACGGCCGCCACCACCCCCGCCGCGCCCCCCGCCGCGACCCTCACGAAGGCCGCCGCGCCGGCCTGCCCCCGGTTCGAGGACCCGGTGCGGGCCGCCGTCGACCGCCGTGTCGACGTCGACCGCATCACCCCCGACCCGGTCTGGCGCACGACCTGCGGCACGCTCTACCGCAGTGACGGCCGCGGCCCGGACATCGTCTTCGAGCAGGGCTTCCACCCCAGGGACGTCATCGAGGGCCAGTACGACATCGAGAAGTACGTCCTGGTCAACCAGCCCTCCCCGTACGTCTCCACGACCTACGACCACGACCTGTACAAGACGTGGTGGAAGTCCGGCTACAACTACTACATCGACGCCCCCGGCGGCGTGGACGTCAACAGGACCATCGGTGACACCCACAAGTGGGCCGACCAGGTCGAGGTGGCCTTCCCCGGCGGCATCGCGCGCCAGTACGTCATCGGAGTGTGCCCGGTCGACAAGAAGACCAAGGTCGAGATCATGAGCGACTGCGAGAGCAACCCGTACTACGAGCCGTGGCACTGACGTCTATCCGGCGATGAGCAGCGCCTCCGCACCCACGGGACGGTAACCGGCCGCCAGGAACGCCCGCATGCTGCGGGCGTTCCCGGGTGCGACCTGCGCCCACAGCGGCTCCGCGGCGAGCTGCCGGGCCGCCGTCACCAGGGCGCGGCCCAGCCCCCGGTGCCGTACGCCTTCCGTCACCTCGACGGAGACCTCCAGCCGCCCCGCGATCCCGCGCCCCATGACCAGCACGCCGCCCTCCGTCGTCCACGCGCGCACGTCGTCGCGCCGCCGGCGCGCGTACTGGATCCGTGGATGGGTGCCGTCCGTGATCTCCTGCAGCGCGAGCGGCGGTTCGCCCGGCAGGGGAGAGCCGACCAGCATCGCGTCGATGGTCTCGGTGGTACGCCCGGTCCGCTCCAACAGGGCCGTCAGGAAGCGTGCGTTCATCGGCGCGGCGAGGGCGTCGCACGGCGCGGCGGCCAGCATGTCGTACACCCACCGCGGATCCTCGTCGACGAAGACGACCGCGTGGGCGGTGAAGGCGAGCACCCCCGCGTCCCGGTCGGACGCCTGCGGCACGACGGTCGTGCGGCCGTCCGGCGGCGGGAGGACACCCACCGCCGCCGCGTCGAGAATGTCCCGGAGAGTCTCCACCACCGCGCTCCTTGAGTCTCCACCCACTGGAAGGCCCAGACTCCCAGACATGATCGATGACGGCACCGGACTTCTCACCATCGGGGAGCTGGCCCGAGCGACCGGGCTGACCGTGCGCACCATCCGCTACTGGTCCGACGAGGGCGCCCTGCCCCCGCAGGCCAGGTCGGCGGGCGGATACCGGCTGTACGACGCCGGATCCGTCGCCCGGCTGGAGCTGATCCGCACCCTGCGTGAGCTGGGCCTCGGCCTGGACGACGTACGCCGGGTCCTGGCCGGCGAGATCACGGTCGCCCGGGTCGCGGCGGCGCACGTGGCGGCGCTGGACACCCAGATCCGCTCGTTGAAGGTGGCCCGTGCGGTGCTGTCGACCGTGGCGCGACGCGGTACGACCGCAGAGGAGACGACGTTGATCAACAAGCTGGCACGACTGTCGGCGGCCGAACGGAGCCGCATCCTGGAGGAGTTCGTCGAGGAGACGTTCCGTGGCCTGGACACCGCGGACCCGGTGATCCGCGAGCGGATGCGGGACACGACCGTGGACCTCCCGGACGAGCCGACGCCCGAACAGGTGGACGCGTGGGTGGAGTTGGCCGAACTCCTTCAGGACCCGCGGTTCCGGGCGCAGATGCGCCAGGCCGCCGAGTTCAACGCCGCCGACCGCGGACACGAGAGCCCCGACGGGGCGTCCCTGTGGTTCGCCCGGCGACTGGTGCAGCTGGGAGCCGAGGCGCGGGCGCGGGACGTCGACCCCGGGTCCCCGGAGGCCGGGCGGGTGCTGCGGGACCTGCTGGGGAACGCCGACCTGGCGGACGTCCTCGCACGTCTGCGGTCCACCACCGACGACAAGGTGGCCCGCTACCGGGAGTTGCTGGGGATCGTGAACGGTCACGGGGCGACGGCGGCGCACCGGGAGGAGTTCGCCTGGGTGGTCGCCGCGCTGGAGGCTCGCGCGGGAAGTTAGTCTGACCTCGATCAACGAGACAGCAAGGTACGAGTTAAGGGGCGGATCGGTGGCGGACATCGAAGAAGCACGCAAGCATTTCCAGCGGATCGACACTGACGGTGACGGCTTCATCACCGCCGCCGAGTTCAAGACCGCCCTCGCCCAGCAGGGCGACTGGAACGTCACCGAGTCGGTCGCCGAGGTGATCATCAAGTCCCGCGACCTCGACGGGGACAAGGTGCTCTCGTTCGACGAGTTCTGGGCCTACCTGAGCAAGTGACGACGTGAACGAGGAGGGGGGCGCCTGCGGGTGCCCCCCTTTCTCGTGCCCTGTTTCCTCCCTCCTGCGTTCCCCCTGCGTTCCTCCCCTCCGTGTTCCTGCTCCCGCCCCCTCCCGGATCACCCGTTCGCCTTGAGAGGGCGGCGGAATAGCGGGTGGTCACCGTAGGTTGATGTGAGGCAGAAGCATGCATGTGCATCGATCGCATCGACCTTGGAAGGGTCTGTCATGAAGATCGGCATCATCGGCGCGGGCAACATCGGCGGCAACCTCACCCGACGCCTCACCGCCCTCGGCCACGAGGTCTCCGTCGCCAACTCCCGTGGCCCGCAGACCCTCACCGAGCTGGCCGAGGAGACGGGCGCGACCCCCGTGCCGGTCGAGGAGGCCGCCCGGGGCGCTGACGTCGTCGTCATCACGATCCCCCTGAAGGCGGTGCCGAACCTGCCCTCCGGCCTCTTCGACGAGGCGGCGGACGGATTCGCCGTCATCGACACCGGCAACTACTACCCCCAGCAGCGTGACGGCAGGATCGCGGCGATCGAGGACGACGGCCTCACCGAGAGCCGCTGGACGGCACAGCAGCTGGGCCACCCCGTCATCAAGGCCTTCAACGGCACCTACGCCCAGGACATCCTGGACCGCCCCCGCCCGGCCGGTGACCCCGACCGCGTCGCGCTTCCCGTCGCCGGCGACGACGAACCGGCCAAGCGCAAGGTACGGGCCCTCATCGACGACCTGGGCTTCGACACCGTGGACGCCGGTGGCCTCGACGACTCCTGGCGCCAGCAGCCCGACACCCCGGTGTACGGACTGCGGGCCGGTGTGGAGGGCGTCGAGAAGGCACTGGCGGAGGCCGGCCGGGAGCGTACGCCGGGGTTCCGCGGCTAGGGCGCGGCCACGTCAGGTCAGGTCACACGATCTTGAGGGGCCGGTGCGGCCCGTCCGGCAACACGACCCTCACCGGGTCCCCGGGCCGTACCGGACCTCCGCTGAGCACCACGCTCATGATCCCGGACCTGAAGCGCACCTTCCCGTCGGCATCCCGCCCGACGACCTGCTTCATCAGCCCCTTCTGGAAGGTGTCGATCTGCGCACACGGATTCCGCAGCCCGGTCACCGCTACGACGGCCTCGTCGCCGAGGTGCAACAGCGTCCCCTCCGGCAGTCCCAGCAGATCGATCCCCCGGGTCGTGACGTTCTCCCCGAGCTCCCCGGCCGCCACCTCGAACCCGGCCTCCCGCACCTCCGCGAACAACTCCTCGTGTATGAGGTGCACTTGGCGGAGATTCGGCTGCGAGGGGTCCTTCTCCATCCGGAAGCGATGCTTCACCGTCGCCCCGGAGTGCACGTCGCCCTCCACCCCGAGGCCGGCGAGCAGCGTGATGCTCGGCCGGTTCGGCTTGGTGAAGGAGTACGTGCTGTTGCTGCTGACCGCGCTGACTGATCCGGATCCACTCATGCCGTCGAGGGTACGGAGGAGGGGTGTGGTTACGGGTGGGGGAGCCAGGTGAGTTTCAGGGGGTAGCGGGTGGCGAGGTCTTCGTAGCGGGTGCGGATTTCGTCCGCGGAGAGCTGCATGGAAGTGCAGGCCTCGCTCACGTCGTCCTCGCTGATGGGGTGGGCGGGGTCGATAGCGGGAGCAGCGTCATCGAGGTCCCGGGTGAGAAGTCTTTGTGCGGTGGGGTCCTTCTCCAGGGTGGCCAGGGACCATAGGGCTTCCCGTCTCGTGTGCTCGGACTTGGCCCTCATCGCTCGCGTGACGGCACGTTGGGCTTTGGGGTCGCCCAGCGTCGCCAGCACGGCAACCGTGAGCGACGGCAGCTCAAGGGGGCGCTCCTGCCGCAACTTGAGCAGTGGTTTGATCGCTCTCACGTCACCGAGGCGGCCCAGAGTGCGCATGATGGCGTCACGTGTCTCGCCGTCCGTGATGCCGGACAGTGCCTCGGCGAGCGGCTCCGCTGTCCCGGGGCGCTCCATGCGCGTCAACAGGACCGCCGCTGTGCGACGGACGTCCTCGTCGTCATGTCGGAGGACGGCGATGAGCGGGGCTGTCTGGTCGGGGAATAGTTTCGTGTACTCGTTCGCGATCAGATCGCGGCTTCTCCGGTCGGTGCCGATGAACCGCTCGGCCGCCTTGGCGGACAGGCCGGGATGACGTGAGGCGGTGGGTTCGTCGAGGGTCCACAGGAGAAATCCGACGGCCTCCGCCGGTACGTCCTCGGTCTGAATGACGTGCGCGATTCTGTCGAGCTGACGTTTCGTGGGCTTCCATATTCTCTTGTGGTCAGCCGACGGCGCTGCGGCCTTGGCCAGCCAGGAGAGAGCCCAGGCTGCTGCGATGGCCTCGTGCGACCCGTGCGAGAGCATGGACATGAGGCGCGGTACAAGCCTGGGCGCCATCGCGATGTTGCTCATGAAGGAGGCCTGCATCACGGCGAGGGCCGCCTCGACCCGCTTCTCGGTCTGCTGGTCGACAAGCTGAGCGGTCTGATCGCGTGTCCAGGCCGCGAGTTGGACCGGTTCACCGGGCGCGGTGTTGCCCAGCGCGGTGGCCGCGGTGCCGGTGATCCTCCAGAATTCGTGGGGCTTCTCCAGCCAAGTGGTGACGATGCGACTGCTGAAGACAGGACCCCACAGGGAGCTCGCGGTTTCGAATGAGGCAGAGTCCGCGACGGTGTGCATACGGCCACCGCCATCACTGTCCCCGAGTTCGTCGATGAACCGGTCGATGATGCTCATCGCCACGTCCTCACTGACGTTGGGCTCGTCCGAGAGGCAGGAGAACGCGAGTACCGCCCTTGGCCGACCCGTTGTCCCGGTTTCCTCACCCTCCGCGGGGAAGGCGATGGCCCGCAGGACACTGTCCACATCGTCGTCGTTGCACGACATGACGCACAGCCTGATTGCCTCCCGCCAGGCCTCCGACACAGCCAGCTCGGTCGTCCCTGCCAACCCGGTGGCGGGAGAGGTCCTGGCAGGGAGAGGCGCGACCCGTTCCGCCAGTGACGTCCCTTTCTCCCGCCCCGGGAACCGGCCGGTGACGAGAGCGAGTCCGGCCAGGTACTCCTGGAACGTCAGATGCCGGAACTCATAGACCGGTACGAGCCCACCATCGTGGGGGACATTGCCGGACTCCACGACGATCCCGGTCCTGCGCTCCAGCAGGCGAAGAAACTCCAGCGGCGTGTGCTGTCGTGCCGCCCGAACGGTGGGGAACTCCTCCCGCATCCGCTCCAACGTGTCGAGAACCTCGTCCTCCCGCATCTGCTGGATCCCGGCATCGCACATCGAGTAGGCCAGATACTGGAGTTGGGGAAGCGCCTCGTACCGGTCGATCCGTTCGTTCGCGGTGCTGCGCCAGCTCAGGAGGACGTCGACGGCCTCGCGGTAGAGGTCCGCCCGATGGCTCGGCAGCTTTCCGACCTTCTTCTTGACCAGGGCCATGGTCGTCAGCAGCATCGGGTTCCCGGTGAGGTGCTCGATGCGGTCGGTGCTGTGGATGTCGCTGATCAGCAGCTGCGCGGCCGTCTCCTGACGGAGCAGGGGTTCGCTCACCGCGCACCAGCGCCGCGCGAAGTCGTCCTTGTCCTCCGGGGTGAGATCGAGCACCGTGGCGTGTTCGAAACCCCGGGTGATGCGCAGGCCCATCTCCCGGTAGCCGACGATCCTGGACGTGACGATGATCGAGGACTCGGGGTACGCGACGTGGATCTGCTCGATCTGGCGGCAGAAGCGGGCGCGGAGCGCCGGGTCGGAGATCTCGTCCAGACCGTCGATCAGCAGCAGGACACGACCCTCCCGCAACGCGTCGAGCAGTGCGGAGGTGAGGCTCTCGGCCTCCCGGTCGGAGAACTGCGGGTAGTCGTGCAGATGGCGTCGGATGATGGCTTCGAGCGACCCCGGACCCCGCCCCTCGTCGATCTCCCGGCAACGAATGAGCAGGGGGAGCCAGTCCGCTTCGGGCAGGGTCTCGATGTCCGGCAGCTTCTTCCAGTCGGGATCCGACTTGAGGCGCAGG
Organism: Streptomyces sp. NPDC032822; assembly: GCF_055578825.1. Taxonomy (NCBI): domain Bacteria; kingdom Bacillati; phylum Actinomycetota; class Actinomycetes; order Kitasatosporales; family Streptomycetaceae; genus Streptomyces; species Streptomyces sp. NPDC032822. The sequence continues at coordinate 338,068 of NZ_JBVIOL010000009.1, read as the reverse complement.
AGGTAGGCCGTCGCGATCCAGCGCAGCAGCGTGCTCTTGCCGGCACCGGGATCCCCGAGGACCACGAGGCGCTTCGATTCCCTGAGCCGCTCGCCCACGGAGAAGCGTGCGGCGGAGTCGGGAACGGGAGCCGCGAAACCACGGTCCCCGCGACGGACCTCCATGTCCTGGAGTTTCTTGTCGAGATCGTTCGACTCGGCTTCCGGGGGGATCTCCACCGACACCCGCAGCGAGACGTACAGACTGCGCAGCAGGAGGTCCTTGGTGGCGAGTTCGCGGTCCTCGTTGGGGAGGTAGGCCAGGTCGACGATGTCGCAGGTCTTGAGGGCGACCTCCCGGTACCGGCGTTCCAGATCGCTCTGTCCTCGACGACTTGGCGTCTCACTGGCGGGAAAGTACTCCGACAGGGCGTCGACGAGTTCCGAGACGGCCTTCTTCGGGTCCTGCCAGTACCGTGCGACCTTTCCGTCGAGCGGCAGCATGTCCAGGTACGCGTTCTGCTCCATCTGCAACGCGAAGATCCTGATGCCGGAATGGCCTCGTGCCGCGTTCACGAGCCGGTACGCCCAGCCGGTGCCCAGAGCCTTGATCGTCCCGCAGACTACGACCGGACTTCCCTGGGCGATCGCCTGTGAGGCCTTCTCGCCCAGCGACTCGCCGATGAGGAGCGTGCCGTAGTGCACGACCTCGTATCCGGCACGCCTCAGGGGCTCGGCGATGTCCTCGGCGAGCCCCTCCTCGCCTTCGGCGTGCGCGATCAGGACCTGCACCATGTACGGCTCCCCCCGATGAGCTTTCCCCCGATGAGTGGTCACCGATGTGCGGTTCGCGGTGAACGCTCCCGCCCCGGTCAGCGAATCGCCCTGAGCAACTGGCCGACTCCCAGATCCCAGTCCGCCGCCAGGTCGGCGTACTTGATGTCGGCCAGAATCGCGGGGGCGGACCCGCCGAAGGCGACCGGCAGAACGCGGACCGCCTGGCCTTCGAGCTGGCGATGAAGGGCCGACATCCACTCGCGGGTGGTCCAGGCGCTCATCACGCCGTGCTGCGAATAGCACAGGACGAGGTAGGAGGCGCCTTCCAGTCCTTCGTTGATCCGCTCCACGACGGAGTCGCCCAACTGGACGTGCCACTCGTCGAACCACACCGTGTGTCCGGCGGAGGTGATGTCCCGGGCGAGCCGATCGGCGGCGGCCGTGTCGCTCTTGCGGTGACTGATGAAGACGTTCGCCATGTTCGGTCCCGTGCAGGTCGGTTGCTCCATGCTACCCACAGACCGCCTGCTCGGTGGGGTGGAGAGCAGTCAACTGCCCTGCCTCTCAGGCATGTTCACTCGCGTTCAGGCACCCCGGGCCCACTCCCGCAGCGCCGCCCTGCTGGCGAAGTCCGCCACGTTCCGGTCCAGCGGATCGTCGGTGTACTGGTGGAACCGCCACTTCGCCTTGATGCGGGGCTTGCCGGCCGTGACGTAGTCGGCGATCCAGAGACCGTCGCCCGCGTACGAGGTGGTGTCGACGTTCAGCCAGTAGTTCCTGTTCGCGTACAGGACGACCCTGTTGTTCGGCCGCAGTGCCTTCACCTTGCGGATGAAGCTGTCCTTCTCGGCGTTGCTCGCGTGCGTGCCGTCGCCGGTCGTCTCCCAGTCGACGGCGAGGATGTCGCCCGCTTTCTCCGGTGCCTTGCTGACGAAGTACTCCGCCTGGGCGGTGAGGTTGCCCGGCCAGAGGAAGTGGTAGAAGCCGACGACGAGGCCGGCGTCGCGGGCCCGCTTCGTCTGGCCGGCGAGTTTCGAGTTGACGTACGAACGGCCCTCCGTCGCCTTGATGAAGACGAAGGAGAGACCCTCCGTGGTGTAGGAGGAGGACTGGTAGGCGCTCACATCTATACCGCGCAGCATGGGGGCTCCCTGAAGTTGCCTGTGGGGGGCAGGAATCGGGTGTCGACTGCTGTTCCACCATGGCACGGGGGTTACGCCCGTGACGGGGAAACGTGGACCTCGGCCGGTCACCGGGCCCGGATGACCGGACCCCGGTGCCGGAGATCGCGTCGATATCATTGTGGGAACGGAGAGTTGGGGGATCCCAGGGTGGAACTGTTGACGGGCATGGTGCTCTCGGCCATCGGTACGGTCGCTTCCGGTGCCCTCTCCGGAGCGGGTGGCGAGATGGGCCGGCGGACCTCGGAAAGGCTCTCCGGGCTGCTCAGCAGAGGCCGTGCGGGGGAGCCGGATGCCGGGGCCGGAGCGGGCGGTTCGAGCCTGCTCACGCTGCCCGTCACCGCGGCCGAGCAGACGGCTGCCGCGTCGAGACTGGTGGAAGTCGCCCGTACCTCACCGGAGTTCGCGCGGGAGCTGACCGAGTGGGTCCGTGAGGCCTCGTGGCTGGCGCCGCGCGCCGTGCCCGCCGTGACGGAGGGCGACTCCAGGCCGCGGATGCTGCCGCCGACGACGGCGGTGTTCACCGACCGCGCGGACGTGCGCGCGGGGATCACGGCCTTGCTGGACGCGGAGGACCGTACGCCGGGCGCGCCGACGATCGTCGCTCTCACCGGGCCGGGTGGCATCGGCAAGACCGCCGCCGCTGTCCAGTGCGCGTTCGAACTGGGGGAGCGGTTCCCTGACGGCGTCCTGTTCGCGGATCTGAACGGAGCGTCGGCCGGTACGGCGCTCTCCTCCTCCGACGTGCTCGCCCGGTTCCTGGAACGGCTCGGGGTGCCACCGGGCATGGTGCCGGGCGACGAAGCACGCCAGCGGGATCTGTACCTGGACTGCACAGCCGACCGGCGCATGATCGTCGTCCTGGACAACGCCCATGACGACGCCCAGGTCGTTCCGTTGCTCCCGGCCTCGCCGAAGTGCCTTGTCCTGGTGACGAGTCGGCATCGGCCGGGGCGCCTGGTCGCCGGGCACGGTGCCCGGCCGTTCCCCCTCGGGCCGCTGTCGACCGAGGACTCCGTCAGTCTGATCAGACGGGTCGTCGGAGGGGACCGCCCGCCGGCGTCGGACGCGGTCGTCCGGGCCGTCGTGGAGGGCACCGGTGGGATTCCCCTCGCGGTGTGCACCACGGGTGCTGGACTGGCCGTCCGGGAACACCTGACCTGGGAGCGCGTCGCGCGCGAGTTGTCCGACCGGATCCACGGCCACCAGGAAGGCACCGCCATGCGAGACGGAGGCCCCGACGCCTCGGCGACCGCAGCCGATCCCGTCCGGCTCGCCCAGGACGTCTCCTACGCCGAACTGACGCCCGCCTGCGCCGCGTTCTACCGTGCGACGGCGGTGTGGGCCTGGCCGACGCTGACCGTCAGGTGCGCCGCGGCCGCCGCCGGCGTCAGCGAGGAGGAGGCCCGTGCGCTTCTTGAACAGCTCGCCCGCGTCCACCTGTTGGAGGAGGTCGGGGAGGAGCGCTACCGCTTCCACGACCTGACCCGGGCGCACGCCCGCGACCTCGCGGTCGCCGAGGACGGCCACGGCCGCATGGCCGCCGCGGTCCGCCGGGTGGCGGTCGCACAGCTGCGGTTCGCGGCGGGGGCGGACTTCCGGGTCATGCCGCTGCGCTGGCGGCTCGGCCCCGCCTACCAGGGACTCGCCGTCCCGGAGGACCGTGACCCGGCGGACGGCAAACGCGCCCTGGAGGAACTCCGGACCGAGCGGGAGAACCTCGCGGCCGTCGTCCGGGCCGCCGCGCACCACGGCTTCGACGACCTCGTCTGGCAGTTGTGCGAGGCGCTGTGGGGTCTGCATCTGCTGCTCGGCTTCCACACCCAGTGGATCGACACCCATCTGCTCGGTGTCGAGGCCGCCCGGCGCGGCGCGGCCGAGTTCGGCGACCCGCGTGCCGTGGGCCGCATGTGCGTGCAACTCGCCTTCGGCCACATGGGACTCGGCCAGGCGGGCGAAGCCGAGAGCGCCCTAGACCAGGCCAGGGACGCGGACCGGGCGTGCGGCCATCACCGCGGGGAGGCGACCGCGAGCGAGGCCCGAGGGCTGCTCCACCTCAGGAAATGGGAGTTCGAGGCGGCGCAGCGGTGCTTCGAGGAGGCGCGGGAGATCCTCGGCCGGATCGGCCCGGGCGAGGACGGCGAGAAGGATCTGCCGCGTGCCACCGCCCTGTTGGAGCACCACATCGCCCGCGCCCGGACCGGGCAGCGGCACTTCACCGCCGCCGTCCCCCGGCTCAACGACGCCCTCGCCCGGTTCCGCGAGCTGCCGGGCGGCGACCCCTACAACGCGGGCCGTGTCTATATGAGCCTCGCCGACGCCCACTTGGGCGCGGGCGACCCGGAACTCGCCCGCGTGTGCCTGGACGCGGCCGTCGAGACCATGGTCGAGGCGGGCGCGGGGCTGCAACTCGCCGACGCCCTCGTGGCGAGGGCGGAGTGCCATCGCGGCTCCGGCCGCCCGGCGGAGGAGGCGGAGGACCTGCGCGCCGCCGCCGCGTGCTTCGAGAGGAACCGCGACCGGGCCGGCCTCGAACGGGTGCGGGCACGCCTGGCCGAGACGGAGGCCTGAGGGGGCCCGCTCAGGGCGAGTACGGCTCGACGGCCACGCGGTGCACCGCCGCACCGGTGCGTACGGTGATCTCGGGGCCGGCCGACGCCACAGGCCTGCCGCTCGCCGTCCAGGCGTAGAGCGCGGAGGCGTAGACGGCGGGATCACACAGGTCGGGCCGGCCGTCGACGTCCGTGGCCGCGGACAGCCGTACGAGATCCCCCTCGCGGGTGCGCACGACACAGCGGTCCGGTCCGTCGACGTAGGCGACCAGCCCGCAGTACGGGTAGCGGTCCAGCGTCTCCGATGTCCAGGCGGCCGGCGGGCCCAGCCGCGGGTCGTCCCCGGCCGCATGCCGTACGACGATGTCGGCGACGCGCAGCCGACCGGTCTCCCGGGTCTCCTCGTCGACCACCGTGTGGGCGGTGTCCACCGGGCCCGCCCCCGGGTCCTGCGACGGGTCCGGCTCGTCACCGACGACGGCGTACCGGACGAGGCCGACCTCCGGCGGATCCGTACCGATCTGCCGGGCGAGGACCCGGATCGGGGCGGTGACACGGGCGGGGAGATACGGCGGCAGCGGCAACGGGTCGAGCAGCGCCGGGTGTTGCCCGGGCTCGGGGATGCCCATGAGGTCGTAGAAGAGGCGGCGCAGGAGGATCGCCGACTCGCCCGGTGACGAACTGGTCTGTTCCGTCAGCTCCTTGTAGCGGCCGGGATCGTGCGAGGCGATCACCTGGTCGATCTGGGCGCGCAGGCTGCCGCGGCGCCGCAGACGAGGGGCTCTGCGGCCGAAGGCGGCCACCGGGGAGAGCGGGTCGAGGTCTTCCTCGGGGAACGCTCCGAGCAGGACGGGGACGCCGGTGGCCGACGCGTAGTAGCTGACGCTCGAATGGTCTCCGAGGACGCAGTCGGCGGCTATCAGGGCCTGCCTCCAGCCGTCCAGCGGATCGATCGCCTCAAGGCCGGCCCGCCGCGCGTTGTCCAGCCACGCACGGACCTGCCCGGGACCGTGTCCGTACCAGATGTTCGGATGCAGGACGGCGGTCGTCCGGTACTCGTCGGCCGGCAGCTCCGCCGCCAGCCGTGACAGCAGCCAGGGCAGCAGATCGTCGGTGCCGGGCCCGCCGGTACCTGTCTCCTCGCCGCCGCCGAAGAGTGAACGCGGCGCCCAGGTCGAACTGACGACGATCAGCCGCTGGTCGGGCCCCACGCCCAACGCGCGGCGGAAACGGTCGCGTTGGGGGAGCGCGTCGAGGAGGCGGTCGTAGCAGGGGTCTCCCGCGAGTACCGCGGTGGGCGCCGCCTCGGGGCAGGCCGAGCGGAGTCTCGCGAGTTGTTCGGGGTGCGACAGGACCATGGCGGTGGCGATGGGGCGCCCGTCCTCCAGCACCCAGTCCCGCGAAAGGCCGAAGACCGGATGTCCGGTGTCCGGTGTCCGGTGTCCGGTGTCCGGTGTAGCCAGCCTCTTATTGTACCCAACCCCGTGGGACAACACGGCCAACTTGCCTTGTACCGAACCGAGTTCACCGCCGTAGCTCGCCGCCACCACCAGGTCGAACGTCGTGTCCCTGGCCTGTTCCCAGGGGAGGACCGGCAGCCCCGCCCGCTCCAACAGCCCGGGCACCCCGGCCAGGAACGGGGACGACCCCGTGCAGGTCGCGAACAACTGCACCCGGACATCGCTGTGGAACAGCGGGAGCACGTCCAACAGGCGGGTCGCGGACGTCACGTTGTGCACGACGAGCAGGACGCGACGACAACCCACGCGGGTGACCCAGCGCTCCGCGTCCTCGCCCACCGGTACCCGCAACCGTGCTGCCCCACCCGTCACGGCCGGCTTGCTCCCCTGACTCGACTGACCCGAACGGCTCCTCAGCACTCGATGATATTGACCGCCAGCCCGCCCCGGGCCGTCTCCTTGTACTTCACGGACATGTCGGCCCCCGTCTCCTTCATCGTCTTGATGACCTTGTCGAGGGACACCTTGTGCGAACCGTCGCCGCGCATCGCCATCTTCGCCGCCGTGACCGCCTTCACCGCGGCCATGCCGTTGCGCTCGATGCACGGGATCTGGACCAGGCCGCCGACCGGGTCGCAGGTGAGGCCGAGGTTGTGTTCCATACCGATCTCGGCGGCGTTCTCGACCTGTTCGGGGCTACCGCCCAGGACCTCGGCGAGCGCTCCCGCCGCCATGGAGCAGGCGGAGCCGACCTCGCCCTGGCAGCCGACCTCGGCGCCGGAGATGGAGGCGTTCTCCTTGAAGAGCATGCCGATCGCGCCGGCGGCCAGCAGGAAGCGGACCACCCCGTCCTCCTTCTCCCCTTCGGAGGCGCCCCCCGCCCCGAAGTTGACGTAGTAGTGCAGGACCGCCGGGATGATGCCCGCGGCACCGTTGGTCGGCGCGGTCACCACCCGGCCGCCCGCCGCGTTCTCCTCGTTCACCGCCATCGCGTAGAGCGTGCTCCACTCCATGGCGTGCGCCAACGGATCGCCCTCCGCGCGGAGTTGGCGGGCCGTCATGGCCGCTCGGCGGCGGACCTTCAGCCCGCCCGGCAGGATGCCCTCGCGGGACATGCCGCGCGACACACACGCCTGCATCACCCGCCAGATCTCCAGCAGCCCGGTCCGGATCTCCTCCTCGGTCCGCCAGGCACGCTCGTTCTCCAGCATCAGCGAGGAGATGGACAGGCCCGTCTCCCGGGCCAGGCGCAGCAGCTCGTCGCCCGTGCGGAAGGGGTACTTGAGGACCGTGTCGTCGAGCTTGATGCGGTCCGCGCCCACCGCGTCGTCGTCGACGACGAACCCGCCGCCCACCGAGTAGTACGTCTTCGTGAGGAGTTCCGCCCCCGAGGCGTCGTACGCCCACAGGGTCATGCCGTTCGCGTGGTACGGCAGGGTCTTGCGGCGGTGGAGGACGAGGTCGTCGTCGAAGGCGAACGGGATCTCGTGCTCGCCCAGCAGCCGGATCCTGCCCGCCTCCCTGATCTCCTCCACCCGCCCATCGGCCTGCTCCACGTCCACCGTTCGTGGCGAGTCGCCCTCCAGGCCGAGCAGGACCGCCTTGGGCGTGCCGTGGCCGTGGCCGGTCGCGCCGAGGGAGCCGTACAGCTCGGTGCGCACCGAGGCGGTCGCCTCCAGCAGGCCCTCGTTGCGCAGCCGGCGGGCGAACATGCGGGCCGCGCGCATCGGGCCGACCGTGTGGGAGCTGGACGGGCCGATGCCGATCGAGAACAGGTCGAAGACCGAGATGGCCACGGGGACTCCTCAGAACGGGGTGGTGCAGGGGGTTTCCCGTGGGGTGCCCCGCTCACCTTCGAGTGTGCGGGACACCCCACGAAAAGGAACTACTTGTTGAGACCGGGGTACAGCGGGTGCTTGTCGGCGAGGGCCTTCACCCGGGCGGCCAGCGCCGCCGCGTCGTAGGACGCCTTGAGGGTCTCGGCGATGACGTCCGCGACCTCGGCGAAGTCCTCGGCGGTGAAGCCGCGGGTGGCCAGGGCCGGCGTACCGATACGGAGACCGGACGTCACCATCGGCGGGCGCGGGTCGTTCGGGACGGCGTTGCGGTTGACCGTGATGCCGACCTCGTGGAGACGGTCCTCGGCCTGCCGGCCGTCCAGCTCGGACTCGCGCAGGTCGACCAGGAGCAGGTGCACGTCGGTGCCGCCGGACAGGACGTTCACACCGGCCTCCCGGGCGTCGGCGGCCGTGAGCCGCTCGGCGAGGATCCGGGCGCCCTCGACGGTCCGCCGCTGGCGCTCCTTGAAGTCCTCCGAGGCGGCGACCTTGAAGGAGACCGCCTTCGCCGCGATCACGTGCTCCAGGGGACCGCCCTGGAAGCCCGGGAAGACGGAGGAGTTCAGCTTCTTGGCGAAGGCCTGCTTGGCGAGGATGATCCCGCCGCGCGGGCCGCCCAGCGTCTTGTGGGTGGTGGAGGTGACGACGTCCGCGTACGGGACCGGGTTCGGGTGCAGGCCCGCCGCGACCAGCCCCGCGAAGTGCGCCATGTCGACCCAGAGGTACGCCTCGACCTCGTCGGCGATCCGGCGGAACTCGGCGAAGTCCAGGTGGCGGGGGTACGCCGACCAGCCCGCGATGATCACCTTCGGGCGGTGTTCCTTGGCGAGCCGCTCCAGCTCGGCCATGTCGACGAGACCGGCCTCGTCCACGTGGTAGGCGACCACGTCGAACTGCTTGCCGGAGAAGTTCAGCCGCATCCCGTGGGTCAGGTGACCGCCGTGGGCGAGGTCCAGGCCGAGGATGGTGTCGCCGGGCTGGGCCAGCGCGAACAGCGCGGCCTGGTTGGCGGAGGCGCCCGAGTGGGGCTGCACGTTGGCGTACTCGGCGCCGAACAGCTCCTTGACCCGGTCGATCGCGATCTGCTCGGTGACGTCGACGTGCTCGCAGCCGCCGTAGTAGCGGCGGCCCGGGTAGCCCTCGGCGTACTTGTTGGTGAGGACCGAGCCCTGCGCCTCCATCACCGCGAGGGGCGCGAAGTTCTCCGAGGCGATCATTTCGAGGGTGGACTGCTGGCGCAGCAGCTCGGCGTCGACCGCGGCGGCGACCTCCGGGTCGAGCTCGTGCAGGGGCGTGTTCAGAACGGACATCAGGTGTACGACTCCTCAGCCGGCGGAAAAGGCGGTGTACTCGTCGGCGGAGAGCAGGTCGGCCGGCTCCTCCGCGATGCGTACCTTGAACAGCCAGCCGCCCTCGAACGGGGCGGAGTTCACCAAGGACGGGTCGTTGACGACGTCCTCGTTGACCTCGGTGACCTCGCCGGCCACGGGGGAGTACAGGTCGCTCACCGACTTGGTCGACTCCAGTTCGCCGCAGGTCTCGCCCGCGGCCACCGTGTCACCGACCTCCGGGAGCTGGACGAACACGACATCGCCGAGCGCGTTGGCCGCGTGCTCCGTGATGCCGACCGTCGAGACGCCGTCCTCGGCGCCCGACAGCCACTCGTGCTCCTTGCTGTAGCGCAGCTGCTGGGGGTTGCTCATGGCCTGAATTCTCCTGTACGCGGGGGAGTGCTGATGAAGGGGGGACTGCTGGAGACGTGCGTGAGCGGCGGGAATGTGCGCAGGGTCACGCACGGACCGCTTCGAGTGTCTACTTCTGTCGCTTGTAGAACGGCAGCGCCACGACCTCGTACGGTTCGTGGCTGCCCCGGATGTCCACGCTCACGCCCGCGGTGCCCGGCGCCGCGTGCCCGGCGTCGACGTACGCCATCGCGATCGGCCTGCCCAGCGTGGGCGAGGGGGCGCCGGAGGTGACCTCGCCGATCACCCGGCCGTCGGCGACGACCGGGTACCCGGCGCGCGGGACACGGCGGCCCTCGGCGATCAGGCCGACCAGGACGCGCGGCGGCTCGTGGTCGAGGTTGTCGACGGCCTCGCGCAGGGCGGCGCGCCCCACGAAGTCGCCCTCCTTCTCGAACTTCACCACGCGGCCGAGCCCGGCGTCGAAGGGGGTCAGCTCCGTGGAGAGCTCGTGCCCGTACAGCGGCATGCCCGCCTCCAGGCGCAGCGTGTCCCGGCAGGACAGACCACAGGGGACCAGGCCGACGCCCTCGCCGGCCTCGGTGAGGGCCTGCCACAGCTCGACGGCGTGTTCCGGCTTCACGAACAGCTCGAAGCCGTCCTCGCCGGTGTACCCGGTGCGGGCGATCAGCGCGGGGACGCCGGCGACGGTGCCGGGCAGCCCGGCGTAGTACTTCAGGCCGTCGAGGTCGGCGTCGGTGAGCGACTTGAGCACGCCGGACGACTCGGGGCCCTGTACGGCGATCAGCGCGTAGGCGTCCCGGTCGTCGCGCACCTCGGCGTCGAAGCCGTCGGCCCGCTCCACGAGGGCGTCCAGGACGACCTGGGCGTTGGAGGCGTTGGCGACGACCATGTACGCGGTGTCCGCGAGCCGGTAGACGATCAGGTCGTCCAGGATGCCGCCGTCGGCCCGGCAGATCATGGTGTAGCGGGCGCGGCCCACGCCGACGGACCCGATGTTGCCCACGAGCGCGAAGTTCAGGAGGGCGGCGGCCTGCGGCCCGGTCACCGTGATCTCGCCCATGTGCGAGAGGTCGAAGAGACCGGCACGGGTGCGGACGGCGTGGTGCTCGTCGCGCTCGGAGCCGTAGCGCAGGGGCATGTCCCAGCCGGCGAAGTCGGTCATCGTCGCGCCCAGCGAACGATGCAGGGCGTCGAGGGCCGTAAGACGGGGTGCGGTGCTGCTCATCGGACGGTTGTCTCCCAAGGCATGACGGCGAGGTCGTTCCTCCCCATCTGTCATCGGAACCTGAGAGGTTCGACGCGACCCCGCGAAACGGTGGTCACGACTTGCACCTTGGGTGGGGCCGCTGTCGGGGCGGCCCGCTTTTCAGATGTGCCTCGCCCGTGCGGTAACGGTGCCTGAGAGATTCAAGGGAGGGACTTGCTCCTTCGGCGTCCGGGCACTCGTACGACACACGTACGACCCGGAACTCTCCCGCGCGGATTCAAACGGCCGGTATGCAGTTGGCGCCGACATCATTGCACGCATCCCCGGCGCGCGGCAGGGCCGGATCTGTAACCGGGCTGTGGCAGTAAGCGCATGAAAACACGAGACACCGCGTATTACCTTCTCTTTACACTCGACGGGGAGGGACTCGTGACCACCCCAGGGGAGGACGATCACGGTGAACAGGACCACGGCGTACGCGACCACCTCGGCCCTCGCGCTGCCTCAGCAGCCCACGGCACCGGCCGAGGAGGCCTGCGCACCGCTTGCCGCACCCGTCGTCCGCGACCTGCGTGACCGCGGTGGCCACAGCCCGCACGCACTGCTCTTCGCCCCCCAGGACCTCGTGGTCATCACGGGCCTGCCGGGCAGCGGCAAGTCCACGCTGATGCGGCGCACGGTCAAGGGCGTCCGGATCGACTCCCAGGACACCCGCGACCACTGGGACGGCCGCCTGTCGCGCTTGCTGCCCTACGCGGTCTACCGCCCGCTGGTCCGCCTCGCCCACTACGCCGGGCTGCGCCGCGCGCTGCGCTCCGGTGCGGGCGTCGTGGTGCACGACTGCGGCACCCAGGCCTGGGTGCGCGGCTGGCTGGCCCGCGAGGCCCGTCGCCGGGGCGGCGTCCTGCACCTGCTGCTGCTCGACGTCACACCGGACACCGCGCTGGCCGGCCAGCGCGAGCGCGGCCGGGGAGTCTCGCGGTACGCGTTCCTGCGCCACCGGGGCGCGGCCTCCCGTCTGATCAGCTCGGTGGAGGACGGCGACCTGCCCCAGGGATGCGGCTCGGCGGTCCTGATCGACCGGGACGCGGCGGACGTCCTGCGGCGGATCGGCTTCACCGGCTGACCCCGACATGTCCGCACCCGCTAGCCTTTCAGCCACCACAGCGGTACTCGGCAGGCGGTAGGCGGCAGATGGACTTCCCGACGGACTTCCCCGCGGGCTTCTCGGAGTTCCCGGCACAGACACCCTCCCATCCCCACGGCGGATGGCCCGGCAACGAACTGGAGGAGGTGCTCTCGGCCTCTCTCGGCGTCCCCGGGGCGGGCGGACGGATCGTCGAAGTGCTCGGCCGCAGCTTCGTCTGGGTGCCGCTGCCCGGTGGCGGCGGCCCGCACAGCGGCCCGCTCGATCTGCCCACCCTGGAGATCGACGGCCAGGCCTATGTGCCGGTCTTCAGCTCCGAGGAGCAGTTCCGCCAGGTCGCCGGCGCGCACATGTCGTACACCATCGCGCCCGCGGTGGAGTTCGCCCGCGGTCTGCCCCCGCAGCTCGGCATCGCCGTGAACCCGGACGGCACGGTCGGTGTGCCGCTGCCCCCGGCCGCGGTGGCCGACCTCTGCCGCACCGGCCGCTCCCTGCTGGACGGCCAGGCCGGCGGCGGTCGCGTCCGGCTCTACCAACCGGACTGGCAGGACGACCCCATCGACTTCCTCGCCGCGGCCTCCGCCGAGTTCGCCGCGACCGGCGTGATCCGCACGGCCCGTCGCTGCCTCGCCGCCATCGAGACGGCCGCCCCGGTCATGTTCGTCGGCGTCGAACTCGCCCACTGGGACGCCCCCGACCTGCGCACGGCCCCCATGGACGCGCTGGCCGCCGCCCTCGGCCTGGCCCCGGCTCCCTGGCCGGTCAACCTGGTCCTCCTCGACGTGGCCGACGACCCGGTCGGCCACTGGATGAGGGACCAGGTCCGCCCCTTCTACCAACTGGGCTACTAGAGGACGCCGCGAAGGGCAGCGCCCCTGAAAGGGGCGCGGGGCTGTATCGATGTGCGGCTCCGCCGCGTGAGCGCGACCGGCCACACACCACCCGCACTCGCCGACGAACCGAAAGCCCCGAGCTCCTGGGCCGCTCCTGTCGGCCACGCCACATAAGCTGTTTCATAACCACGGCAACTTCACGAAGGGGCGGTACAGGTGAGCGCCAGCGGCATCGCAGCCGGCCAGGTCGAGCACATGCTGCGCCAGGTGACGCCGGGGCGCTACGACGCCTACGAGGCGCTCCTTCGCGCCCTCGCGACCCCGGGCTCCGGCCAGGTCTGGATGCTCCTCTGGCACGGCCAGGCAGGCTCCCCCGACGCCCAGTACGGCAGCATGGCGGTCGACAGCTACGGCTACGCCCCCTGTGTCACCTCGGCCCAGGAGCTCTCGGCCAGCGGCTGGAACCGCTCCTACGAAGTCGTCGACGGGGTCGACGTGGCCCGCACCCTCTACCCCGACCACTTCGGGCTCTGGCTGAACCCGCACGCCCCCGGCGGCGGCGTCGGCATCCCCTGGCTCGACCTGCGCCGCATCGCGACCGGACTGGAGCGCCAGCCCGCCGGCCCGCTGCGGCTGTCCGAGCCCGGCATCGAGATCCCGCAGTTCTACGGCCTGCTCGCGCAGAACGCCCACCACACCCCGGCCGTGCGCGCGCTGCGCCGCGCCTGGGTGCAGCCCGCGCTCGGGGCGCCCTACCTCGCCATCGGGCTCGACGTGTACGACACCAGCCCGCCGGCCGTGGACTCGGTGCGCGCGATGATGCAGCAGTCGATCGGCGCGGTCCCCGACGGGCTGCCGGTGTCGACCGTGGCGATGTCCGACGAGTACGACCCGGTGGCGCTCTGGATGCGGGCGAGCGCCCGGCCGTTCTACGACCGCGAGGCCCACGCCGCGCCCGCCCCGGCCCAGGCGCCGGCGGCCGGGTACGGCTATCCGCCGGCCCGCGGCAGTTACTGAGAGTACATGCCGCCGGCGTCGGCGGCCCCCCTCGTCTTCGCGCGTAGATAGGGGTGGATAATGCCTGCGTGTACCCTATGTCCCCATTGGTCCGCGTCCGACCCGCGTTACCCGCCGTCCGGATAACGGAACCCTCTGGCCCGCATCACGTTTATGCATCCATTCACCGCCAAGTCTGGCAACAGATCGCCAAAGCGTTGAAGACTCCCGCACCAGGGGCCTTCGCCCCAGGAACGACGGACTGATCAACGCCGCCACAGCGGCAAGTGCGGGCCGGCTACCGCCGGTTGAGAGGGGTCCCTGCCAGATGACGGCACCATTGCACGAGCCGACCGCGGAAGCGGCCCCGAGCGCGGCCGAAGAAGCGGCGCTGGTCAGCGCCGATCCGAAGGCCGTACAGGGGCGCTCCCTGGGCCGGATCGCCTGGGAGCGCCTGAAGCGGGACAAGCTCGCCCTGACCGGTGGCGTCGTGGTGCTGATCCTCATCATCGTCGCCGTCTTCGCCCCCGTGATCACCAAGCTTCTCGGGCAGGACCCCGACCTGTACCACGAGAACCTGATCGACCCGCTGTTCGGCACACCCACGGGATCGCTGGGCGGCATCAGCGGCGACCACCTCCTCGGTGTCGAGCCGGTCAACGGCCGCGACATCCTCGCCCGCATCCTCTACGGCGCCCGGATCTCGCTGCTGGTCGGCTTCCTGTCCGCGATCGTCGCCGTCATCCTCGGCACGATCCTCGGAGTCCTCGCCGGCTTCTTCGGCGGCTGGGTCGACTCCGCCATCAGCCGCGTCATGGACGGCCTGCTGGCCTTCCCGCAGCTGCTGTTCATCATCGCGCTGGTCTCCGTCATGCCGAACGAGATGCTGGGACTGACCGGCACCGGCGTGCGCGTCTTCGTGATGATCCTGGTCATCGGATTCTTCGGCTGGCCCTACATCGGACGTGTGGTGCGCGGCCAGACGCTCTCCCTGCGCGAGCGGGAGTACGTCGAGGCGGCCCGGTCGCTGGGCGCCGGGCGGATCTACATCCTGTTCAAGGAGCTGCTGCCCAACCTGGTGGCGCCGATCATCGTGTACACGACGATGATGATCCCCACCAACATCCTCACCGAGGCGGCGCTCAGCTTCCTCGGCGTGGGCGTCAAGCCGCCCACGGCCTCCTGGGGACAGATGCTCTCCAGCGCGCTCGACTACTACGACGCCGACCCCATGTACATGGTCGTTCCGGGTGTGGCGATCTTCATCACCGTCCTTGCCTTCAACCTCTTCGGCGACGGCGTGCGGGACGCGCTGGACCCCAAGGGCTCCCGCTGAACTGCCGTACCCCAAGCGTCCCGTGGCATCGACTACGGGGTCTCTCATCTAATCCGGAGGATCCGAGATCGTGACTACCCAACGCACCTCAGGGCGGCGAAAGCAGGCACTGGCCGCCGTCGCCGCGGTCGCTGCGCTGCTGACCACGGCGGCGTGCGGCGGCGGTGGCTCTGACGACGACGGCGGTTCGAAGACCGGCGCCGCCGGCTACGACGCCGCGAACAACAAGGTCGCCCAGGCCTCGCTGGCCAAGAAGGGTGGCACGCTGAAGTTCGGTGGCGCCCAGGACGCCGACTCGTGGGACACCACGCGCGGCTACTACGGCTTCATGTGGAACTTCTCGCGCTACTACTCGCGCCAGCTGGTCACGAACAAGGCGGAGACCGGCAAGGCCGGCGCCGAGGTCACCCCGGACCTCGCCACCGACGTCGCCAAGGTCACCGACGACGGGAAGACCTACACGTACACCCTGCGTGAGGGCATCACGTGGGAGGACGGCAAGGCGATCACGTCCAAGGACGTGAAGTACGGCATCGAGCGCGTCTGGGCGCAGGACGTGCTGTCCGGCGGCCCGGTCTACCTGAAGGACGTCCTCGACCCCAAGGGCGACTACAAGGGCCCGTACAAGGACAAGTCCGCGGACAAGCTGGGTCTGAAGGCGATCGAGACGCCCGACGACAAGACCATCGTCTTCAAGCTGCCGAAGGCCAACTCGGACTTCGAGGAGATGCTGGCCCTGACCTCGGCGTCCCCGGTCCGTCAGGACAAGGACACCAAGTCCAAGTACGGTCTGCACCCGTTCTCCTCCGGCCCGTACAAGTTCCAGTCGTACAGCCCGGGCAAGGACCTGACCCTGGTCCGCAACACCGAGTGGAAGCAGACCTCGGACCCGATCCGCAAGGCGTACCCGGACAAGATCACGGTCAAGTTCTTCTCGAACGCCAACGATCTCGACCAGCGTCTGATCAGCGGTGACCTCGACCTCGACATCAACCAGACCGGCATGTCGCCGCAGGGCCGCACCACCGCCCTGAAGCAGCACAAGGCCAACCTGGACAACCCGGTCTCCGGCTACGTCCGTTACGCGGTCTTCCCGCAGAGCGTGAAGCCGTTCGACAACGAGCACTGCCGCAAGGCCGTCATCTACGGCGCCGACCACGTGTCGCTGCAGACCGCCCGCGGTGGTCCGGTCGCCGGTGGCGACATCGGCACCAACATGCTCCCGCCGTCCGTCCCGGGCGCCGAGGGCCAGGCGTACGACCCGTACGAGCTCAACGGTGCCAACAAGAGCGGCAACGCCGTCAAGGCCAAGGAGGAGCTGAAGGCCTGCGGCAAGCCGAGCGGCTTCAGCACCACCATCGCGGTCCGCAACAACAAGCCGGTCGAGGTGGCCACGGCCCAGTCCCTGCAGGCGTCGCTGAAGAAGGTCGGCATCAGCGTCGACATCGACCAGTACGACGGCTCGCAGACCTCCGGCATCATCGGTAGCCCCGAGAACGTGAAGAAGAAGGGCTACGGCATCATCATCATGGGCTGGGGCCCGGACTTCCCGTCCGTGCAGGGCTTCGGTCTCCCGCTGTGGGACGGCTCGTACATCCTGGAGAGCGGCAACAACAACTTCGCCCTGATCGACGACAAGACCATCAACGGTCTCTTCGACGACTACGTCACCACGCTGGACGACTCGGGCAAGACCCAGATCTCCACGGAGATCAACCACAAGGTCATGGAGGGCGGCTACTACCTGCCCTTCGTCTTCGAGAAGTTCATCAACTGGCGTGGCAGCAACCTGGCGAACGTCTACACGTCCGACGGCTACAGCGGCATGTACGACTTCGTCAACCTCGGCCTGAAGTCCACGACCTGACAACCGGCACACCCGCCGAACGGCACGAAAGGCAGGTGAAGGCCGGCGCAGTGTGATCGCGGGCCGCCGGAAGACCTCCGGTGGCCCGCGGTCCGCGGCGGGCCGAGAGCTGTGCTCGCTTACCTCATCAGGCGGTTGTTCGCCGCCGCAGTGATGCTCGTGGTCATCGTCATGGTGGTCTTCTGCATCTTCTTCCTCGTCCCCAAGTGGGCGGGCGTGGACATCGCCACGAGCTTCGTGGGCAAGCAGGCCGACCCTGCCGCCGTCGAGGCGGTACGGCAGAAACTGGGACTGGGCGACCCGATCTACGTCCAGGTCTGGGAGTTCTTCAAGGGCATCTTCACCGGCCGCACCTACTCGGGCGGCGGCGACGTCACCGAGTGCGCGGCCCCGTGCTTCGGCTACTCCTTCCGCAGTGAGCAGGCCGTCTGGCCGGTGCTGACCGACCGCTTCCCGGTGACCCTGGGACTGGCGCTCGGCGCGGCCGTGCTGTGGCTGCTCCTCGGTGTCTCGGCGGGTGTGCTCTCCGCGCTCAAGCGGGGCAGCTTCTGGGACCGCGGCGCGATGGTCGTCGCGCTCGCGGGCGTCTCCCTCCCCATCTACTTCACCGGCATGCTCTCGCTGGCGATCTTCGTCTTCGGGCTGAAGCTGTTCGACGGCCAGTACGTGCCGCTCGACGAGAGTTTCTCCGGCTATTTCGGCGGCATGATCCTGCCGTGGATCACCCTCGCGTTCCTCTACGCGGCGATGTACGCCCGGATCACCCGGGCCACCATGCTGGAGATCCTCGGCGAGGACTACATCCGCACGGCCCGCGCCAAGGGCCTCAAGGAGCAGAAGGTCATCGGCAAGCACGCCATGCGCTCCACGATGACCCCCATCCTGACCATGCTCGGCATGGACCTCGGCGCCCTCATCGGCGGCGCGATCCTCACCGAGACCACGTTCAGCCTGCCCGGACTCGGACAGGCCGTGCTCAACGCCATCCGGACCCAGGACCTGCCCATCATTCTGGGCGTCACCCTGATCACCTCCGTGGCGGTGCTCGTCGCCAACCTCGTGGTGGACGTCCTGTACGCCGTGATCGACCCCCGAGTGAGGCTCTCATGACCGAACTCAGCAAGAGCGGAGCCGCCGTGGGGGAACCCACCGGCACCTCGCCCGCCCCGAGTTCCTTCCTCGAAGTGCGCGACCTGAAGGTGCACTTCCCGACCGACGACGGCCTGGTCAAGTCCGTCGACGGACTCAGCTTCAAGCTGGAGAAGGGCAAGACCCTCGGCATCGTGGGCGAGTCGGGCTCCGGCAAGTCGGTGACCTCGCTCGGCATCATGGGCCTGCACACCGCCGGCCAGTACGGCAAGCGCAAGGCACAGATCTCCGGCGAGATCTGGCTGGACGGCACCGAGCTGCTGACCGCGAACCCGGACGACGTGCGCAAACTGCGCGGCCGCCAGATGGCGATGATCTTCCAGGACCCGCTGTCCGCGCTGCACCCGTACTACACGATCGGCCAGCAGATCGTGGAGGCGTACCGCACGCACCACAACGTGGACAAGAAGGCCGCCAAGCGGCGGGCCGTGGAGATGCTGGAGCGCGTCGGCATCCCGCAGCCCGACAAGCGCGTCGACAGCTATCCGCACGAGTTCTCCGGCGGTATGCGCCAGCGCGCGATGATCGCGATGTCCCTGGTCAACAACCCCGAACTGCTCATCGCGGACGAGCCGACGACCGCCCTGGACGTGACCGTCCAGGCGCAGATCCTCGACCTGATCCGCGACCTGCAGAAGGAGTTCGGCTCCGCGGTCATCGTCATCACCCACGACCTGGGCGTCGTCGCCGAACTCGCCGACGACATCCTGGTGATGTACGGCGGGCGTTGCATCGAGCGCGGCCCGGCCGAGAAGGTGTTCTACGAGCCCCGCCACCCCTACACCTGGGGCCTGCTCGGCTCGATGCCGCGCCTCGACCGCGACCAGCAGGAGCGGCTGATCCCGGTCAAGGGCTCCCCGCCCTCCCTGATCAACATCCCGTCCGGCTGCGCCTTCAACCCGCGCTGCCCGTACGCCGACATCCCCAAGGACGACCTCACCCGCACGGTCCGTCCCGAGCTGACCGAGGTCGGCAGCCAGCACTGGGCCGCCTGCCACATGTCGCAGGAGCAGCGGGAGCGGATCTGGATCGAAGAGATTGCGCCGAAGCTGTGAGCGAGACCCCTAAGGACGCAGCAGTGACCCTCCCTGCGCAGAGTGAAGGTGCTCGCCTCGACAAGGACGCGGCGCCGGGCGAGACCCTGCTGAAGGTGACCGGGCTCCAGAAACACTTCCCGATCCGAAAAGGCCTGCTCCAGCGGCAGGTCGGCGCGGTGCGCGCGGTCGACGGCCTCGACTTCGAGGTGAAGTCGGGCGAGACCCTCGGCGTGGTGGGCGAGTCCGGCTGTGGCAAGTCGACGATGGGCCGGCTGATCACCCGGCTGCTCGAACCGACGGCCGGCACGGTCGAGTTCGAGGGCAAGGACATCACGCACCTCGGCGTGGGCGGCATGCGTCCGCTGCGCCGCGACGTGCAGATGATCTTCCAGGACCCGTACTCGTCGCTGAACCCGCGCCACACGATCGGCACGATCATCAGTGCCCCCTTCAAGCTCCAGGGCGTCACGCCCGAGGGCGGCGTCAAGAAGGAGGTCCAGCGGCTGCTGTCGGTGGTCGGTCTCAACCCCGAGCACTACAACCGCTATCCGCACGAGTTCTCCGGCGGCCAGCGCCAGCGCATCGGCATCGCCCGCGCGCTCGCCCTCAACCCGAAGCTGGTCGTGGCGGACGAACCGGTCTCCGCACTGGACGTGTCGATCCAGGCGCAGGTGGTGAACCTGCTGGACGACCTCCAGCAGGAGCTGGGCCTGACGTACGTGATCATCGCCCACGACCTGTCCGTCGTCCGGCATGTCTCGGACCGGATCGCCGTGATGTACCTCGGCAAGATCGTGGAGCTCGCCGACCGCGAGTCGCTGTACAAGGCGCCGATGCACCCGTACACCAAGGCGCTGATGTCGGCGGTGCCGATCCCGGACCCGCGGCGCAAGAACGCCAAGAGCGAGCGGATCCTGCTCAAGGGTGACGTGCCCTCGCCGATCTCCCCGCCGAGCGGCTGCCGCTTCCACACCCGGTGCTGGAAGGCGACGCAGATCTGCACGACGGTCGAGCCGCCGCTCGTCGAGCTGAAGCCCGGCCAGCAGGTCGCCTGCCACCACCCGGAGAACTTCGAGGACCAGGCCCCGCAGGACACGGTGCTGCTGACCGTGGCCAAGGAGGCGGCCGAGCTGGTCGCGGCCGAGGTGCTGGCGGAGTCGGCGGAGACGTCGGCGGCGGTGGCGGCCGAGGTCCAGGCCGAGGCCGCGGTCGAGGCGGACGCGGAGACCGAGGTCTCCAAGGACACCGACGACAAGTAAGCAGACCCGAACCCCTGCCTTGTATTGCAAGGCAGGGGTTCAGTGCTGGGTGAGAATGGCAGGGTGCTTCAGCAACTGTTCAGCCCGTCCGTCCAGCACACGCTCGACCTGATCGGCATCTTCGTCTTCGCCATCTCCGGCGCCCTGCTGGCCGTCCGCAAGAACTTCGACGTCTTCGGCATCGCCGTTCTCGCCGAGGTCACCGCGCTGGGCGGCGGGCTGTTCCGGGACCTGATCATCGGGGCCGTGCCGCCCGCCGCCTTCACCGACCTCGGGTACTTCGTGACCCCGCTGCTCGCCGCCCTCCTGGTCGTCTTCCTGCACCCGCACGTGGAGCGCATCCAGACCGGCGTGAACGTCTTCGACGCGGCCGGCCTCGGTCTGTTCTGCGTCTCCGGCACCACGAAGGCGTACGAGTACGGGCTCGGCCTCACCCAGTCGGCGACCCTCGGCCTCGCCACCGCGGTCGGCGGCGGGGTGCTGCGGGACGTGCTCGCCAACGAGGTGCCCTCGCTGCTGCGCTGGGACCGCGACCTGTACGCGGTCCCGGCGATCGTCGGCGCCACCATGGTCGTGCTGTGCATCCACTACGACACCCTGACCCCGTTCACCAGCGCGCTCGCGGTCGTCACCGCCTTCGTCCTGCGGTTGCTCGCGATGCGGTTCCACTGGCGAGCGCCGCGCGCGTGGAACCGGCGGTCGACGGTGCGCGAGGAGTAGCGCCCGCCCGGGTGCGCGGCAGACCCATCTCCTGCGTCAGCCAGCGGAAGGCGGGCACCACCTGCGGTCGCCACAGCGCCATGGTGTGGCCGCCGGCGCTCCTCGGGACGTAGACGACGTGCACGGTCGTCGGTGCCTTCGCGCTCTCTTCCAGCGCCACCGCGGCCTCGTAGCCGTCGTGCGGCTGGCCGGAGAGGTAGAGCGCGATCCGGGGCGGGGTGCGGGCCGCGCGCAGCAGCAGGTACGGGTTGTTGGCGTTCCGCAGGACCGGGTTCTGCGCGGCCAGCGAGGCGCGTTCGCCGATCGGGTCGTTGTACCCGGACAGGCTGACCGCGGCCCGGTAGCGGCCCGGGTGCGCGACGGCGAGCTTCGCCGCGCAGTGCGCGCCCGCCGAGTACCCGGCCACCGCCCAGCCCGCCGGGGCGGACTCGGCGCGGAAGTTGTCCATGACCATTCTCGGCACGTCCACGCTGAGCCAGGTGTCGGCGTTCACCGTGCCCGGGATGTTGGCGCAGCCGGTGTCCACGCCGGCCAGCAGGTTGGTGCGCGGGGCGACCAGGATGAACGGCGCGACCCGGCCGTCGCGCATCAACGGCCGCAGCTGTTCGTCGGCGTGCAGGGAATCGAACCAGGCCTTCGCCGAGCCGGGGTAGCCGGGCAGCAGCTCGACGACCGGGAACCTGTGGTGCCGGTAGGCGGGGTCGTCGTACTGCGGCGGCAGCGAGACGTAGACCTCGGCGTTCACGCCCGAGACCCGGCCCCTGAGCTGGGTGACGCGCACGTCCCCGGTGCCGGTGAAGGTCTGGCGCACCCGGGGCAGCCGTGCCAGGGCGATCCCGCCGGTGCCGTCGGCCCCCAGGTCGGCGGCCTGCTGGACGTGGTCGCCGGTGCCGAGGAGGTCGGCCCAGTTGTCGTAGAGGCTGTTCTGGTTGTTGACCAGGACGAAGACCAGGGCGACCGCCGTGCCCTGCGCGAACAGCAGCATCAGTACCCGGACCGCGGCGCGCAGGGCACGGGGCCCCCGCATCCGCGACCACAGCGCGAGCGGCAGCACGAGGGCGACGACGGCCAGCGCGGCCAGGGCGGAGAGGAACGGGGTCCCGGTGAGGCTCATGTCTTCGGAGAGCGCGTTCCGGAGCCTCGGGTTGACGGACGAGTGGGGACACTTACCGAAAAATTGCCCGCCGCTCACCTGGAGGTGTCATCCCGCCGTAACGGTAAAAGCTACCGCTTAGTAATTACCTGTTGTACCGTTCACGCATGCCAGAAGCAGCCACCGTGCGCGCCGTGATCGGCGACAGCGAGTTCGACCGCGACACCGCGCTCACCCGGCGCGGGCCCGGGGTCTACGACATCGACCTCTCCGCCGGCTGGACGATCATCAGTGCCGTCAACGGCGGCTATCTGCTGGCCGTCCTGGGCCGCGCGCTCGCGGACGCCCTGCCGCACGCCGACCCGTTCACCATCTCGGCGCACTACCTGACCGCCTCCCGGCCCGGCCCCGCGGTCGTCCGCACGGACGTCGTCCGCACCGGCCGCACCCTCTCCACCGGCCAGGCCTCGCTCTTCCAGTACGACGACCAGGGCCGCGAGGTCGAACGCATTCGCGTCCTCGCCTCCTACGGCGACCTCGACACCCTGCCGGACGACGTCCGCACGACGGCCGAGCCGCCCACCCTTCCGCCCATGGAGCAGTGCTTCGGACCGGAAGACGGCCCCGCCCCGGTGTCCGGCAGCTCGGCGATCACCGACCGGCTGATGCTCAAGCTGGACCCGTCCACGCTGGGCTGGGCGCTCGGCGCGCCCTCCGGCAAGGGGGAGATGAGGTCCTGGTTCGGGCTCGCCGACGGTCGGGACCCCGACCCCTTCTCGCTGCTCCTCGCGGTCGACGCGCTGCCGCCCACCGCCTTCGAGATCGGCCTCTCCGGCTGGGTGCCCACGGTCGAACTCACGGTCCACGTCCGCTGCCGCCCGGCCCCGGGCCCGCTGCGCGTCGCCATCACCACCCGCAATCTCGCCGGCGGCTTTCTGGAGGAGGACGCCGAGGTCTGGGACAGCGCGGACCGACTGGTAGCGCAGTCACGGCAGTTGGCCCGGGTCAGGCTGAGCTGAGGCAGGCGGGCCGACGCGCTGAGCGACCCGTACCGCACCACCCCGGACCTGCCGCGGCGGCTGCCTCCGTTGTCACGGACCTGTACCAGTGAGTAGGCCAGGGCTTCGAGAGAAACACCAGGTCGCACCGGTCCCTTTGGCCGTGCTTTGCCACGCGCACAGGCGGCGGACAGTGCGGTCCCAAGGAACCCCCAAGGGGCGTTGATTGAGTGCCCGCCTCAGGACTCCCTCATCCTTCTTGGAGTTGTTTCTCATGATGCGTGTGCGTCTCATCCCCGCAGTGGCCCTGCTGGCGCTCTCGCCCCTCGCCCTCGTGGCCTGCGGCTCGGGCGACTCGTCCTCCTCCTCGGACAGCGGCAACTCGGGTCGGACCCAGAGCTGTTCGCCACCGTCCGGCGCGCCGACCGGCAACGCGTCGGGCCGGCCCGGCGGTGCCCCCTCGGGCGCTCCCACCGGCGACGCGACCGCCCGGCCGTCCGGCGCGCCGAGTGGCGCACCGTCCGGCGCCCCCAGCGGTGGCGCGGGCGGCCAGGGCGGCCCCGGTGGCGGCCAGGGCGGTGGCTGTGGCGGTCCCGGCGGTGGCGCCCGGCCCAGCGGCGCCCCGAGCCCGCAGGCCACGAAGAGCTGACCTCGCACCTCGCACGTCGTACGACAGGGGCAGCACTCCCGGTGGACGGGGGCGCCGCCCCTGTGCGGTGTCCGGGGCCGGCCGTGCCGGGCCGGTCGCGGGCTCAGTCGAGCCAGTGGTCACGGCCGATGCTGATCAGCCGGAGCTGCCGGGTCGCCACGTGCACGACCCGCTCCCGTTCCTCCCGCGGCGCCTCCAGCGCCTCCAGGAACAGCGAGGCGGTGATGAGCATCTGGTCGACGTACAGGTTGGCCAGCATGAGGAGGTCGTCCTCGCCCCACCCCGCCGCCTCCGGGTCCTTGGCCAGCTCGCTGCCCACCTCCTCGCCGAACCGGGCCAGTTGGTCGCGTATCGCGTCCCGCACCGGCTGGACGCCGCCGTGCCGCTCACGGGCGATGAAACGGACGTGCGCCGGGAACGCCTCCACATGACCGGCGATCAACTCGACCGCGCGGGTGATGCGTTGGTCGTGGTCGTCGGTGCGGGAGACCGTCGTACGGATCATCGGGTGCAGGCTGCCCAGCGCCTCCTCGACCAGGGCCACGCCGAGATCCGCGGTGGAACGGAAGTGCCGGTAGAAGGCGGTGGGGGCGACGCCGACGGCACGGGTGACCTCGCGCAGACCGAGACTGCTCAGGCTCTGCTCCTCCAGGAGTCCCAACGCGGCGTCCAGGAGCGCCTGTCGGGTCTTCTGCTTCTGTGCCTGTCGGATGCCGAGGGTGTGACTCATGCCATGCAGTTAACAACTGTTCTCTGTAATTGAAAAGTCGTGGGACACGCTAGACTCAAGAGTCAGTGAACAACTGTAACCACAACCGTTCACCGAAATGTCATGCGAGTTACACGTCACGTCACGCGAGTCCGTCTCGCCGGAGGGGGCCACCGCCCATGCTGTTCCTCGTCGCCGCACTCCTGCTGCTCGGTGTCGTCCTCGGCACCGTCGCCCACGCGCCGTTCGGTTTCACCGCCGTCGCCGCCGTCGTGATCGCGGTCTGGCTCGGCATCTTCACGATCCGCGAGCGCCTCGGCCGCCGTCGCGCCACCACCCACTGAACCCACTCACCCACCGACCGTCCCCACACCCTCAGGAGCTGACCCGTCATGCAACTCACCGCATCCGCCACCCCGCGCACCGGCGTCCGCGACGCGGACGGCATGGCCGTGGCGTCCTTCGTCCTCGGCCTGCTCGGCCTTCTCGTCCTGAACGTCGTCCTCGGCCCCACCGCCATCGTCCTGGCGGCCGTCTCCCTGTGGCGCGGCACCACCCGCAAGGGCCGCGCGTACCTCGGTCTGGGCCTCGGCGTCGCCGACCTGGTGGTCCTGCTGGCGTTCGTGCAGATCGACAACTCGGTGTCCTGGAGCTTCTGAGGGACCGGTACAACGACGTGCCGGCACCCGCCCTCCCACCGCGGCCCGAGGCCAGGCGCGAGGGCCCGTAGAATCGGCGACACCATGGCATACCTCGACCACGCCGCGACCACCCCGATGCTCCCCGAGGCAGTCGAGGCACTCACCGCGCACCTGGGCGTCACCGGCAACGCCTCCTCCCTCCACGCGTCCGGCCGCCGAGCCAGGCGCACCGTCGAGGAGGCCCGGGAGACCCTCGCGGAAGCGCTCGGAGCCCGCCCCAGCGAGGTCGTTCTCACCTCCGGCGGCACCGAGGCCGACAACCTCGCCGTCAAGGGCCTCTACTGGTCCCGGCGCGCCGCCGACCCGGCCCGTACCCGGGTCCTCGCGAGCCCCGTCGAGCACCACGCCGTCCTGGACGCCGTCCACTGGCTGGGCGAGCACGAGGGCGCCACGATCGAGTACCTCCCGGTCGACGCCTACGGCCGAGTCCACCCCGACGCGCTGCGCGAGGCCATCGCCCGCGACCCCGACGACGTCGCCCTGGCCACCATCATGTGGGCCAACAACGAGATCGGCACCATCCTGCCGATCCGCGAACTCGCCGACGTCGCCGCCGAGTTCGGGGTTCCCCTGCATGCCGACGCCGTCCAGGCCTTCGGTCAGGTCCCCGTCGACTTCACCGCCTCCGGTCTCGCCGCGATGACGGTCTCCGGCCACAAGATCGGCGGCCCCTACGGCATCGGCGCCCTGCTGCTGGGCCGCGAGCACACCCCCGTCCCCGTCCTGCACGGCGGCGGCCAGGAGCGGCACGTCCGCTCCGGCACCCTCGACGTCCCCGCCGTCGCCTCGTTCGCCGTCGCCGGCCGGCTCGCCGCCGAGCAGCGCGCGTGGTTCGAGCGGGAGATCGGCGCCCTGCGCGACAGCCTGGTCGAGGAGATCCGCAAGGCGGTCCCCGACGCGATCCTGGGCGGCGACCCCGCTCCCGGCGGACGCCTGCCCGCCAACGCCCACTTCACCTTCCCGGGCTGCGAGGGCGACTCCCTGCTCCTCCTCCTGGACGCCCAGGGCATCGAGTGCTCCACCGGCTCCGCCTGCACCGCGGGCGTCGCCCAGCCCAGCCACGTCCTCCTCGCCACCGGCACCGACCCTGACCTGGCCCGCGGCACGCTCCGTTTCTCGTTCGGCCACACCTCCACCGAGGCGGACGTCGAGGCCGTGGCCAAGACGATCGGACCGGCGGTGGAACGCGCCCGCGCGGCGGGACTGACGTAGGGCGACGCCCTGTTGGGCGGGGGCCGCCGGCGGCCGTCTTCCGGGATCACTCGTAGGTGTCGAACCAGCCGAGACGGACCCCCGTGGGCTCCTCGGGACACCCAACCCACTCACCACACACGCAAAGTGATCGACGTCACTCACGCTCTACCGATGGGCCTCACGCGGACGTGGCGGTCCGCGCCTTTCGTACGAGCTCCATGTACCGGTCCCAGTCCCAGTGCTCGCCCGGATCGGTGTGGTCCGTGCCCGGCACCTCCACATGGCCGAGGATGTGCTCGCGGTCGACGGGGATGTCGTAGCGCGCGCATATCCGGGCCGTGAGCCGGGCCGAGGCCGCGTACATGGCGTCCGTGAAGTCCTGCGGCCGGTCGACGAATCCCTCGTGCTCGATGCCCACACTGCGTTCGTTGTAGTCGCGGTTGCCCGCGTGGTACGCCACGTCCAGCTCGCGGATCATCTGCGTGATGTGCCCGTCCTTGCGGACGATGTAGTGGGCGGCCGCGCCGTGCCCCGGGTCCTGGAAGACCTTCACCGCGCTGTCGAAACTGCCCTGGGTGACATGGATGATCACCATGTCTATGCCGTAGTCGTCGGGCCGGTCCGCGCGCCGCCAGTTCGCCTCGGAGGCCGCCACCCAGCGGGCGCCGGTGTCGTCGACCTCACCCTCCTTGCGGGGCTTCTCCACGCCGGGCGCGCGCCACCACAGCCGCGCCAGCTCGTCACGGGCCAGCACGGCGGTGCCGATGGCGGCACCCGCACCGCCGATCAGCAGGGCCCGCCGCCCGATCCGCCGGTCCGCGTCCTTCTCGCCTGCTCGTCTCGCCCCCATGTGATCCTGAACGGATATGCGTGGGCTCCGGTTCCCGGCCCCCCTTACTCTTGAAGGGTTATGACTGACACCACGCAGCCCACCCGTCCTCTCCGTGTCCTCGCCGCCATGTCGGGCGGGGTCGACTCAGCCGTCGCCGCCGCCCGCGCGGCCGAGGCGGGGCACGACGTGACCGGCGTCCACCTCGCCCTCTCGGCGAACCCGCAATCGTTCCGCACGGGCGCGCGTGGCTGTTGCACCATCGAGGACTCACGCGACGCCCGCCGCGCCGCGGACGTCATCGGCATCCCGTTCTACGTCTGGGACCTCGCCGACCGCTTCCGCGAGGACGTGGTGGAGGACTTCGTCGCCGAGTACGAGGCCGGCCGCACCCCGAACCCCTGCCTGCGCTGCAACGAGAAGATCAAGTTCGCCGCGCTCCTCGACAAGGCCCTCGCCCTCGGCTTCGACGCGGTCTGCACCGGCCACTACGCCAAGGTGATCGTGAACGACGACGGCACGCGCGAGCTGCACCGCGCCTCGGACATGGCCAAGGACCAGTCGTACGTCCTCGGCGTACTGGACGACCGTCAGCTCGCCCACGCGATGTTCCCGCTCGGCGACACCCTCACCACCAAGGACGAGATCCGCGCGGAGGCCGAGCGCAGGGGCCTCGCGGTCGCCAAGAAGCCCGACTCGCACGACATCTGCTTCATCGCCGACGGCGACACCCAGGGCTTCCTCGCGAACCGCCTGGGCAAGGCGGAGGGCGACATCGTCGACGAGACGGGCGCCAAGCTCGGCACCCACGAGGGCGCCTACGGCTACACCATCGGCCAGCGCAAGGGCCTGCGCATCGGCACCCCGGCCGCCGACGGCAAGCCGCGCTACGTCCTCGACATCTCGCCC
Organism: Streptomyces sp. NPDC032822; assembly: GCF_055578825.1. Taxonomy (NCBI): domain Bacteria; kingdom Bacillati; phylum Actinomycetota; class Actinomycetes; order Kitasatosporales; family Streptomycetaceae; genus Streptomyces; species Streptomyces sp. NPDC032822. The sequence goes on along the minus strand of NZ_JBVIOL010000009.1, from coordinate 309,943 downwards.
GTGGACAACACGGTGACGGTCGGCCCGGCCGACGCTCTGGACGTGAGCGCGCTCACCGCCATCAAGCCGCGCTGGTGCGGTGCCGCACCGGCCGGCCCCGGCACCTACACCGCCCAGCTCCGCGCCCACGGCGGCGAGACCGAGGTCACCGCCGAACTCGTCGACGCCACCCTGGAGGTGACGTTCGCCGAGCCGGTCCGAGGCGTGGCCCCCGGCCAGGCGATCGTCCTGTACGACGACACCCGCGTGGTGGGCTCGGCGACGATCGCGTCGACGGTACGGGCAACGGCGGGCGTGTCGTAACAACGTTCCGCACCACCCGCCCACCATCGCTTCTCCCGCCCTTCTACGGCGTCTCCACCTCGTAGAAGCAGAGGTGGTCCTTGATGGCGGCCACGTCCGGCTTCGGGGCGGGGTACGCCCAGACCAGGTCGGCCGCGTCCGGCAGCGACCAGTACGAGGCGGTGCCCTTGAACGGGCAGTAGGAGTGCGTCTCGGAGGGCTTCAGCAGGTCCAGGCGTACGTCCTCGGGTGGGATGTAGTACCGCACCGGACAGCCCGTCTCCCGCAGCACGAGAGGCCGTTCCGTCTCCGCCAGCACCTGGTCGCCGTGGACGACCCGAATCCGCCGGGTGCCCTGCTCGATGGTGATCGTGTGTCCCTTGGTCATATGGGAAGAGCGCTCTCGGGGCCGCGGTTCTTCCCGCGTACGGTGGTTTCATGCGAATCTGCGTCTTCCTCTCCGCCGCCGACCTCGACGAGCGGTACACCACTCCCGCGCGGGAGTTCGCCGAGCTGATCGGCAAGGGCGGGCACACGCTGGTGTGGGGCGGTTCCGACGTAGGCCTGATGAAGGTGGTCGCCGACGGCGTCCAGGAGACGGGCGGCCGCCTGGTGGGCGTCTCCGTGGACTTCCTCGCCGCCACGGCACGTCAGGGCGCCGACGAGATGGTCATCACCAAGGACCTCGCCGAGCGCAAGAGGCTCCTCCTGGAGCACGCCGACGCGGTCGTCGTCATGGTGGGCGGCACCGGCACGCTCGACGAGGCGACCGAGATCCTGGAACTGAAGAAGCACGGCCACACCGACAAACCGGTGGTGCTCCTCAACACGGCGGGCTTCTACGACGGCCTCAAGGAGCAGTTCCGTCGCATGGAGGACGAGGGCTTCCTGCCGCTGCCGCTGACCGACCTGGTGTTCTTCGCGGAGGAGCCGGTGGGGGCGTTGGCGTACCTGGAAGAGAGCCAGGGCATCCTGTAGGGCCGTACGGCGGCAAGGGGACGTGGCGGGGGGTGTCCGCCCGCAGCGGACTGCGCGGTGAACGCCGGCACCCCATCGAGAAACAGTCTCCGCGCCGTTCCGAGGACGGACACCCCCCGACACGGCCCCGACCCCACCACAACCGGCGTGATGCGAGCATGGCGGGCATGGCTACTCATGTGATCACCGGAGCCGGCTCCGGCATCGGCGCGGCCGTGGCCCGCCGACTGCACGCGCGCGGGGACGACCTCGTGCTGCACGCGCGCGACGCGGGCCGGGCGAAGGAACTGGCGGCGGAGTTCCCCGGCGCGAAGACACTCGTCGGCGATCTCGCGGACCCCGACAAGCTGAGCTGGGCCTTCTCGCACCAGTCGCTCCCGGACCGGGTGGACTCGCTGCTGCACATCGCCGGGGTCGTCGACCTCGGCCCGGTCGGCGAGCTGACCCCCAAGTCCTGGCACCACCAGCTCAACGTCAACCTCGTCGCCCCCGCCGAGCTGACCCGCCACTTCCTGCCCCAACTCCGGGCGGCGCGCGGGCACGTGGTGTTCGTCAACTCGGGCGCGGGCCTCCGTGCGAGCGCCGACTGGTCCGCGTACGCCGCCTCCAAGCACGGCCTGAAGGCCCTCGCCGACTCCCTCCGCAACGAGGAGCACACCAACGGGGTCCGCGTCACCTCCGTCTACCCCGGCCGCACGGCCGGCCCCATGCAGGCGAAGGTCCACCAGCAGGAGGGCAAGGAGTACGACGCCTCCGAGTGGATCGACCCCGAGTCGGTCGCGACAACCATCCTGACAGCGATCGACCTCCCGAGGGACGCGGAGATCAACGACCTGACGGTACGCCCGGGACATTGACGGCGCTGGGGGCGCCCCCAGACCCCTGGACCTATGCCCACCCACCGCCCGACTCGCTGGGACGAAGGGTGGGCCAAACCCCACGGGTTACGCCCACCGTCCAAGTGACCGAGTCGGGCGCCGGGTGGGCATAGGCCGGGGGTCCAGGGGGCGGAGCCCCCTGGGACGACCAGCGCCTCGCATACCTACGTAGGCTTCCCCACGTGAACGCACACCCCAGCTTCGGCCCCGCCACCGGCGTCGGCTCCCTTCCCGGCGGCGACGCCAGGGAGGCTGTCAAGACAGCCACCGGCTCCTTCGAGGACTTCCCCTTCCTGCCCGAACTCCCCGCCCGCGGCCCCGGCGCGGACATGATCGGCCGCACCGCGGGGATGCTCGTCGAGCTGTACGCGCGCGTGGAGCCCAGCGGCTGGCGGCTGGGCGACCACCCGGGCCGCGACACCCGGCGGGCCCGGTCGTGGCTCGTCGAAGACCTGGACGCCCTGGAGGAGTTCACCCAGGGTTATGAGGGCCAGGTGAAGGTGCAGGCCGTCGGCCCCTGGTCGCTCGCCGCCGCCCTCGAACTGAGGAACGGAGAGGCCGTCCTCTCCGACCCCGGCGCCTGCCGCGACCTCGCCGCCTCGCTCGCCGAGGGCCTGCGCACGCACCTCGCGGAGGTGGCGCGCCGCGTCCCCGGCGCCCAGGTCGTCCTCCAGCTCGACGAGCCGTCCCTGGTCGCCGTGCTGCTGGGCCGGGTGAAGAGCGCCAGCGGCTACCGGACTCTGCGGGCCCCCGACCGCCAGGTCGTCGAGGCCACACTCCGGGACGTCGTGGGGGTACACGGCGAGGGCCCCGTCGTGGTCCACTCGTGCGCACCGGACGTCCCGTTCGCCCTGCTGCGCCGGGCGGGCGCGGCGGCGGTCTCCTTCGACTTCTCCCTCCTCACCGAACGTGACGAGGACGCGATCGGTGAGGCGGTGGAGGGCGGCACCCGGCTCTTCGCCGGTGTCGTCCCGGGCACGGACAGTCGATTGTCGGACCCTGCCGGTAGCGTCATGGGTGTCAGGACGCTGTGGCGCAGGCTGGGGCTGCATCCGGGGCTTCTCGCGGAGGCGGTCACCCTCACGCCGTCGTGCGGACTCGCGGGGGCGTCCCCCGCGTACGCGCGCGAGGCACTCGCCCACTGCGCCCGGGCGGCGAGATCCCTCGCGGACAACCCAGAGTAACGGGAGGACCATACGGTGGCCGGCGACAAGCAGGCGGAGACGACGGTGCCCGCCGAGGCACGGGAGAAGCACGCGCAGCTCGCTGAGCAGATCGAGGAGCACCGCTTCCGGTACTACGTGAACGACGCTCCGGTCGTCAGCGACGCCGAGTTCGACAGGCTCCTGCGTGCCCTGGAGGCGCTGGAGGAGGAGCACCCGGAGCTGCGCACCCCGGACTCGCCGACCCAGAAGGTCGCGGGGGCGTACGCCACGGAGTTCACGGCGGTCCGGCACCGCTCCCGCATGCTCTCCCTCGACAACGCCTTCAGTGACGAGGAACTCGCCGCCTGGGCCGAGCGCGTCGCCAAGGACGTCGGCTCCACCGGCTACCACCTGCTGTGCGAACTCAAGGTCGACGGCCTCGCCGTCAACCTGACGTATGAGCACGGCAGGCTCACGCGCGCGGCGACCCGCGGCGACGGCCGTACCGGCGAGGACATCACGCCCAACGTCCGTACGATCGCGGAGATCCCGGACCGGCTGACGGGCGACAGCGTCCCGGACCTCGTGGAGATCCGCGGCGAGGTCTACTTCCCGATGGAGAAGTTCCAGGAGCTGAACGCCCGCCTGGTCGAGGCCGGCGACAAGCCGTTCGCCAACCCGCGCAACGCGGCGGCCGGTTCGCTGCGCCAGAAGGACCCGCGTGTCACCGCGACCCGCCCCCTCCACATGGTCGTCCACGGCATCGGGGCCCTGGAGGGCTTCACGGGCCTGGCCCGTCTCTCCGAGGCGTACGACCTGTTGAAGACCTGGGGCCTGCCCACCTCCCCGCACAACAGGGTCGTCGACGGCCTCGACGGCGTACGGGAGTTCATCGCGTACTACGGCGAGAACCGGCACTCCGTGGCGCACGAGATCGACGGGGCCGTGATCAAGCTCGACGAGATCCCGCTCCAGGGCCGCCTCGGCTCCACCTCGCGCGCGCCGCGCTGGGCGATCGCGTACAAGTACGCGCCCGAAGAGGTGAACACCAAGCTCATCAACATCCGCGTGGGTGTGGGCCGTACGGGCCGGGTCACGCCGTACGCCCAGGTCGAACCGGTCACCGTCGCGGGCTCCGAGGTCGAGTTCGCCACGCTGCACAACCAGGAGGTGGTGAAGGCCAAGGGCGTCCTCATCGGGGACACGGTGGTGCTGCGCAAGGCCGGTGACGTCATCCCGGAGATCCTCGGCCCGGTTGCCGACCTGCGTGACGGCAGCGAGAAGCCCTTCGTCATGCCGGCCCGGTGCCCCGAGTGCGACACCCCGCTCAGGCCGATGAAGGAAGCCGACATCGACCTGCGCTGCCCGAACGCCCGCACCTGCCCCGCCCAGTTGCGGGAGCGCCTGTTCTATCTCGCGGGCCGTAAGTCGCTGGACATCGAGCACTTCGGGTATGTGGCCGCGGCCGCCCTCACCAAGCCGCTGGAGCCCGCGGAGCCGCCGCTCAGCGACGAGGGCGACCTGTTCGACCTCACCATCGAGCAGTTGCTGCCGATCAAGGCGTACGTCCTCGACCAGGACAGCGGTCTGCCCAAGCGTGACCCGAAGACCGGTGAGGAGAAGGTCGCCACCGTCTTCGCCAACCAGCAGGGCGAGCCGAAGAAGAACGCGGTCGCTATGTTGGAGAACATCGCGGCGGCCAAGGAGCGCCCGCTCGCCCGTGTCCTCACCGGGCTGTCGATCCGCCATGTCGGCCCGGTCGCCGCCGAGGCGCTGGCCCGCGCGTTCCGCTCCGTCGACCGTATCGAGCAGGCCTCGGAGAAGGAGCTCGCGGACACCGAGGGCGTCGGCCCGATCATCGCGACCTCGCTCAAGGAGTGGTTCGCCGAGGAGTGGCATCAGGAGATCCTCCGCAAGTGGAAGGCGGCCGGTGTCCGCATGGAGGAGGAGAGTTCCGGCGAGGACGAGGGGCCGCGTCCCCTCGAAGGGCTCACCCTCGTCGTGACCGGCACTCTCGAACACTTCACCCGCGACGGAGCGAAGGAGGCGTTGCAAAGTCGTGGCGCGAAAGTGACCGGTTCTGTTTCGAAGAAGACGTCTTTCGTTGTTGTGGGTGACAATCCAGGTTCCAAGTACGACAAGGCGATGCAGCTCAAGGTCCCTGTTCTGAATGAGGACGGCTTCGGTGTCCTGCTGGAACAAGGACCCGAGGCGGCGGCCGAAGTCGCGCTTCCGGTTCAGGAGTAGCGAGGAGCGGCGGTTGAAGGCCACCCGATCGGCGCATACCAGATGCATACGGGTGGCCGGGGCGCATTCGGGCAACCGTCGACGACCGGTGCCCGTGGAAGCCTTCTGCGGCCTACTGTTGAGATGTGCGCCTGCCGTGCCCAGCTGCGGTCGGTGCATCCCTTTGCTTTTGAAGAGCCTTGAGAAGCACGGGGACGAGAACGACGCGGCGCCGTCGAGGGTTGTCGGGCATCGGGCCGCGTGGCGTGGGCACCGCCGGCTGTGAGAGGGACGGGAATGGAACCGAGCGAGAGCGCCGCCCCGGACTCACGGCTGCGCCAGAGGGTCGGCGTATGGCGCGAGAGCCTGCGGACCGTACGGCCGGCACGACGTCCGGGCGCTCCGGGCGGGGAGGGGCACCCCGCCGGACAGTACCCGGCCGGGCCCTACACGCAGAGCGACGGCCCGGGCTCCGCCCAGCTCACCGCCGAACGCGCGTCCGGAATGTCGGGCTCCGAGCCGGAACGGCACCCCTCCTGGCCCGCGTTGCCCACGGCGATCGTCGCGGCGGCCGGGTTCGTCCTCGGCGCCGGCTTCTACCGGGCCTTCACCGGTGGCCACGCGCTCTTCCCGTCCGGCACGGTCGGCTGGTCGCTGGCCGTGCTGACCGGCGTCATCGTCGGCCACCTGGTAGCCCTGGGCCGCGCCCGCTGGTGGGGCGGCACCGGCTCCGGCGCCGCCCTCACCCTCGCCGTCCTGCTGCTGTACGGCTGGGTGCCGGCCGGCATGGTCAGCCTCACCGTGGTCCTGCTGGTCGGTGTCGCCCGCCGCCACCGCTGGCGCCAGGGCGTACTGCACGGCGCGGTGGACCTCCTCGGCATCGCCACCGGAGCCCTGCTGCTGGGCGCGTTCGGCCGGGTGCCGTCCGTCGAGCACCCCTGGAACCCCGATACCTGGACCCTGTACACCGGCCCCGAAGTGGTGCTGGTCGCGGTCGCCTACCTCGCGGTCACCCGCACCCTGGGCTGGTACCTGAACGCCCCGCGCTCCGGCGGACTGCCCACCGTCGCCCGCACCGCCCTGGTCAGACAGGGTCTGCTCGCGGTCGCGCTGCTCGGCATCGCCCCCCTGGTCTGTGTGGTCGCCACCGCCAAGCCCATCCTGCTGCCGCTGTTCGCCATCCCCCTGATCGCCCTCGACTCCACTCTCTGGATAGCCCGCGCCCGGGCCGAGGAGCAGCTGCGCGATCCTCTGACCGGGCTTCCCAACCGCCAATGGCTGCTGGAACGCATCTGGACGGCCCTGGACGACGCCGAACGCATCGGCGCCCGCTCCGCCCTGATGCTGATCGACCTGGACCGCTTCCGGTCCGTCAACGACACCCTGGGACACCTGGCCGGCGACCGGCTGCTGCTCCAGATAGCCGACCGGCTCCGGCTGGCCCTGCCGCGCGGTGCGGAGGCCGCACGGCTCGGCGGCGACGAGTTCGCCGTGTTGCTGCCGGTCGCCGACTCCACGACCTCCGCGACCCGGGTCGCCCGCGCCCTCGTCGCCGCCCTCAGTTCCCCGCTCGACCTGGACGGCCTCACCCTCGTCCTGGAGGCCAGTGCCGGAGTCGCCGTCTTCCCGGACCACGCCCTCGACGCCGAAGGCCTGCTGCGCCGCGCGGACGTGGCGATGTACCAGGCGAAGCGCGACCGTACGGGCGTAGAGGTCTACGAGTCCAAACGGGACTCGAACACCCCTGACCGGCTCGGACTCCTGGGCGATCTGCGCCGGGCCCTCGACGCGCACGAGGTGCAGCTGCACTACCAGCCCAAGGTCCGCTTCGACGGGCAGGTGGCCGGGCTCGAAGCCCTGGTCCGCTGGGTGCACCCCGAGCGCGGCAAGGTCCCGCCGGACGAGTTCATCGCCATCGCCGAGTCGTCCGGTCTGATGCCCCATCTCACGGAGTACGTCCTCGACACGGCCCTCGCCCAGGTCGCCAAATGGCGCTCCCAGGGACTGTTCGTCCCGGTGGCGGTCAACGTCTCCCCACGCGATGTGCACACCCCCGGCTTCGCGGGCTCGGTGGCCGCCCGGCTGGCCCGCCACGGCGTCCCGGCGGGAGCGCTCCAGCTGGAGATAACGGAGCACGTCCTCCTGGAGGACCCGCAGCGCGCCGCCGACACCCTCGCCGCGCTCACCGGACACGGCGTGAAGATGTCGCTGGACGACTTCGGCACCGGCTACTCCTCGCTGGTGCACCTGCGTCGGCTCCCCGTCAGCGAACTGAAGATCGACCGCTCCTTCGTCGCCCGGCTCGCCGTCGACACCGAGGACGCGGAGATCGTGCGCTGCACGGTCGACCTCGCCCATTCGCTGGGTCTGCTCGTCGTCGCGGAGGGCGTCGAGGACGACGAGACCTGGGAGCGGCTGCGGGACATGGGCTGCGACGCCGTGCAGGGGTGGCTGGTCGCGGCCGCGATGCCGCCGGACGAGGCGACGGCGTGGCTGCTGGCGCGGGGGTCCCGGGGGTGGCAGCGGCCCCGGGCCGCACTGCCGGCGGCGACGGCCGACGAGTAGTTCCTCCGCCCCCGCCGCCCCTACCCGTCCCGTCCCCGGGGGGCTGCGCCCCTTCGCCCCCTTTTTCTTCGGGTGCGGGTGGGGCGTGGTTGCTCGCGCAGTTCCCCGCGCCCCTGGAAAGCCGGGGCCGCGCCCCGCGGCTTTCAGGGGCGCGACCAGCCCCCACTCACCCGCACCCGCCCACCGCCGACGGCATCGAGCTCTCCGCCGGGGTGAAACCCGTGCGCGGGCATATGGGCGCGCACCATAGGATTGGCGCCACACCACACACTCTCACCCAGAGGATCGCTGCATGCCTGGCATCACGCGCGAGGAGGTCGCCCACCTCGCCCGGCTGGCGCGTCTGGAGCTGAAGCCCGAAGAGCTTGAGCACTTCGCGGGACAGCTGGACGACATCATCGGCGCGGTCGCACGCGTCAGTGAGGTCGCCGACCAAGACGTACCGCCGACCTCGCACCCGCTCCCGCTGACGAACGTCATGCGGGCGGACGAGGTCCGTCCGTCGCTCACCCCCGCGCAGGCGCTCTCCGGCGCCCCGGCCCAGGAGCAGCAGCGTTTCAAGGTGCCGCAGATCCTGGGGGAGGACTAACCACCATGACGGACCACAGCAGCATCATCCGGCTCACCGCCGCCGAGACCGCCGCGAGGATCGCCTCCGGTGAGCTCACCGCGGTCGAGGTCACCGAGGCCCACCTGGCCCGGATCGAGGCCGTCGACGAGAAGGTGCACGCCTTCCTGTACGTCGACCGCGAGGGTGCCCTCGCGCAGGCCCGCGCCGTCGACGAGAAGCGGGCGCGGGGCGAGCAGCTCGGCCCGCTGGCCGGTGTTCCGCTCGCGCTGAAGGACATCTTCACCACCGAGGGCATCCCGACGACCGTCGGCTCGAAGATCCTCGAAGGCTGGATCCCGCCGTACGACGCCACCCTCACCAAGCGGCTGAAGGCCGCCGACGTCGTCATCCTCGGCAAGACCAACATGGACGAGTTCGCCATGGGGTCCTCCACCGAGAACAGCGCCTACGGCCCGACCGGCAACCCCTGGGACCTCACCAAGATCCCCGGCGGCTCCGGCGGCGGTTCCTCCGCGGCCCTCGCCTCCTTCCAGGCCCCGCTCGCCATCGGCACCGACACCGGCGGCTCCATCCGCCAGCCGGCCGCCGTCACCGGCACGGTCGGGGTGAAGCCGACGTACGGCGCGGTCTCCCGCTACGGCATGGTGGCGTTCTCGTCCTCCCTGGACCAGGGCGGGCCCTGCGCCCGTACGGTCCTGGACGCGGCCCTCCTGCACGAGGTCATCGCCGGGCACGACCCGCTCGACTCGACCTCCATCGACGCCCCGGTACCGCCGGTCGTCGAGGCCGCCCGCAACGGCAGCGTCGAGGGCATGCGCGTCGGCGTGGTCAAGCAGTTCCGCGGCGAGGGCTACCAGGCCGGTGTCGTCCAGCGGTTCGACGAGTCGGTGGTGCTCCTCAAGGAGCTGGGCGCGGAGATCGTCGAGCTGGACTGCCCGTCCTTCGACCTCGCCCTGTCGGCGTACTACCTGATCGCGCCGTCCGAGTGTTCGTCCAACCTGGCCCGCTTCGACGGTCTGCGCTACGGCGTGCGCACGGGCGACGACGGCACCCGTTCGGCCGAGGACGTCACCTCCCTCACCCGTGAGGCGGGCTTCGGCCCCGAGGTCAAGCGCCGCATCATCCTCGGCACGTACGCCCTGTCGAGCGGCTACTACGACGCGTACTACGGCAGCGCCCAGAAGGTCCGTACGCTCATCACCCGCGACTTCGAGAAGGCCTTCGAGCAGGTCGACGTGATCGTCTCCCCGACGACGCCGACCACCGCCTTCGCGATCGGCGAGCGGGCCGACGACCCGATGGCGATGTACCTCGCGGACCTGTGCACCATCCCGACCAACCTGGCGGGCAACGCGGCCATGTCGCTGCCCTGCGGTCTCGCCCCGGAGGACAACCTGCCGGTCGGGCTGCAGATCATCGCCCCGGCGCTGAAGGACGACCGTCTTTACAAGGTCGGCGCCGCCGTCGAGGCCGCCTTCGTGGAAAGGTGGGGGCACCCGCTGATCGAGGAGGCTCCGTCGCTGTGAGCGCACTGACCAAGGCCAAGGGCTTCAAGAAGTCCAAGTCCGGTACGTACCTGTCCATCGCGACCACCGCGTTCGGTGCGGTCGCCGTGGCCAAGCAGATCAAGAAGGCGCGGCTGGAGAGCGACACGCTCCGGCTGATCGACGCCACGGTGTCCGCCGCCGCGATCGTCACCGGCCTGGCGATCCTCTACCGCGAACTGAAGCGGCTGGGCGACGACGACGTCCTGCTGGGCTGAGAGGGAAGTTTCACCGTGACCACCACGACCGACCTGGTGTCGTACGAGGACGCGCTGGCGTCGTACGACCCCGTCATGGGCCTTGAGGTCCATGTCGAACTCGGCACCAAGACCAAGATGTTCTGCGGGTGTGCCACCGAGCTGGGCGCCGAGCCCAACTCGCAGACCTGCCCGACCTGTCTCGGCATGCCCGGCGCGCTCCCGGTCGTCAACGCGATCGGTATCGAGTCGGCCATCAGGATCGGTCTCGCCCTGAACTGCGAGATCGCCGAGTGGTGCCGCTTCGCCCGGAAGAACTACTTCTATCCGGACATGCCGAAGAACTTCCAGACCTCCCAGTACGACGAGCCGATCGCCTTCAACGGCTACCTCGACGTGCAGCTGGAGGACGGCGAGACCTTCCGCGTGGAGATCGAGCGCGCCCACATGGAGGAGGACACCGGCAAGTCGCTGCACGTCGGTGGCGCGACGGGCCGTATCCACGGCGCCTCGCACTCGCTCCTGGACTACAACCGGGCCGGCATCCCGCTCATCGAGATCGTCACCAAGCCGATCGAGGGCGCGGGCGAGCGCGCCCCCGAGGTCGCGCGGGCCTACGTCCGTGAGCTGCGCGAGGTCATCAAGGCGCTCGGCGTCTCCGAGGCCCGTATGGAGCAGGGCCAGATGCGCTGCGACGTGAACCTGTCGCTGCGCCCGCACGGCCGAGAGAAGTTCGGCACGCGCTCCGAGACGAAGAACGTGAACTCGCTGCGGTCCGTGGAGCGCGCGGCCCGCTTCGAGATCCAGCGCCACGCGGCCGTGCTGAACGGCGGCGGCACGATCATCCAGGAGACCCGGCACTTCCACGAGGACACCGGGTCGACGACCTCGGGCCGCGTCAAGGAAGAGGCCGAGGACTACCGGTACTTCCCGGAGCCGGACCTGGTGCCGGTGGCCCCCTCGCGCGCGTGGGTCGAGGAGATCCGTGCCTCGCTGCCGGAGCTGCCGCTGGTCCGCCGCAACCGGCTGCGCGAGGACTGGGGCATCAGCGCCACCGAGATGCAGGCGATCCTCAACGCCGGCGCGCTGGAGCTGATCGTCGCCAGCATCGACGCCGGTGCCGACGCGGCCTCCGCCCGCAAGTGGTGGATGGGCGAACTGGCCCGCAGCGCCAACGAGTCGGGCACGCCGCTGGACGAGCTGGCCATCACGCCGGAGCAGGTCGCCCGGGTGACCTCCCTGGTGAGGGAGGGCTCGCTCAACGACAAGCTGGCCCGCCAGGTCATCGAAGGCGTTCTCGCGGGCGAAGGCACCCCGGACGAGGTCGTCGACAAGCGCGGCCTGAAGGTCGTCTCCGACGACTCGGCGCTGGGCATGGCCGTCGACGAGGCCATCGCCGGCAACCCGGGCGTCGCGGACAAGATCCGCGGCGGCAAGGTGGCGGCGGCCGGTGCCCTGGTCGGCGCGGTCATGAAGGCCACCCGCGGTCAGGCGGACGCGGCCCGCGTCAAGGAACTGATCCTGGAGAAGCTGGGCGTCAGCGAGGGCTGAGGCCTGGTGCACCAGCCGTGAGGGGACGCGTCGGTGACGACGCGTCCCCTCACGTGTGTGATCAGAGACGGCGGCCCACCACGCGGGCGAAGCCCAGCGCCCGGCCCTCGTCGGCCCGGATCAGCTCCACCGAGTCACGGGCCATGTCGGCCATCCACGGGTAGGGGCTCTCCTCGGCGCAGACCTCGCTCCACAGCAGCCAGTCCTTCCAGCCGTCCGTCAGCCAGTCGGCCGTCTCGACCTCCACGGCCGCGCTGCGCGTCCACTGGCGCCGCCACCAGTCGGGGGAGTGGAACGCCCAGAAGCCGGGGTCCCAGAACGGCTTCAGATGCTCCGGAGGCTCGGCGCCCGCCACCTCCTCCCGCAGCGCGGGTACGACGACACCGATCCGCCCACCCGGCTTCAACAGCCGTGTCAGCGTGGGCAGATAGAGGTCGTCGGTGCCGAAGTACTGGTACGCGTCGATGCTCACGACGGCGTCGAAACCGCCCTCCGCGAACGGCAGGTCGTGCGCCTCGACGCGCACGGGCAGCACCCGGTCGGCGAAACCGGCCTCGGCGATGCGCTGCGCGTTCTCGTCGGGCTTGACCCAGAGGTCGGCCGCGGTGACCTGGGCGTCGTACTCCCTGGCCAGGAAGACCGAGGTCATCGCCCGGCCGCAGCCCAGGTCGAGGACGCGGGCGCCGGGGCGCAGGGCGTCCAGGCCGAGCGCGGGCGCGAGCCACTCCAGCAGCCACAGCGCGTGCGGGCCCATCTGGTTCTCGATGGTCCAGCGCGCCTCGTAACTGTTGCTGAGCGGGTAGCGGGCGTGGGTCAGCCGCTTGGCGAGGTCCTCATCCGAGGGCCCCGTCGGCGGCGGGGGAATGTCTGGCATCGGTGAACGGGCTCCTTGAGTCCGGGGAAGCGGAAAGGGATACGGAGGAGCTCGGCCGGACGCTCAAACAACACACCTGCTCGGATCGGCGGCGCGGGGCCGCGCGGACAAGGGCCCGCGAACGGGGCTCGTGGAAGCTAGCAGCCGGGCCCCCGGCCCCGCACCCGGCTTTCTCAGCGGGACGCGCTACGCTCGCCCGCCATGAGTGGACGCGGTGATTCCGAGATACACGACGTCGGAGACCCGGCCGAGGACGCGCGGCGGGCCCGCTGGACCGCGACCGCGGCCGGAGCGGTGCTGACGCTCGTCGGCCTGGCAGCGTCGACGCTCCGGCTGACCGGCTCCGCCCCCGGCCTCGTCCCGGCCGCCTACGCCTTCGGGGCGGCGGTGTGCGCGCTCGCCTCGGTCCTCGGCTCCCGGGGACGTACCCGAAGGGCCCTGTGGCTGCTGATCGCCGGTGTGATGGTGATGGCGCTGGGCGACCAGTTCGACTGACGTGACAGAGTGACCGTTACTGTCCTGTGATCTGGCTCGCACTCTTGTGAATAAACGCACGAACGCGGCATTGGATCAATTCCGCCTGCGAGAGTGGGCCTCGCATTGCTCATGCGTTCTTTGCGGGCCGTTCCTCTCATGCCATCTCACGCGTGCCATGAACGACTGTTCCCGGTCAAAGATCCCCCCACCCCCCGGGAGCACGTTCGTGGCAGCCCTCGCACGCTGGTGTGTCCGACGACGTCTGGGCGTCGTTCTCCTGTGGCTCCTCGCCCTCGGCGCGGTGAGCGGGGCCGCCGTCGTCACGGGCTCCGCCTACTCCAACGACTACGAGGTCCCGGGCACCGAGTCCGGCCGTGCCACCCAACTGCTGCGTGACGGCTTCCCGGACCTCGGCGGCGACAGCGACACCGTCGTCTGGCACACCACCTCCGGCACCGTCCGCGCCGCCGACGTCGAGCAGGCCATGACCCGCACCCTGGACCGGATCGCGGCGCTGCCCGGCGTGGCCGCCGTGTCCGGCCCCTACGACGGGCAGGACACCGGCCGGATCAGCGCGGACGGTCACACGGCGTACGCCACGGTCACCTTCGAGGACCCGGCCGAGACCGTCGACCGGGGCGAGGCGCGGGCCGTCGTACGGACCGCCAAGGACGCCGGGACCGACGGGCTCCGGGTGGAGCTGGGCGGCAGCGCGATCGGGCTCACCGAATCGTCCGGCGGTCACCTCGCCGAGGTGGTCGGCGTGGCCGTCGCCGCCGTCGTGCTGTTCCTCGCCTTCGGCTCGCTCGCCGCCTCGCTGCTGCCCATCGCCACCGCGCTGGTTTCCGTGGGCACCGCCTACGCGGGGATCGTGCTGCTCGGGCACGCCATGACCGTCGCCGACTTCGCCCCCATGCTCGGCCTGCTGATCGGGCTCGGCGTGGGCATCGACTACGCGCTGTTCATCGTCACCAGACACCGCCGCGGCCTCAAACGCGGCCTGTCCGTGACGGAGGCCGTCACCAGCGCCGTCGCCACCACCGGACGGGCGGTGGTCTTCGCGGGTGCCACCGTTTGCATAGCCCTGCTGGGGATGCTGATCCTCCGGCTCGGCTTCCTCAACGGCGTCGCGATAGCCGCCTCGCTGACCGTGGTCCTGACGGTCGCCGCCTCCGTGACCCTGCTGCCCGCCCTGCTGTCCCTCATCGGCATGCGCGCCCTCAGCCGCCGCGAGCGGCGCCACCTCGACGAGCACGGGCCGCAGCCCGAACTGCCGACCGGACTCGCCGCCCGCTGGTCCGCCTTCGTGGAACGCCACCCCAAGCTGCTCGGCGCGCTCGCCCTCGCCGTCATCACCGTCCTCGCCCTGCCCACGTTCGGCCTCCACCTGGGCACCTCCGACCAGGGCAACAACCCGCGGACGTCGACCACCCGCGAGGCCTACGACCTCCTCGCCGAGGGCTTCGGACCCGGCGTGAACGGCCCCCTGACCCTCGTCACGCACGTCCGGGGCGCCGAGGACCGACTCCTCCTCGACAACCTCGGCGCGACGATCCGCACCACCGAGGGCGTCGCCTCGACGACACCGGTGACGTACGACACCGCCGGCGACACCGCGTACTTCACGATCGTCCCCACGTCGTCACCGCAGTCCCAGAGGACCAGCGACCTCGTCGACCGGCTGCGCACCGAGGTGCTGCCCCGGGCCGAGACCGGCACCTCCCTCGACCTCCAGGTCGGCGGGGTGACGGCCGGCTACGACGACTTCGCCGACGTCATCGTCGGCAAGCTGCCCGTGTTCGTCGGCGTCGTCATCGGCCTCGGCTGTCTGCTGCTCCTGCTCGCCTTCCGGTCCGTCGGCATCCCGCTGAAGGCCGCCGCGATGAACGTGGCCGCGGTCGCCGCCGCCTTCGGGGTGATCGTCGCGATCTTCCAGTGGGGCTGGGGGAGCGAACTGCTCGGCCTCGGCCGCGCGGGCCCGATCGAGCCCTTCCTCCCCGTGATCATGGTGTCCGTCCTCTTCGGGCTCTCCATGGACTACCAGGTCTTCCTGGTCAGCCGGATGTACGAGGAGTGGCTGGAGACCGGCGACAACCGGCGGGCCGTCCGCGTCGGCCTCGCCGAGACCAGCCGGGTGATCAACTCCGCCGCGGTCATCATGATCTCCGTCTTCCTCGCCTTCGTGCTCAGCGGCGACCGCGTGATCGCCATGTTCGGCATCGCGCTCGCCGCCGCCGTCGCCCTCGACGCCTTCGTCCTGCGCACCCTGCTGGTGCCCGCCCTGATGCACCTGCTCGGCGGCGCCAACTGGTGGCTGCCGCGCTGGCTGGACCGCAGGCTGCCGCGCATCAGCATCGAGCCGCCCGAGTGCCGCGCCGCCCATGAAAGGCTGGCCGCGGCAACGGACGCCGAGGTGGCGGACGTCCTGACGAAGGGGCGGGCAGCAGAGGATGTACGCGATATCCCTGGGTGACGACGGAGCCGAACTGCGTCCCCTGGAGCCGTGGCACGCCCAGGAGTTCCTGGAACACCTGGACCGCGGACGCGAGTTCATCGGTCGGTTCATCGCCTTCGGTTCGAAGGCGACGGACGTCGACTCCGCGCGGGCCATGCTCCAGCGGTACGCCGACCTGCGCGCCGCCGACACCGGATCCCTGCACGGCCTGTGGCTGAACGGGACCCTCGTGGGCGGCGTGCTCTTCCTGAACTTCCAGGCGGACACCGGCAACTGCGAGGTCGGCTGCTGGCTGGAACCCGCCGGCACCGGGCGCGGTCTGGTGACCCGCGCCATGCGGGTCCTCCTCGACCACGCCGTCGAGCAGCGCGGCATCCACCGCGTCGAGTGGATCGCCGCCGCGGGAAACACCCCGAGCCTCAATGTGGCACGCCGGCTCGGGATGACCCTGGAGGGCGTGCGGCGGGAGACTCACCCCTATGGTGGGGTGCGGCACGACCTCGAGGTGTGGTCCATCCTCGCGCCCGAGTGGCGGGACGCACGCGCGCGTACCGCTCACAACCCACGTTAAGAAACCTCTCAGACAGGATCCGTACGGTGCCGGACATGGGAACCAAGACAGCTGACGAGACCGGCGCCGAGACGGCTGCCGAGACCACGACCGACGAGGAGAAGGCGACCACCACCGACCTCACCAAGAGCGGCGAGGTGACGACGAGCGACGCTGACGCCGACGTGACGGCCGACGCCGACGACCTGGACGAGGCCCCGGAGCCCGTCACCGCGGAGGGTCCCACCGGTGTCGGACAGGGCGCCGGCGCCGTCGTCTCCGCCGCGCTCGGCCTGGTGTCGCTCACCGGCAGCTGGCTCGGTACCGTCGCCGCCGCCCGCGAGACCCTCGCCGGCCAGCTGGGGACCTCGTCCACCGCGACCGTCGCCACGCAGGTCAAGGAGGTCTACAGCGATGCCTGGCAGACCAGCGCACTGTGGGGCGGCATGTTCGCCCTGGTCGCGCTGATCGTCGGTGTCGTGGTCCTGGTCCGGCCCGCCTTCGGGGCGCCCGGCAAGCCGCAGGCCGTGTGGATCAAGTCGGTCTCCTGGGCCGGTGTCACGCTCGGTGTCATCGGCCTGCTCCTGGCCATCCTGAAGTACACCGACGTCCTGCTGGGACCGCCGTCCGTCGGCTGACACACCACGTGACCCGAGGGGTCTTGGGAACGCCACGCACGTCTTATGGCTCTCCTAAGGCCCCTCACGCACGTCTAAGGCTCCGCCCGCCCGTCTAAGGCCCCGCCCACCGCCGAAGATGCGGAACTCTCCCGATGTGGCGGACCCCCCTGGGAGACGAAGGTTGAGGCATCGCGAGAAGCGACGCCGAAACCCACTCCGACCAGGGGACACACCATGTACGAGTACGAGCTCTCCCAGCTGCGGTCCGCCGAACTGATCCGCCGGGCCGACGACGAGCGGCTGGCCCGCGAGGCCGTCCGCGGCCGTCGCGCCGCCCGCCGCGAGGCCGCCGAACGCGGCGCCGAGGGCGAGGTGCATACCGGCCGCCCCCACGGGAACCGGTTCCCGCGCCCCGCGTGAGCGCGCGGGCGGGGAACCTCCTCCCCGTGAAAACGGGTGCCGGGTTGTCGGACCTCCGTGCGATGCTCGGGCCTGTGGAGACCCGATCCGTCAGTCCGGTGTTCGTCGGTCGCGCCGACGAACTGGACACGCTGAACGACGCGCTCGCCCGCGCTCACGCGGGCGAGCCGCAGGCGTTGCTGCTCGGCGGCGAGGCGGGCGTCGGCAAGACCCGTCTCGTCGAGGAGTTCGCCACCGTCGCCTGCCGCGGCGATGCCGTCGTCGCCCTCGGCGGCTGTGTCGAGATCGGCGCCGACGGACTGCCCTTCGCCCCCTTCTCCACCGCGCTGCGGGCCCTGCGCCGCGCCCTGCCCGACGAACTCGCCGCCGCTGCGGCCGGCCAGGAGGAGGACCTCGCCCGGCTGCTGCCCGAACTCGGCGAGGCCGCCACCGGCCGGGGGACCGGCCGGCACGACGAGGAGGGCATGGCCCGCCTCTTCGAACTCACCGCCCGCCTCCTGGAGCGCGTCTCCGCCGACCGCACGGTCGTCGTCGCCCTGGAGGACCTGCACTGGGCCGACGCCTCCACCCGCCACCTCCTCGCCTACCTCTTCCGCACCCTGCGCACCGGCCGCCTCCTCGTCCTCGCCACCTACCGCGCCGACGACATCCACCGCCGCCACCCGCTGCGCCCCCTGCTCGCCGAACTCGACCGGCTGCGCACCGTCCGCCGTATCGAGCTCGGCCGCTTCAACCGTGCCGAGGTCGGCCGCCAGATCGCCGGCATCCTCGCCCAGGAACCCGACCAGGCCCAGGTCGACGACATCTTCGAACGCTCCGACGGCAACGCCTTCTTCGTCGAGGAACTCGCCGTCGCCGCCCACGAGGGCTGCTGCACCGGCCTCACCGACTCCCTGCGCGATCTGCTCCTGGTCCGCGTCGAGGGGCTGCCCGAGAGCGCCCAGCGGGTCGCCCGGATCGTCGCCGAGGGCGGCTCCACCGTGGAGTACCGGCTGCTCGCCGCCGTCGCCCGGCTCGGCGAGGACGACCTCATCGAGGCCCTGCGGGCCGCCGTCAACGCCAACATCCTGCTCGCCGCACCCGACGGAGACGGCTACCGCTTCCGGCACTCCCTGGTCCGCGAGGCCGTCGGCGACGACCTGCTGCCCGGCGAACGCTCCCGCCTCAACCGCCACTACGCCGAGGCCCTGGAGGCCGACCCGACGCTGGTGCCCGCCGCCGAACGCGTGCTGCGCCTGGCCAGCTACTGGTACCACGCCCACGACCCGGCCAAGGCCCTGCCCGCCGTCCTCGACGCCTCCGTCACCGCCCGCCGTCGGCACGCCTACTCCGAACAACTGCGGCTCCTGGAACGCGCGATGGAGCTGTGGGACGCCACCCCCGACGACGTCCGCGCCCGGCTCCGCCCCGCCGACTACACCGAGATCTATCCCCCCTGCGGCTGCGACCCCGAGACCACCCCGCTGCGCTACCTCGACCTGATGGCCGAGGCCGCGGTCGCGGGACGGCTGTGTGGGGAGCGGGAACGCGCCCTGAAGATCACCAAACGGGCGCTGCGGCTGCTGGAGGACGAGAACGACCCCCTGCGCGCCGCCTGGTTCTGGACCCAGCGCTCCCGCCTGGTCCAGTCGCAGTCCCGGGGCGACGGCTGGGCCGAACTCGCCACCGCCAAGGAACTCGTCCGCGGCCTGCCGCCCTCCGAGGTGCACGCCGACGTCCTGGCCAACGTCGCCCACTGGTCCATGGTGCACGCCCCCGGCCCCGACGCCTTCACGGCCGCGGAACAGGCCGTCGAGTACGCGCGCATGGTCGGCGTCCGCGAGATAGAGATGAACGCCCGCCTCACCCTCGGCGGACTCACGGCCGAGGCCGGTGACATGGAGGCGGGGCTGGCCGAGATGTTCGAGGTCAAACGGCGGACGGTCGAGGACGGCCTCTTCACCGTCGCCGGCCGCACCTATGTGAACCTGCCCTCCACGCTCGAATCCGTCGGCCGCTCCAAGGAGGCCGTGCCGCTCCTGGAGGAGGGGATCGCCCACACCCGGAAGTTCGGACTGCTGGAGTCCGAGGCCTGGATCTGGGGCAACCTCGCCGAAACCCTGTACTCCCTGGGCCGCTGGGACCACGCCGTCGAAGCGAGCACCAAGGCGGAACGCGTCGACCAGAGCGCCAAGCCCCGCGGTTTCCACGCCACACTGCGCGCCGAACTCGCCCTCGCCCGGGGCGACCTGGCCGCCGCCACCCACCATCTCACCGCCGCCCGCGGGCACTTCGGCAACCACGAGCGGGCACCCCAGCACGACCTGCCCCTCATCCGCATCACGATCGGCCTCGCCGCGGCCGAGGGCCGCCTCCCGGACGCCCGCGCCGAACTCGGACGCGCCCTGGAATCCGGCTTCCCACCCGGCACCCAGCGCTATGTCTGGCGGATGCTGCTCTGCGCCGCCGCCGCGGAGGCCGACGCCCGCGACCTGCCCGCCGCCGCGCCCGGCCGCCCCGAGGTCCTCGCACACATCCGCACGACGGCCAAGGCCCAGGCCACCAGCGC
This sequence comes from Streptomyces sp. NPDC032822, assembly GCF_055578825.1. Lineage (NCBI taxonomy): Bacteria > Bacillati > Actinomycetota > Actinomycetes > Kitasatosporales > Streptomycetaceae > Streptomyces > Streptomyces sp. NPDC032822. The sequence continues at coordinate 290,062 of NZ_JBVIOL010000009.1, read as the reverse complement.
CCCCGTCTGGCAGGCGTACGAACGCTGGGTGCGCGCCGAACTGCTCCGCGCCGAGGGCGGCGCCGACCCGGACACCTGGACCGAAGTGGTCACCGACTTCGAAGTGCTGGAACGCCCCTACGACCTAGCCCGCGTCCGCCACCGCCTGGCCGAGGCGCTCCTGCTCTCGGCGGACGCCGACGAGCACCGCGACCGCGCCACGGAACTGCTCCGTCTCGCCCACGGCGTCGCCGCCCACCTCGGTGCCCGCCCGCTCGCCGAGTCCGTCACCCTCCTCGCCCAACGCGCCCGCCTCCCCCTGAACCGGCCCCCGGGCCGGGCATCGGCTCCCGCCGATCCTGCCGACTCCCTCGGCCTCACCGGCCGGGAACGCGACGTCCTGCGCCTGGTCTCCGACGGCCGCACCAACCGCCAGATAGCGGAGGCGCTCTTCATCTCGCCGAAGACGGCCAGCGTCCACGTCTCGAACATCCTGGCCAAGCTCGGCGTCTCGGGCCGCGGCGAGGCGGCGGCGACGGCACACCGGCTGGGGCTCTTCCCGTCCGAACCACTCACGATGCGGTCCGCGCCGTGAGGCCTACGCTGTGAGAGACACCGGCCGAGGGAGACCCCGTGTTCAACGCCTTCGAGGAACTGTTCGCCCCCGGCCGCAAGCACACCCGCGACGAGCAGAAGCGACTGGAGCTCACCCGGGAGGACGTGGGCGACGGCGACCCCGGACGCGGGCCGATAGACCTCACGTCCGGGAAGGTCGTCGTACGGCCGCCGAAGCCGGGCGGGCCGGATGAGCCCGACGAACCGGGGGAGGAGCCGGACGAGGACTAGCCGACCTGTATCTCCAGGATCCGGTCGTCGCCCGACTTCGGGTCTCCCCGTCCGTCCGTGGCGCTGGTGACGAGCCACAGCTTGTCGCCGCCCGCCGACACCACCGTGCGCAGCCGGCCGTACTCGCCTTCGAGGAAGGCCTGCGGGTCCGCCGAGGCCGCCGTGCCCTTCAACGGGATGCGCCACAGGCGCTGGCCCTTGAGCCCCGCCATCCAGATCGACCCCTCGGCGTAGGCGATACCGCTGGGAGAGGCGTCGTCCGTGCCCCACTGGGCGACCGGGCTCCGGTACTTGGAGTCGCTCGACTTCCCCTCGGCCTCCGGCCAGCCGTAGTTGGCGCCCGGCTTGATCGCGTTCAGCTCGTCCCAGGTGTCCTGGCCGAACTCCGAGGCGAACAGCCGCTGTTTGCCGTCCCAGGCGAGGCCCTGCACATTGCGGTGGCCGTACGAGTACACCGCCGAGTCCGGGAACGGGTTGCCCGGCGCGGGCTCGCCCTCCGGGGTCATCCGCAGGATCTTCCCGCCCAAAGACCGGGTGTCCTGGGACAGGCCGGTGTCACCGCTCTCGCCCGTGCCCGCGTACAGCATCCCGTCCGGGCCGAAGGCGATCCGGCCGCCGTTGTGGATCACGCCCTTGGGGATGCCCTTGAAGACGGTGTCGGGGGCGCCCAGCTGTTCGCCGGCCGGCTTCCCCTCGTCGTACAGCATGCGGACGATGCGGTTGTCCGAGGCCGAGGTGAAGTACGCGTAGACCATGTGGTCCGAGGCGTAGTCCGGGGAGAGGGCGATGCCCAGCAGGCCGCCCTCGCCGGCGGGGGACACCCCGGCCACCTCGCCCAGCTCGGTCTTCTTGCCCGTCTTCTCGTCGACCCGGGTGATCGTGCCCTCGTCGCGGGAGGAGACCATCAGGTCGCCGTCCGGGACCGGGGCGAGACCCCAGGGGCTGTTAAGGCCCTCGGTGACCGTGCGCACCACCTTCACCGAGCCCTTGGCGGGCGGCGTCTCCTCGGCGGCCTGCCGGCTCGGCGAGGACCTCGACGCCGGACTGCTCGGGGTGGTGCCGTCACCGCCGTTCCACGATCCCTCTCCGTCGCCGGAGGAGCAGCCGGCCGTCAGCACGAGCGCGGTCGCGGCCAGTACGGCCGACACAGCTCGATGTCGCACGATCATGTTCCCTTCGACGGGGCGTTCTCGCGGCAGGTTCTCCTTTTCATACACCGCGCGCGCCTCAGAGGTTCCCGATCACCGCAACCCGATCCGCGGACCTCGCCCGCCGCCCGCCTCCGGAGCGGCCCCGGGGCCGCTATTCCCAGGATCCCCGCGCGCCCGGCAGCTCCGCCACCTCGGCCAGGTCCTGTGCCGTCAGGCGCAGCGCCGCCGCCCCCGCGTTCTGCGTCACCCAGCGCTCCTGTTTGGACCCGGGCACCGGGATCACGTGGTGACCGCGCGCCAGCACCCAGGCCAGGGCCACCTGGGCGGGCGTGACATCCTCGCCGTGGCGGCGGGCCACGCGGCGCAGGCCGGCCACGATCGGCTGGTTCGCGGCCATCATCTCCGCGGTGAAACGGGGGTGGCGGGCCCGTACGTCGTCCCGCTCGAAGCCCTCGCCGGGGGTGAGCGTGCCGGTCAGGAAGCCGTTGCCGAGCGGCATCGCCGCCAGGAAACCGATGCCGCGCGCCTCGCACCAGGGCAGCAGCGCCTCCGTGGCCTCCGGCGACCACACCGACAGCTCGGCCTGCACCGCGCTCACCGGGAAGACCTGCTGGACCCGCCGCAACTGCCGGATCGTCGCGTCGTGCAGCCGCGCCCCGGACCGGCGGCCACCGCGCGCGCCCAACGCGCACAGCCCCAACGACCGTACCTTTCCCGCCCGGACGAGATCCGCCATCGCGCCCCAGGTCTCCTCGACGGGCACCTCGGGGTCCGCCCGGTGGAGCTGGTAGAGGTCGATGACATCCGTCTGCAGGCGCCGCAGCGAGGCGTCACAGGCCCGTCTCACATAGCCGGGGCGGCCGTTGGCCACGATGTGCTGCTCGCCCACCAGCAGGCCCACCTTGGTCGACACGAAGGCGTCCTCGCGCCGCTCCTTCAACACCCGCCCGAGCAGCAGCTCGTTGGTGAACGGGCCGTACATGTCGGCCGTGTCCAGAAGCGTCGAGCCCAGGTCCAGCGCCCGGTGCACGGCCCTGAGCGATTCGTCGCCGCGCTGCCGTGATCCGCTGTAGGCCCAGCTCATCGGCATGCACCCGAGTCCGACGGCTCCCACCGCGAGCGCCGCCGCGCCGATCGTCCTGCGCTCCACCTGCCCGTGACCCTCCCTCTCCCGGCCCCCAACCTAACCTCTGCGATGCCACACCCCTGACATAGCCTCCTGACCATGACTGCTGACGTGTGGCTCCCCATCCCGCCGGAGGACATCGAGGGGCTCCCCGAGGGCCTCGACTACCACTTCTGGGACGGTGGTGAGGAGTTCCCCGCGGACCCGGCCGACTGCGCCTACTACGTCGTCCCCTACATGAAGCCCGTCGACGTGCTGGTGCGGCCGATGCCCCGACTGCGCAACGTGCGGGTGGTGCAGACGCTGTCGGCGGGCACCGACGCGGTCGAGCCGGGCCTCAGGTACCTGCCCGAGGGCGTGCGGCTGTGCAATGCGCGCGGGGTGCACGAGGCCAGCACCGCCGAACTCACGCTCACCCTGATCCTCGCCTCGCTGCGGGGCGTCCCCGACTTCGTGCGCAACCAGGACAAGGGGGAGTGGCAGGGCGGTTTCCGGCCCGCGCTCGCCGACCGGAACGTCCTCATCGTGGGGTACGGCTCGATCGGGTCGGCGATCGAGGACCGGCTCGTGCCGTTCGAGGTCGCGCGGGTGACGCGCGTCGCGCGCTCCGAGCGCACCACGGCGCGCGGCCCGGTGCATCCGCTCACCGAACTCCCCTCCCTGCTCCCCGAAGCGGACGTCGTCGTCCTGTCCACGCCCCTCACCGAGACCACCCGCCACCTGGTGAACGCCGGCTTCCTGTCCCGCATGAAGGACGGCGCGCTGCTGGTCAACGTGGCCAGGGGGCCGGTCGTCGACACCAAGGCGCTGCTCGCCGAGTTGGAGAGCGGCCGGATCACCGCCGCCCTCGACGTCACCGACCCCGAACCGCTGCCCGCGGACCACCCGCTGTGGCAGGCGCCCGGGGTGCTCATCAGCCCCCATGTCGGAGGACCCACCTCCGCGTTCCTGCCCCGCGCCAAGCGACTGCTGGTGGACCAGTTGAACCGGTTCGTGAACCAGGAGCCGCTGCGGAACGTGATCCTTACCACGGGCCCAACGGACGCGTGACGCCCGCGAGATGAGCGCCGCGCGCACGTTCCGCACGACGGGCGAAACAGGCGCGCAACCCCTTTCCGGTACCCTCCGCAACCTCCCGGACGCGGTCCGTGCTCGCATCACCGCTGGTCGTCACGGAGCGTAGAGGAACTATGTCCCTGAGTGACGAGACTGGTGTATCGTCCCGACAGGGGCTGCGCCGCGCATCATTCGGCGCCGGGGATGGACATTTCAGACTGTGAGGGGGGCGACGGACGATGCACGGCCCATGGACGAACGATCCGACGCGGCGAGGCCGTCGGCGGCGACCCTGGCACACGGCCGCGCGGAACCGCGGCCAGCACGGCCAGCTCAGCCGGCACAGCCCACGCGGTCGGCACGGCCACCACGCAGGTCCTCACGGCGGCCATCAGAGCCATCACCACCACGGTCATCACCACCGCAGGAACAGCAGTCGCAGGAGGCATGCGCACCCAGCGCACCGGGACCCCATGGACCCCGGAGCGGCGAGGACCGGGAGGGCCCGGTGAGTTCGCCACCGCCTTCCATGGCCACCCTCGACGGGGCGTTGCGGGCACAGTCCGCGCCGGGGGCGTCGCCGACCCGCCCACCGGCCTTCGGCGGCGCGTCGAGCCTGGTCCACCAACTCGTTCTGGCCCTGGTGTGCGCGGGATACGCCGTCGGTTCCGCGCTCGGTTGGGGCTCCCGGGAAGTCGCCCTGATCATGGGCGACTTCGGGCTGAGCGCCGCGGCCGGTATCGCCGCGGTGTCCTGTTTCCTCTACGCGCGCAGCCGCCGGATCCGCTTTCGGCCCGCCTGGCTGCTCTTCGCCCTCTCCTCGGCGATGGCCTCCCTCGGCAACCTGATCTGGGGGTGGTACGAAGTCGTCCTGAAGCGGCCCGTACCCAGCCCCAGCTACGCGGACCTGTTCTTCCTCTGCTTCGCGCCGCCCGCCATCGTGGGCCTGCTGGTGCTGGCCAAGCGGCCGGTGACGAAGGCCGGTTGGGTCTGCCTCGGCCTGGACGCCTGGCTGATCGGCGGCTCGCTCCTGACGCTCTCGTGGAGCCTCGCCCTCGCGCAGGCCGCGCGCTCCGAGGGGTCGAGCGTGGCGCACACCGCCCTGTCGGTCGCGTACCCGCTGCTCGACATCGCCCTGGTCAGCATGGTGCTGGCGCTGCACTTCCGGCGCTCGGCGGTGAACAGGTCGGCGGTGAACACCGCGATCGGGGCGCTCGCCCTGACGGTGATGTGCGACGCCCTGTTCACCTCGCCGCTGCTGCACCACACCTACCGCTCCGGGCAGTTGCTCGACGCGGGCTGGTTCGCCGGATCGCTGCTGCTCGCCTACGCCCCCTGGGCCGCGCCGCGCGACGGGGCGGGCGCCGTCCCGAGGCCGCACCCGGTCCGGCGTCCCCTGGCCGGGCACACGCGCGTGGTGCGCGAACACCTGCCGGGACATCGCACCGGCCGGCACCACCATCCGCCGGTGCCGGGCGGCGACCACAGCCGCTATCCGGCCGCCCGGCCCATCTCCGGCTCCCTGGCCGCCCTCACGCCCTACCTCGCGGCCGCCGTCTGCACGCTCGGGATCCTCTACAACGTCCTGAGCGGCCGCAGCGTCGACCGCGTGGTGCTCCTCACCGGCGGCACCGTGGTGCTCGCCCTCGTGGTGCGCCAGGGCATCATGCTGCTCGACAACATCACCCTCACCCAGGAACTGGCGCAGAAGGAGAACCACTTCCGCTCCCTGGTGCAGGGCTCCAGCGACGTCATCATGATCGCCGCCCCGAACGGCATCCTCCGGTACGTCTCACCGGCCGCCGCCGGGGTCTACGGCCGCCCCGCCGAGGATCTCGTGGGCACCGAGCTGGCCGGCCTCATCCACCCGGAGGACCTGGGCTGTGTGGTGCACGAGGTGCGTCGCTTCCTCACCGCCAGCCCCCTGGAGGAACCCACCACGCGCATCGAGTGCCGCTTCCGCTCCGGCGACGGAGGCTGGCTCAACGTCGAGTCCACCGTGAACCGGCACCAGGGCGGCCTCATCTTCAACAGCCGGGACGTGACCGAGAGGGTGCGCCTGCAGGCGCAGCTCCAGCACAACGCCGAGCACGACCCGCTGACCGACCTGCCCAACCGCGCCCTGTTCACCCAGCGCGTCCAGCAGGCCCTGTCCGGCCGCCGCTCCTCGGACCGCGGCACGGCCGTCCTCTTCATCGACCTGGACGGCTTCAAGGCCGTCAACGACACGATCGGGCACCAGGCCGGGGACGAACTGCTCGTCCAGGCCGCCCGCCGACTGCAGGACTCGGTCCGGCAGGGGGACACCGCCTCCCGGCTGGGCGGCGACGAGTTCGCGGCGCTGATCGTCGGCGACGGCGGCCGCGACCGCTCCGCCCGGGAGCGGCACATACGGGAACTCGCCGACCGGCTCAGGATCACCCTCTCCCAGCCCTACCTCATCGACGGCAACGATGTCCGGGTCAACGCCTCCATCGGCGTCGCCTTCGCCGAGCCCGGCCTCGGCGCGGGCGAGCTCCTGCGCAACGCCGACCTGGCCATGTACCGCGCCAAGGCGGGCGGCAAGGGCCGCGTCGAGCTGTACGCCCCGCAGATGCAGCAGGACGTCGTACGCAAGGCGGAGCTGGCCACGCGGCTGCGGGCCGCCCTGCACGACGGCGAGTTCACCCTGCTGCACCAGCCCGTGGTGTGCCTGGAGGACGGCCGGATCACCTCGGTCGCCGCCCAGGCGCGCTGGCGCTCCTCGCAGGGCGTGCTGTTCACGCCCGCCGAGTTCCTGCGGGTCGCCGAGGACAGCGACCGGACGTCGGAACTCGGCCGCTGGGTCCTGGAGGAGGCCGTCGAGCGGGCCGCCGAGCGGGCCGCGAACGGCCTGTCCGTGCCGGTGACGGTCCGGATGGGCGCGCGCCGGCTGCTGGACCGCTCGCTGCCGCTCGGCTCGATCGAGGCCCTGCTGACCCGGCACGGGCTGCCGTCCGGGTCGCTGGTGATCGAGCTGTCCGACGCCGACCCCCGGGTCCCGCTGGACGAGCTGGAGCGCCGTCTGAGCGCCCTGCGCAGGCTCGGTGTCCGGATCTCCCTCGACGGCTTCGGGAGCGGGTACGCGGCCATCACGGCCCTGCGCAGACTCCCCGTCGACGTGCTGAAGCTCGACCGCGGCCTGGTCGAGGGAGTCGTCGAGTCCGCCCGACTGCACAAGATCACCAGTGGGCTGCTCCGCATCACCGGCGATCTCGGGCTGCAGTCGGTGGCCGAGGGCGTGGACCTGCCGGAACAGGTCGTGGCGCTGCGCGCGATGGGCTGCACGCACGGCCAGGGCATGGCGTTCTCCGGTCCGCTCGACGAGTACCGGCTGCGCAGAGCGCTCGGATCCGGCCGCTACCCGGTGCCGCACGGACCGGCGGAGCCCGCGTTCGCGGGCGGCGGCCCGGGGGTGTACACCGGTGCTGTGCCCTCGCACGCCAGTGGTGTGCCCGCGGTTCTCGGTGGCGGGACGGCCCTCCGCTCACATAATGAGACTCCCGTCCCACCCACTTGACAGTGGGTGTGCGCCGGGGGGAGGGTCAGTTCCATGCGCACCCGAATTCTCGTACTTGGAAAGCGCGTCGGCTGACGCTGGTGACCTCCGGACGGACCCGGAACTCCCAGCGACCGCACCCGGCGCGCTCCCCTCGCTTGCCTCACGGCACGAGGGGTTTTTTGTTGCACGGACACTTTCGTACAAAAGCCGTACACCGCACAAACTTCGCAAAAACCCTCAGCATCGAGAAGAGAATGCCGATGACCGAGCAGGCCACCGGGGCCCATCACCCGCAGCCGCGGCCCCGATCCGGAGGACATCAGTCCGCCCCCGAGCACGTCACGGGCGCGCAGTCCCTCATCCGCTCGCTCGAGGAGGTCGGGGCCGAGACGGTGTTCGGCATTCCCGGCGGTGCGATCCTCCCCGCGTACGACCCGCTGATGGACTCCACCCGGGTGCGTCACGTCCTGGTCCGGCACGAGCAGGGCGCGGGCCACGCGGCCACCGGTTACGCCCAGGCCACCGGCAAGGTCGGTGTCTGCATGGCGACCTCCGGCCCCGGAGCCACCAACCTGGTCACGCCGATCGCGGACGCCCACATGGACTCGGTGCCGCTCGTGGCGATCACCGGGCAGGTGGCCTCCAAGGCGATCGGCACGGACGCCTTCCAGGAGGCGGACATCGTCGGCATCACCATGCCGATCACCAAGCACAACTTCCTGGTCACCAAGGCCGAGGACATCCCCCGGGTGATCGCGCAGGCGTTCCACATCGCCTCCACCGGCCGCCCGGGCCCGGTCCTGGTCGACATCGCCAAGGACGCCCTCCAGGCGCAGACGACCTTCTCCTGGCCGCCGGTCATGGACCTGCCGGGCTACCGCCCGGTGACCAAGCCGCACGCCAAGCAGATCCGCGAGGCCGCCAAGCTGATCACCGCGGCCAAGCGGCCCGTCCTGTACGTCGGCGGAGGTGTCCTCAAGGCCAGGGCCACCGCCGAGCTGAAGGTCCTCGCCGAACTCACCGGAGCGCCCGTCACCACCACCCTGATGGCGCTCGGCGCATTCCCCGACAGCCACCCGCTGCACGTGGGAATGCCGGGCATGCACGGTGCGGTCACCGCCGTCACCGCGCTGCAGAAGGCCGACCTGATCGTCGCCCTCGGAGCCCGCTTCGACGACCGCGTCACCGGCAAGCTGTCCAGCTTCGCCCCGCACGCCAAGATCGTCCACGCCGACATCGACCCGGCGGAGATCGGCAAGAACCGCGCCGCCGACGTGCCGATCGTCGGTGACGCCCGCGAGGTCATCGCCGACCTGGTGCAGGCCGTCCAGAAGGAGCACAGCGACGGCCACCAGGGCGACTACGCCGCCTGGTGGAAGGACCTCAACCGCTGGCGCGAGAACTACCCGCTCGGCTACGACCAGCCCGCGGACGGCTCCCTCTCGCCGCAGCAGGTCATCGAGCGCATCGGTCAACTGGCCCCGGAAGGCACGATCTTCGCCGCGGGGGTCGGCCAGCACCAGATGTGGGCCGCGCACTACGTCCAGTACGAGAAGCCCGCGACCTGGCTCAACTCCGGCGGCGCCGGAACGATGGGCTACGCGGTCCCGGCCGCGATGGGCGCCAAGGCCGGAGCCCCGGACCAGACGGTCTGGGCGATCGACGGCGACGGCTGCTTCCAGATGACCAACCAGGAACTCACCACCTGCGCCCTGAACAACATCCCGATCAAGGTCGCCATCATCAACAACGGCGCCCTCGGGATGGTCCGCCAGTGGCAGACCCTCTTCTACAACCAGCGCTACTCCAACACGGTGCTGCACTCCGGTCCGGGCGCCAGCGGCAAGGAGCCGAGCGCCGGCACCCGGGTCCCCGACTTCGTGAAGCTGTCGGAGGCCATGGGCTGTTACGCGATCCGCTGCGAGTCGCCGGACGACCTCGACAAGGTCATCGAAGAGGCCAACTCCATCAACGACCGCCCCGTCGTGATCGACTTCATCGTCCACGAGGACGCCATGGTGTGGCCGATGGTCGCCGCCGGCACCTCCAACGACGAGATCCTGGCCGCCCGGGACGTCCGCCCCGACTTCGGCGACAACGAAGACGACTGAGCGAGAGAGACGTAAAGAATCATGTCCAAGCACACGCTCTCCGTCCTGGTGGAGAACACGCCCGGCATCCTCGCCCGGATCGCCGCCCTGTTCTCCCGCCGCGGCTTCAACATCGACTCGCTCGCCGTCGGTGTCACCGAGCACCCGGAGATCTCCCGGATCACCATCGTGGTGAACGTGATCGAGGAACTCCCCCTCGAACAGGTCACCAAGCAGCTCAACAAGCTCGTCAACGTGCTGAAGATCGTCGAACTGGAACCCGGATCGGCGATCCAGCGCGAACTCGTTCTGGTGAAGGTGCGTGCCGACAACGAGACGCGCTCCCAGATCGTCGAGATCGTCCAGCTGTTCCGCGCCAAGACGGTCGACGTCTCCCCGGAGGCCGTCACCATCGAGGCCACCGGCGGCAGCGACAAGCTGTCGGCGATGCTCAAGATGCTGGAGCCCTTCGGCATCAAGGAACTCGTCCAGTCCGGCACCATCGCGATCGGCCGCGGCGCGCGTTCGATCACCGACCGGTCGCTGCGCTCCCTGGAACGCTCCGCCTGACCACGGACCGGGCGGTCGGCCCCCGCCGACCGCCCGTATACCGAGACCCCGAGACTTCCCTTCCGCCCGCCGTCATACGGTGGGACGCAACACCTGCACACCAAGGAGAGAACCCAAAGTGGCCGAGCTGTTCTACGACGCCGACGCCGACCTGTCCATCATCCAGGGCCGCAAGGTCGCGGTCATCGGTTACGGCAGCCAGGGCCACGCCCACGCGCTGTCGCTCCGTGACTCGGGTGTCGACGTGCGTGTCGGTCTGCACGAGGGCTCCAAGTCCAAGGCGAAGGCCGAGGAGCAGGGCCTGCGCGTGGTGACCCCGGCCGAGGCCGCCACCGAGGCCGACGTCATCATGATCCTGGTCCCGGACCCGATCCAGGCCCAGGTCTACGAGGAGTCCATCAAGGACAACCTCAAGGAGGGCGACGCCCTCTTCTTCGGCCACGGTCTGAACATCCGGTTCGACTTCATCAAGCCCCCGGCCGGCATCGACGTCTGCATGGTCGCCCCCAAGGGCCCGGGCCACCTCGTCCGTCGCCAGTACGAGGAGGGCCGCGGCGTTCCGTGTATCGCGGCCGTCGAGCAGGACGCCACCGGCAAGGCCTTCGCGCTGGCCCTCTCGTACGCCAAGGGCATCGGCGGCACCCGCGCCGGCGTCATCAAGACGACGTTCACCGAGGAGACCGAGACCGACCTCTTCGGTGAGCAGGCCGTTCTCTGCGGTGGTACGGCCGCGCTGGTCAAGGCCGGTTTCGAGACGCTGACCGAGGCGGGCTACCAGCCGGAGATCGCGTACTTCGAGTGCCTCCACGAGCTGAAGCTGATCGTCGACCTGATGTACGAGGGCGGCCTGGAGAAGATGCGCTGGTCGGTCTCCGAGACCGCCGAGTGGGGCGACTACGTCACCGGCCCCCGCATCATCACGGACGCCACCAAGGCCGAGATGAAGAAGGTCCTCGCCGAGATCCAGGACGGCACCTTCGCCCGTGAGTGGATGGCCGAGTACCACGGCGGTCTGAAGAAGTACAACGAGTACAAGACCCAGGACGAGCAGAGCCTCCTGGAGACCACCGGCAAGGAGCTGCGCAAGCTCATGTCGTGGGTCGACGACGAGGCGTAGGCCACCGGGACGGGGCCGCGGCGAACTCGCCGCGGCCCCGTCGCCGAACCTCCGGTAATCCCGCTCGTCCGTGGCGTCCGGCCACGGATGAGTGATCCTTCCGCGGAGGCGCAGGACGCCCTCCGCCGCGGCACTAGACTGCTGCACTACATACGCGTCGGGCCCACAGCGTCGTGCGTCTTCCACGCGGCAACCCTCCACCGCCTGCGGCCGTCGGGACGGCCGTCCGCATTGGACTTGTGAGGACTCACGTGAGCTCGAAACCAGTCGTACTCATCGCTGAAGAGCTGTCGCCCGCCACCGTCGACGCACTCGGGCCGGACTTCGAGATCCGGCACTGCAACGGAGCCGACCGCGCCGAACTGCTCCCCGCCATCGTGGACGTCGACGCGATCCTGGTCCGTTCGGCCACCAAGGTCGACGCCGAGGCCATCGCCGCCGCGAAGAAACTGAAGGTCGTCGCACGAGCCGGCGTCGGCCTGGACAACGTCGACGTCTCCGCCGCCACCAAGGCCGGCGTCATGGTCGTCAACGCCCCCACCTCGAACATCGTGACCGCGGCCGAGCTGGCCTGTGGCCTGCTCCTCGCCACCGCGCGCCACATCCCGCAGGCCAACACCGCCCTGAAGAACGGCGAGTGGAAGCGCAGCAAGTACACGGGTGTCGAGCTGGCGGAGAAGACCCTCGGTGTCGTCGGCCTCGGCCGCATCGGCGCGCTCGTCGCCCAGCGGATGTCGGCCTTCGGTATGAAGGTCGTCGCCTACGACCCCTATGTGCAGCCCGCGCGGGCCGCCCAGATGGGCGTCAAGGTGCTGTCGCTGGACGAGCTCCTGGAGGTCGCCGACTTCATCACCGTGCACCTGCCGAAGACCCCCGAGACCCTCGGTCTCATCGGTGACGAGGCGCTGCACAAGGTCAAGCCGTCGGTGCGCATCGTGAACGCCGCGCGCGGCGGGATCGTCGACGAGGAGGCGCTGTACTCGGCGCTCAAGGAGGGCCGCGTCGCCGGCGCCGGCCTCGACGTGTACGCGAAGGAGCCCTGCACGGACTCCCCGCTCTTCGAGCTCGACCAGGTCGTCTGCACCCCGCACCTCGGCGCGTCGACCGACGAGGCGCAGGAGAAGGCGGGCATCGCGGTCGCCAGGTCGGTGCGACTCGCCCTCGCCGGTGAACTCGTGCCCGACGCGGTGAACGTCCAGGGCGGCGTCATCGCCGAGGACGTCAAGCCGGGTCTGCCGCTCGCCGAGCGGCTGGGCCGCATCTTCACGGCGCTCGCCGGTGAGGTCGCCGTCCGCCTCGACGTCGAGGTGTACGGCGAGATCACCCAGCACGACGTGAAGGTGCTGGAACTCAGCGCTCTCAAGGGTGTGTTCGAGGACGTCGTCGACGAGACCGTCTCCTATGTCAACGCCCCGCTGTTCGCGCAGGAGCGCGGTGTCGAGGTGCGGCTGACGACCAGCTCCGAGTCGGCCGACCACCGCAACGTCGTGACCGTGCGCGGCACGCTCGGCAGCGGCGAGGAGGTGTCGGTCTCCGGCACGCTGGCCGGCCCGAAGCACCTCCAGAAGATCGTCGCCGTCGGCGAGTACGACGTGGACCTCGCGCTCGCCGACCACATGGTCGTCCTGCGGTACGAGGACCGTCCGGGTGTCGTCGGCACCGTCGGCCGCGTCTTCGGCGAGGCCGGCATCAACATCGCCGGCATGCAGGTGTCGCGTGCGGTGGCGGGCGGCGAGGCGCTGGCCGTCCTGACCGTCGACGACACGGTGCCCGTCGGGGTGCTGGCCGAGGTGGCCGAGGAGATCGGCGCGACGTCCGCGCGCGCGGTGAACCTCGTCTGACATCGCTTTCATACGCCGGACGGGCTGAGGTGACTCGGCTCGTCCGGCGTTTCGCTGTGCGGCTGCCGCACCTTCCGCAGCGTCACCGACGCCAGCACGGCGGCCCCCGCGAGCACCACGGTCCCCGCGACCGCCGCCCCCTGCATCCCGTCGGTGAACGCCTGCCGAGCGGCCGTCGCCAGCCCCGGTACGTGCCCGGCGACCGCCAGCGCACCGCCCAGCGTCTCCCGGGCCGTGTCCGGCGCCGTGTCCGGCATCTGGTGCCGGTAGATCGCCGTACCGATGGAGCCCAGGACGGCCATGCCGAGGGCGCCGCCGAACTCGGTGCCCGTCTCCAGCAGGGAGGACGCGGAGCCCGCGCGCTCCGCCGGGGCGGTGCCGAGGGCGAGGTCCGTCATCTGGGAGATGACCATGACGATTCCGGAGGCGAGGATTCCGCAGGCGGTCAGCACCAGCCACATCGAGTCCGTACCGGCGAGGGCGAGCAGGGCGTAGCCGCTCGCGCCGATGAGGAAGCCGGCCGTCACGACGTGGGCGCGGTGGACGCCCTTCTGGACCAGGGCGGTGGCCAGCGGGGCCGTCATGCCGATCGGCACCGAGGGGAGCAGTGCCCACAGGGCCGCTTCCAGCGCGCTCTTGCCGAGCACGGACTGCAGGTACTGCGTGGTGAAGAACGCCGAGCCCATCATCCCGAACGCGGAGACCAGGTTGAGGACGACGGCCGGGGCGAAGCCGGGCCCGCGGAACAGGGCGGGGGAGAGCATCGGCGCGACCGTCGTGCGCTGCCGGTGCACGAAGAGGGCGGCGAAGAGCAGGCCGACGGTGATCGAGACGACGTAGCGGACGTTCCAGCCCTCGGCGGTCAGCTCCTTCAGCCCGTAGATCACGGGGAGCACGGCGGCCATCGACAGGGGGACGCTCGGCCAGTCGAAGCGGCCGGGGGCGGGGTCCCTGGACTCGGGGAGCAGGATCGGGCCGAGGACCAGCAGCAGTGCCATCGCGGGCAGGTTGACCAGGAAGACCGAGCCCCACCAGAAGTACTCGACCAGCACCCCGCTCATGACCGAGCCGAGGGCGATACCGGCCGTCATCACGCCGGACCACAGGCCGATCGCCTTCGCGCGCTGGCCGGGGTCGGTGAACATCGTGCGGAGCAGGGCCATCGTCGAGGGCATCAGGGTCGCGCCGCCGATGCCGAGCATCGCGCGGGCCGCGATCAGGGTCTCGGCGCTGTTCGCGTACGCGGCGAGCAGGGAGGCGCCGCCGAAGGCGACCGCACCGCCGAGCAGCAGTCTGCGGCGGCCGATGCGGTCGCCGAGCGAGCCCATCGTCATCAGCAGGCCGGCCAGCACGAACGCGTAGATGTCGAAGATCCACAGTTGCTGGGTGCCGCTCGGCTCCAGGTCCGCGCTGACCGCCGGGATGGCGAAGTAGAGGACGGAGACGTCCATGGAGACCAGGAGCAGCGGAAGCATCAGTACGGCGAGGGCGGTCCATTCGCGGCGCCCGGCCCGGGGGCCCGCCGAGGTACACGTCGAGTTCGTCATGGCGAGGACTGTACGAGCGTCTTAAACGCTTGTCTAGTACGACTGTATAAATCAGTCGTCTGAATCGGATGTGTCAATCATCTGTGTAAGTCATCTGTCTAGGACGCCTGTATGGACCGGGGGTAGGCTGCTGCGCATGGGACACCGTGAGGATCTGCTCGAAGGCGCCAGGCGCTGCCTCCTGGAGAAGGGCTTCGCGCGTACGACGGCGCGTGACATCGTCAAGGAGTCGGGGACCAACCTGGCCTCCATCGGCTACCACTACGGCTCGAAGGACGCGTTGCTCGCGCAGGCGTATGTGGCGCTGGTCGAGGGGATGGGCGACACCTTCGAGGGCGACGGGGCGGGGCTGACCACCGAGCCCGGTTCCCTCGAACGGTTCCAGGAGGTGTGGGGGAACATCGTCGGCACCATGCGGCAGCCCGGTTCCATCTGGCACCTCAGCATGGAGATCGTGGTCATGGGCGACCAACTGCCCGAAGTGCGCGATCACTTGGCGCGCGCCCAGCGCGAGGCCGGACGCGGGCTCATTCCGCTGCTGATGGGCGGGCGGGAGGAGGACGTCTCCGACGAGGCCGCGGACACCGTCGGCATGTTCTACGTGACCCTGATGACGGGTCTCATCGCGCAGTGGACCTTCGACCCGAAGACCGCGCCCGACGCCGAGCAGCTCACCGAGGGGCTGCGCCGCGTGGTCGCCGGAGTCACGAAGGGCTGATCCGCCCGTCCCGCATCTCCAGCACCCGGTCCGCGAAGTGTCGTACGACCGCCCGGTCGTGGCAGATGAACAGATAGCCGAGACCCAGGTCGTCCTGGAGGTCGGCGAGCAGGTTCAGCACGCCGGCCCGGACGGACGGGTCCAGGGCCGACACCGGTTCGTCGAGGACCAGCAGCCGCGGTGCGGAGGCCAGCGCGCGGGCGATGCCGACGCGCTGGCACTGGCCGCCGGAGAGCTCGTGCGGCCGCCGGTCGCCGTACGACGGGTCCAGGCCGACCCGGTCGAGGAGTCCGGCCACCCGGGCGGGACCGTCGTCCGCCGTCCAGCGGCCCTGCACCTTCAGTGGCTCCGCGACGGCGTCGCGGACGCGGTGACGAGGGCTGAGGGAGCCGTACGGATCCTGGAAGACGGGCTGCATGCGGGGGCGCAGGGGGCGCAGTTCGCGTTCGGGGAGGGTCGTCAACTCCCGTCCCTCGAAGCGGACTTCGCCGCCGTCCGGGCGGCGCAGCTGCAGGACCGCCGACGCGGTGGAGGACTTGCCGCAGCCCGAGGGGCCGTTGAGGGCGAGGGTCTCGCCCGCGTGCAGGGAGAAGGAGACGTGGTCCACGGCGGTGACCGGGCCGTAGCGGACGAGGAGGTCGCGGACGTCGAGAAGGGGACCGCGGACGTCGGACGGCGGGCCGAGGCTGTCGGGCAGCGGGCCGCGGGTGTCAGGCTGCGGCATGCGGCTTCTCCCTCTCCTGGAACAACTCCGTTGCGGGATACGGGACGTCGGTGGATCGATGGCAGGCGACCAGCCGCCCGTCCACCCGCTGCGGCTCCGGCTCCTCGTCCTGGCAGGTGTCCGTCGCGAGCGGGCAGCGCGGGGCGAACGCGCAGCCCGGCGGGAGGGTGCCCGGGGCGGGCGGGACGCCGGGGAGGGTGGGCAGGCGGCGGCCCCGCGCGTGTTCGGGGAGCGAGGCGAGGAGGCCGGCGGTGTAGGGAGCCAGCGGCCGGGCCAACACCTTTTCCGCCGGGCCGAGTTCGGTCACGCGGCCGGCGTACATGACCAGCGCGCGGTCCGCGTGCCGGCGTACGACGTCCAGGTCGTGGGTGACCAGGACGAGCGCCGCCCCGACCGCTTCCCGCTGCTCGCCGAGGACGCGCAGGACCTGCTCGCGGTGCTCCTCGTCGAGGGCGGTGGTCGGTTCGTCGGCGACGAGGATCTCGGGATCGTTGACGGTCGCCATGGCGATGACCGCGCGCTGCCGCATACCGCCGGAGAACTCGTGCGGATAGGCGCGCGCCTTGCGTGCGGCGTCCGGGATGCCGACCCGGTCAAGCGCGGCCACCGCCCGGGCCCGCGCCTCCCTGCGTGACACCCCGGTCACCGACCGCACGGCGGCGGCGAGTTGGTCGCCGACCCGGTGCACCGGCGAGAGCGCGGAGAGGGCGTCCTGCGGGACGAGGGCGATCCGGCGGCCCCGTTGCGCGGCGAGGTCGCTCTCGCCGCGCAGCCGCACCCGTCCGCTCGTCGTCGCGTCCGGCGGCAGCATGCCCAGCAGGGCGCGGGCCGTGAGGGACTTGCCCGCGCCCGACTCGCCGACGACGGCGAGGACTTCGCCGGGGTGGACGTCGAAGGACAGACCGCGGACGGCCTCCACGCCGTGGAAGGCGATACGGAGATCGCGGACCGAGAGCAGCGCCTCGGGCTCCGGTGGCGTGGACTCCGGTGCTGACGTGGAGTCGGGTGTCGGCACGGGTTCGGGTGCCGACGTGGGTTCGGCTGCTTCAGACCGCAACGGGTGCCGCCTTCCTGGTGTCACGGGCGACGCTCCGGCCCTGTGCGTACGCCGCTCCCGACACCGCCAGTCCGGCCAGCAGGGCCAGGGCGAGGGCCGGGGCGAGTGCCGCCCACGGGGCGCGTTCCACGTAGGCGCGGGACTCGTCGAGGAGGAGGCCCCACTCGGGGGCGGGCGGCTGGGCGCCCAGTCCGAGGAAGCCGAGGGAGGCCAGGGCGAGGGCGATGCCGGGCAGCCGGAGCAGGGCGTGCCGGGCGACGGGGGCGGCCACCGAGGGCAGGACGTGCCGGGTGAGGACCCACAACGGCGGTGCGCCGATGGCCCGTTGGGCGGTGAGGAAGGAGGACGCCCGGACCTCCTGCACCAGCGCCGCCGCGTGCGCGGCCAGGGGCGGCCAGGAGATCAGCGCGACCGCGAGGGCCGCTCCGCCGGTGCCGGGCCCGGCCACCGCGGCGACCAGGATGCCGACGATGACCGGGGGCAGCGCGTTCGCGATGTCGGCCGCGCCGGCCGCGACGCCCGGCAGGAAGCCGAGCGTCAGCGCGACCAGCAGGCTCAGCAGGCAGACGGCCGCCGCCGTGCCGACCGTGGGGGCCGCGCCGTGCCCGAGCCGGGCCAGCACGTCCCGGCCGAGGCCGTCGGTGCCGAGGGGGTGCGACCAGGACGGCGCGGCGAGCCGGGCGGTCGTGTCGAGGGCGTACGGGTCGCGCAGCAGGCCCCAGCCGATGGTCACGGCGAGCACGGTGAACAGGGAGAAGGGGATCGCCGGGTGGGTAGGGACCGGCCGAACCGGCGGCAGCGACAGCCCGGCGTCCCGCAGGGCCGGGCCCAGCAGCCGACGCCGTACCAGCGCCGCCACCGCGCCCGCCACCAGGCCGAGCAGCAGCAGGGCCAGGACAGCGCCCTGGAGCAGCGGCAGATCCTGCGACTTGGCCGCGCCGAGTGCCGTACGGCCGATGCCAGGGACGGCGAACACGGTCTCCACCGCGACCGCGCCACCCGTGAGCCCCACGGCGACCATCCCGAACTGCGGTACCAGCGGCGGCAGTACGCGCTTCAGTGCGGCGGCCGAGATGCCGCCACGGCCGACTCCGGCCCCGCGCCACAGCTCCACCCACCGCTCGTCCAGTACGGAGGGCAGCGCGTCCGCGACCAGCCGGCCGAGCAGCCCGCCCGCCGGAACGCCGAGGGCGAGCGCGGGCAGCACCATGTACCGCGGGCCCTGCCAGCCGGACGTGGGCAGCCATCCCAGCCACACCCCGCACACCAGCAACGCGACGGTGGCGAGCAGGAATTCGGGCACCGCCGCGAGCATCGCCGCCCACGCCCCGGACGACCCCCGCCCCCGCACCAGCACGGGCGCGACCAGCGCACCCGCCAGCAGCACGGCGACCGCGAAGGCCGCACCCATCAGAGCCAGCGACACCTGCACCCCGGAGCCGACGGACGGCAGCACGTCGGTACCCGACACCCAGGACGTGCCGAGGTCCCCGCGCACCAGGTCGGAGGCCCAACTCCCCAGCAGCGAAAGGGGACCCGCGTCGAGCCCGAGATCCTGCCGTATGGCGTCCAGGGCCTCCTTCGTCGGCTCCTGCTCGGCGGAGCGGGCCCGCAGGACCGTCAGGGCGGGATCCCGGCCGGAGAGCCAGGGCAGCAGGCCCACGGCGGCCAGGACCGTGAGGAGACAGAGAGCGCGGGTCGCACCGGCCGCGGTCGGCAACCCTCTTTTCCGGAGCCTCACTTGACGTGCGTGTCCGCCGTGACCAGTTCCCGCTCGCGGGGGTCGTGGGCGACGTCGACGACCCCGGCGGCATCGCCCTGGATCACCCGCTCGTGCAGCATCGGCACAGCCGCGTCGGTGGCGAGGACGGCGGCCTCGGCGTCGATGACGGCCCGGCGGCGGGCCTCGCCGGTTTCGGTGCCGCCGGCCTTCGTCAGTGCCTTGTCGACCTCGGGGTCGGTGAGTTGGGCGATGTTGAAGGAGCCGTCGGAGGCGAAGTCGCTGTAGAGGTAGGCGGCCGGGTCGCCGGAGTCGAGGACGGTGGCCCGGGAGAGCACGAACGCGTCGAACTCGCCCGCCAGCGCGTCGGATTCGATGGCGGCGTACTCGCGCACCTCCAGCTTCACCGTGAATCCGGCCCGCTGGAGCTGTTGTTGGAGGGTGGCCGCGACCTCGGGGAGTTCGGCGCGGTCGGTGAACGTGCCGATGGTGACGGTCTTCCCGGCCGGATCGCCCGCCCTTGCGCGGGACACCGGCGTCCGCAGGTCGGCCGCCCACGGCAGGGCGGGCCCCAGCAGCCCTTCGGCGACGTCGGCGCGCCCCTCGTACACACCCTTCACGATCGACTCGGCGTCGATCGCCTCACGGGCGGCGGCGCGCAGCGAGGCGTCCTTGAAGGCGCCCTTCCCGGTGTTCAGGTACAGGGTGTTGGTGCGCGGCATCGGGACCTCGGTGATCAGGTCCTCGTCGAGCAGCGCGGCCTGCGAGACCGGCACCGCCTCGACGATGTCGGCCTCGCCGCTGCGCAGGGCCGCGGCGCGAGCGGTGCCGTCCGGCACGAACCTGACGTCGATCCCGGGGGCCTTCGCCCTGCCGCCCCAGTAGGCGTCGTGGCGGTCGAGGGCGGCGGCGGAGGTGCCGTCGACCCTGGTCAGTTCGAAGGGGCCGGTGCCGGCGCCGACCGGGTCGACGGTCTTGCCCCGGTACGCCTTCGCCGCGAGGACCGACAGCTGAGGGGAGCTGAGCCGCTGCGGGACGAGGGGGTCCTCGGCACCGGTCGTCACGACGACCGTCCGCTCGCCCTTCGCCTTCGCCGTCAGGTCGACGCCGTCGAGGATGCGGGGCTTGGGGGAGGCGGTGGCGGCCGTGCTGAGCGAGCGGACGACGGCCTCGGCGGTCAGCTCCGTACCGTCGTGGAAGGTGACCCCGTCCCTGACGGTGAACGTCCAACTCCGCCCAGACTGAACCCACTTGGTGGCAAGCGCCGGTTCGGCGTCCCCGGCCGCGTCCAGCTTCACCAGCGTCTCCGCCGTGGACCAGCGGGAGAGTTTGAACGCGTCGTCGGAGAGGGGGGAGAGCCCGGAGCGTGGGGGCAGCATCATGGCGACGCGTATGCGCTTGCCGTCGACACCGTTGTCCGCGGAGGTCTCCGCGCCGGTGAAGCAGCCGGTGAGCAGCGCGGAGGCGGCCGTGAGGGCGGTGGCGGGGAGCAGGCGGCGAGCGGGCAGGCGCACGGAACCCTCCGGGTAAAGGGGTGGTCAAGGACAGTGCGGCGACCGTAGCATGATGACAATCGTTTTCAATAATCCGTCCCACTTTCAACGACCGCCCCCTCCCTCCCGGCGCGAGTGCCTTCCCTTGCCGGGGCCGGAGGCCGTGCGCCCGTCTCCGCCTCCGCGGCAGACTGCGCGCCATGAACGCACTGGACGAATACCGCGCCGCGGCTCGCGGGCGAGGTGTGCCCGAGGACCTTCTCGGCAGGGCGCTGCTACTCGCCCGTCCGCGCCTGGAGTTACGGTCGGCGCAGGACGGTGACGCGCCCGTCGTCGGACAGTACGGAGGTCACCCCCGGCTCCCCCCGAACGTCGAATGGTCCGGCTTCCCGGCGTTCATCGCGTCGGTCGACTGTGCGGCCGTCCCGGTCGGTGAGCTGGACATACCGTTGCCGACGGACGGGCACCTGCTGTTCTTCGCCGACAACGGCGAGCCGAGCCATGTCCCAGGGCCGAACGACCAAGGCCGGGTGGTGTACGTCCCGGCCGGGACGGCGACGACGGAACGGGCCCCCTCCGAGGAGAACGCGCCCTACACCTGCGAGTCGTACCCCCTCCGAGGCCGGCTCGACCGGTTCATGCCGGACACCGACAACGACATCGCCGACCACGAGACGCTGCGCCTCATCCACCCCTACCTGATGGACTACCTGGACGAGACCGCGACCGGCGAACTCACCCTGGGCGGATACGCGTCCGTGATCCAGAGCGACCCGGCGCCCTGGCCCGTCGCCGACGACACCTCACTCGTCCTGCTGGCCCGCGCGGACTACGAGTTCGTGGACGTGCCCCTCATGTGCGCCGCCTCCTGGCTGATCCATCCCCGGGACCTGGCCGAAGGGGACTTCGGGAACGTGCGGCTCCATTGCCAGACGTACATGTGACGCCTACAGCCGCGCCCCCTTCAACGCCATGTGCAGCAGCAGCCGGTCCTCCCCGTCGTCCAGGTCCAGGCCCGTCAGCTGTTCCACCCTGGACAGCCGGTAGTACAGCGTCTGCCGGTGGATGCCCAGTTCCGCCGCCGTGCGGCCGGCCTGGCCCGCGCAGTCGAGGTAGACCTCGGCGGTGCGGGCCAGTTCGCGGTGGGTGGGGGTGAGGAGGGTGCGGACGGCGGGGTCGTGGGCCGTTTCCGGGGGGAGTGCGGTGAGGAGGCGGTACGGGCCGATGGACGCCCACTCGGCGACCGGGCCGAGGTGGGGTTCCGCCAGGGCCGCGCGGGCCGCGGCCGAGGCCTCTCGCCAGGCCGCGCCCAGCTCGGCCAGGCCGGAGCGGGTGGCCGCGATGCCCGCGGCGGCGCCCGCGTCGTTGCTCCCGGCCCCGCCCCGCGCCGCCTCCAGCAACCGCCCCGCCGCCGACGTCGCCGGTGTCAGGACGTCCGCCGAGCGCAGCCGTACCAGCAGGGCCAGGGAGGTGGCCGTCGTCCCCCACGGGACGGTGCACAGGGCGGTCGCGCCCGGCACCGTGCGGACCGAGGGGGCGTCGTCCGGGTCGGCGGAGGGCCAGGGGGCGACGCAGACCATCGTGTGGAGGGTGTCGGCGCGGGGACCGAGGGCGGTGCGGAGTTCGGCGACGGCCATGTCGTGCTGCCAGTCGTGCTCGGCGGTCAGCACGGCCCGCAGCTCCCGGCTCAGATCCGCCCCGTGCTGCGCCTCGTCGGCGAGCAGGGCGCCGATGCGGGAGGTGACCGCCATGGCGGCCGTGAGCCGGTGGTCGGTCGGGCCGGGGTCGTCGTCCAGGAGCCAGACGTATCCGAGGACGACACCCCGATGGCGTACGGGGAGACAGATCCGGCCCCGGTAGACGCCCGCCTCCGGGGTGGGCGGGATACGGACCGGCGCGGTCGCGCGGGTGATGCCGAAGCCCTCGAACCAGGAGCGGACCGCGGCCGTGGAGCGGCGGGTCAGGATGGAGCGGGTGCGCACCGGGTCCAGGGCGGAGGCGTCGAGCTCGCCCTCGCTGTCGTACGTACCGAAGGCGATCAGCTCGAAGTCCCGGTTCTCCAGCGTCGCCGGGGCGCCGAGGAGCTCCGAGATCTCGTCGACCAGTTCCTGGTAGTCGCCCTTGCGGTCCCTGTGGTCCTGGCGGTCCCTGTCGTCCTTGTATTCCGGTGTCACTCAGGCATTCTCCCGCATTTCCGCGTGTCCTTCATACATCTGTCTGAGATCTACGGCACGGATGCGTGACAGCTGTCGATGGCCGACGATCGGAGGGATCCCTAGGTTTCACGGTGGTTCTATCTGCTGGTCTGTGGAGGTGCCCCGTGCTGGGTCCCGTGATTCTTGCCGCGTCGCGCAGCGACCGGATGCGACGTCTGATCTCGGCGGCCCCCGTCACCAGGCAGGTGGTCGACCGCTTCATCCCCGGCGAGACCGTGGACGGGATCGTCCCGATCATCGAGGACCTCACGTCCAGGGGTCTGGAGCTGACGATGGACGTCGTCGGCGAGGACATCACCACCCCCGGGCAGGCCGCCGCCGCGCGGGACGCGTATCTGGAGCTCGTCGACCGGCTGAAGCGGCTGGAGCTGGGCACCCGCGCGGAGATGTCCGTGAAACTGTCGATGTTCGGCCAGGCGCTGGACGGCGGTCACGAGCTGGCGCTCGCCAACATCCGGCCCGTCGTCGAGGCGGCCGCCGCGATCGGTACGACCGTCACGCTCGACGCGGAGGACCACACCACCCTCGACTCGATGTTCGCCATCCACGAGGAGCTGCGGAAGGACTTCCCGCAGACCGGCTGCGTCATCCAGGCGTACCTCTTCCGCACCGAGGCCGACGCCCGCCGGCTCGCCGACGGCGGCAGCCGGGTGCGGCTGGTGAAGGGCGCGTACAAGGAGCCCGCCGAGGTCGCCTACCAGCAGAAACACGAGATCGACAAGGCGTACGTCCGAATCCTGAAGATCCTGATGGAGGGCGAGGGATACCCGATGATCGGGTCCCACGACCCGCGCCTCATCTCCATCGGCCAGGAACTCGCCCACCGGGCCGGCCGCAAGCTCGACGAGTACGAGTTCCAGATGCTGTACGGCATCCGCGGCGAAGAGCACCTGCGGCTCGCCGCCGAGGGCCACCGCATGCGCGTCTACACCGCCTACGGCACCGACTGGTACGGCTACTTCATGCGACGCCTCGCGGAGAAGCCGGCGAACCTGCGGTTCTTCGCCCGCAGCATGATCACCAAGGGCTGAGCCCCGGAAACACACCGCTCAAGAAGGAGTTACGGAACTTATGGACGCTGTGACCCAGGTCCCCGCCCCCGTCAACGAGCCGGTGCACGGCTATGCCCCCGGCTCGCCCGAGCGCGCCCGGCTGGAGGCCAGGCTGAAGGAGCTGGCCGAGAACCCCGTCGACCTGCCCTGCACCATCGGCGGTGTACGGCGGCTCGGCGGCGGCGAGCGTTTCGACGTCGTGCAGCCGCACCGCCACAAGGCCGTCCTCGGTACGTACGGCAACGCCACCCGGCAGGACGCCCAGGACGCGATCGACGCGGCCCTCGCCGCCGCGCCCGCCTGGCGGGCGATGTCCTTCGACGACCGCGCGGCGATCATCCTGCGCGCGGCCGAGCTGCTGGCCGGCCCCTGGCGCGAGACGCTCGCCGCCTCGACGATGCTGGGCCAGTCCAAGACCGCCCAGCAGGCCGAGATCGACACCCCCTGCGAACTGGTCGACTTCTGGCGCTTCAACGTCAAGTACGCCCGTGACCTGCTCGCCGAGCAGCCCCCGGCGAACTCCCCGGGTGTCTGGAACCGCCTCGACCACCGCCCCCTCGAAGGCTTCGTCTACGCGATCACGCCCTTCAACTTCACGGCCATCGCGGGCAACCTGCCGACCGCGCCCGCGCTGATGGGCAACGTCGTGGTGTGGAAGCCGTCCCCGACGCAGACGCACGCCGCCGTGCTGCTCATGCGGATCCTGGAGGAGGCCGGTCTTCCCAAGGGTGTCATCAACCTGGTCACCGGCGACGGCATCGAGGTCTCCGAGGTCGCCCTGACCCACCGCGACCTCGCCGGCATCCACTTCACCGGCTCGACCCGCACCTTCCAGCACCTGTGGAAGACGGTCGGCGCCAACATCGAGACGTACCGCACCTACCCGCGTCTGGTCGGCGAGACCGGCGGCAAGGACTTCGTCGTCGCCCACCCGAGTGCCGACCCGGCGATCCTCAAGACCGCGCTGACCCGCGGTGCCTTCGAGTACCAGGGCCAGAAGTGTTCGGCGACCTCCCGGGCGTATCTCCCCGCGTCGATCTGGAACGGCGGCTTCCGTGAGGAGTTCGCCGCCGAGATCGACGGCATCACCATGGGCGACGTCACCGACCTGTCGAACTTCGTCGGCGCGGTCATCGACGAGCGGGCCTTCGCCAAGAACAAGGCGGCCATCGACCGCGCCAAGGCGGACCCGACCTGCACGATCGTCGCGGGCGGCTCGTACGACGACTCGACCGGCTACTTCGTCCGCCCGACCGTCATCGAGTGCGCCGACCCGGAGAACGAGGTCTTCACCACCGAGTACTTCGGCCCGATCCTCGCCGTGCACGTCTACGAGGACGACCGGTACGACGAGATGCTGACGCAGATGGAGTCGGTGTCCGACTACGCGCTGACCGGCTCGGTCATCTCCTCCGACCGCGCCGCCACGGCGTACACGATGGAGAAGCTGCGCTACGCGGCCGGCAACTTCTACATCAACGACAAGTCGACCGGTGCCGTCGTCGGCCAGCAGCCCTTCGGCGGCGGCCGGGCCTCCGGCACCAACGACAAGGCCGGCGCCCCGCAGAACCTGATGCGCTGGACTCTGACCCGCGCCATCAAGGAGACGCTGGTCCCGCCGACCGACTACCCGTACCCGCACATGGGCTGACGTCCCGTCACGTAGTGGCGGAGAAGAGGGCCGGGCACCCGCCCGGCCCTCTTCCGCTCGCCCTGCCCTGCCTCGCCCTGCCTCGCGCTCTCCGTCCCGTCCCGTTCCGGCCCGGCAGACTGTCCGTCATGGACGAGACGGTGGTCACCGACGACGGAGTACGGCTGTGGGCGAGCCGTTCGGGCCGGGGCCGCACCCCGCTGGTGCTGTGCCACGGCGGTCCCGGGCTGTGGGACATGTTCGAGGACGTGGCCGGGATGCTCGACGACGAGGCCACGGTGGTCCGTTGGGACCAGCGCGGCGGCGGACGGTCCGAGCGGTGCGCGGGGCCGTGGACCAGCGAGCGGTTCGTGGCCGATCTGGACGCCGTACGACGGCACTTCGGGCTGGAGCGGATGGTGCTGCTCGGCCATTCCTGGGGCGCGCAGCTCGCGTTGGCGTACGCGCTGGCCCGTCCGGAGCATGTCGCCGCGCTGATCTACGTGAGCGGCACCGGCATCGGCCCGGACGCCGACTGGCATCCCCGGTTCAGGGAGAACTTCCTCGCCCGGCTCGGCGAGCACCCCGAACGGCTGGCCCGCTGGACCGAGTTGGGCGACCTGCCGGAGCGCACCGAGGACGAGGAGCGGGAGCGCGCGGTTCTCCAGTGGGCGATCGAGTTCGAGGACCGCGAGCGGGCGCCGGAGCATGCCGGGCGGATGGCCGACCCGTGGTTCCCGATCAACACCGCGTGCAACAAGGCGCTGAACGCCGAGCGGCAGCGCGAGTGGGGCACCCCCGAGCTGTACGCGGCCTGTCGGCGTCTGGATCTGCCCGTACTGATCGTCGACGGCACCCGGGACGTCCGGCCGCGCTCGGCGGTGGACTCCCTGGAGCGGGCGCTGCCGCGAGTCCGGCGGACGGCGCTGCCCCGGGCCGGGCACCTGCCGTGGGTGGAGGACCCGAAGGGCTTCCGGGAGACGGTGACGGCCGCCCTCGTCCACTGACGGCCCGCCGTCGCCGGTATCTCCCGGCCCTCAACTCACCGCTCGTACCAGGATCTTCCCGGTGTTCCCGCCGCGCAGCATCAGCAGGAACGCCTCCACGATCCGCTCGAACCCGTCCACCACGGTCTCGTCCGGCGTGAGCGCCCCGCTGAGCAGGTGCGGTACGGCGAACTCGTACAACTCCTCCTGTACGTCGGCGTAGTCCCGCACCAGGAAGCCCTCCAGCCGGAGGCTCTTCTCCACGACGTCGGCGTGGTCGAACAGGGCGGCTGTGGTGCCCGGCGCGTTGTACTGCCCGACCGTGCCGATCCGTACCACTCGTCCGCGGTCCCGGAGCGCGCCGATCGCCGCGCCCAGGTGGTCGCCGCCGACGTTGTCGACGAAGACGTCGATGCCGTCCGGGGCCGCTTTGGCGAGCAGGTCGGCGACGGGCGCGGTGTGGTAGTCGAAGGCCTCGTCGTAGCCGACCCGTTCCGTCAGGTGGGCGACCTTCGCCGCCGAGCCCGCGCTGCCGACGATCCGGCCCGCGCCGAGCAGTCGGGCGAAGCGGCCGGTCGCCGTGCCGACCCCGCCCGCCGCCGCGGACACGAACAGGTCCTCGCCCTCGCGCAGCCGGGCGATCCGGGTGAGGCCGACGTACGCGGTCAGGCCCGTACCGCCGAGGACGCTCAAGTGGGCGGAGAGCGGCACGCCTTCATGGCGGGGGAGACGTCTGGCCTCTTCCGGGCGGACGACGGAGTGGGTGCGCCAGCCCCGGCGGTGGAAGGCGAACTCTCCCTCCGGCAGCGCCGGTTCGCGCGAGGCGACGACCCGGCCGAGGGCGCGGCCCTCCAGCGGGGCGTTCAACGCGAAGTCGCCGTCCATCATTTCGCGGTGATAGGGATCCACCGACCAGTAGAGGTTCTCGACCAGGGCCGTGCCGGGGCCGGGGTCCGGCACGGGGGACTCGACGAAGCGGAAGTGGTCGGGGGTGGGGAAGCCGGTCGGGCGGGCGGTCTGGTGCACGGTGAGCGCGGTGTCGGTCATGGCATGGGACGGTAGGCAGGAATGCGGGCGGTGGGCAGAGGGTTGCGTTCATGGCACGGACGGATCCATGAGCCGTCCTCATAGCGGCAGGTGGGGCCCCGAGTGACCGCAATCGATCGCACACCCGATCTCGCTCCGCAGGAGTTGCGGACCCTGGCGGCGGTGGCGGACGAAGGGGGTTTCTCGGCCGCTGCCGTCCGGCTCGGGACCACCCAGTCCGCCGTCTCGCACGCCGTGCGCGGCATCGAACGCAAGCTGGGCGTCGTGCTGTTCGCGCGCGGGCGGTACGGTGCCCGGCCCACCGCGGCCGGCGAGCGGGCCGCCGCCCACGCGCGCCGGATCCTGCGCATGCTGGACGTCCTGGTCACCGAGACCCGGGGGACCGCCACCGGGTCCGGGGCGGAGGCCGGAACGGGTGGGATCCGTGGGCCGCTGCGTATCGCCGCCTTCCGCAGCGCGGCCCTGTATCTGCTGCCGCCCGTGCTGGAGCGGCTCGCCGCCCGCCACCCCGGTATCGAGGCGACCGTGACGGTCGTACGGGAGGTCGGCCCCGGGGCGGCGGGGGAGGTGGCCGCGGGCCGTGCCGACCTGGGGATCGCGACCCTCGGCACCAGCTCGCCGATCCCGCCGGAGCTGATCGGCGACGTACTCCTCGAAGAGCCCTACGCGCTCGTGCACCCGGCCGGGCATCCGCACCCGCGCTCCCTGCCCCTGGTCGACTGGCGGGAGAACTGCTCCTCCGCCACCCGGCAGTGGTGGGCCGCGCAGGACTGGATCCCCACCGTGACCGCCCGGGCCGAGGACGACGGGGCGGTGCTGTCGATGGTGGCCAGCGGGCTCGGCATGGCCATCATGCCCGCGCTCTCGCTCACCGGGGCCCCGCCCGTGGTCGAGATCACCGACCTCGGACCGGAGCGGCCCACCCGCAGGATCGGCTACGTCACCACACCGGAACTCGCGGCCGCGGCGGCCGTGCGCGCTCTGGTCCGGGAACTGAGATCGTCAGCGAAACCGCAGCTCAGCGGGGGGTCGGCCAGGGTGCCGTCTCAGATAGTAGGAAGTCCGAGTAATTGTGGAGACAGAAGCGCGTCGCTCCCTTAGCTTTGTAGGAGCCGAACGTCTCGCTCGACCCAGCGAATGGCGGTCGTGAGCCGGGCCCCGCGCAGGCAACCCCTGCGGCCCGCTCCCCGCCCCTTCCGGCGTCTCGCAACCCCTCGTTGCACTCCAGGAAACTCGAAGGAGTCGATTTCCCATGGCCGAGACGACCGCCCGCCGCCGAGTCCGTCGTGTCTCCCGTACGACCGAGTCCGACCGCAAGAACGCCGCCGCCGCCCTCCAGCGCGCCCTCGACCGCCGTGACAACGGCGGCTCGACCGGCCACTGAGGAGCCACGGGCCGGACACGCGCGCCCTGTGAGCACACGCCACCTTCAGGCCCGCACGCCCCACGAACACGCACCACCCACAAGCCGGGAGCCGCACCCGATCGAGGTGCGGCGCGGTCTCAAGCGCCGCGCCGCACCTCGAAGTGGTCGATGCGCTCCCCGCTCTGCGCCAGCGCCGACACCTTGAGGCGCGGTCGTGCCCCGCTCTCCGCCTCCACCGAGAGGAAGGAGAAGCCCCGGTAGCGCACCCGCGACCACTCCACGGTCTCCTGGGCGGACTGCTTCGACTCCGCCCAGTGGAACGTCCGCACCGACTCGCGCTCGGTGACGTGCCCCTCGTAGCTCTCCTTCACGCCCTCCGGGAAGCCGTACAGGTCCTTGCCGCCGCCGCCCGCCGTGACGTACACGATCCCGTCCCGGGTCGGGTCCGTGGCCGCGCCGATCGGGACCGGCCGGCCGACCTCGCCGTCCCTGATCGCGTCGGTGCGCTCGTAGACGTGGTTGTGCCCGTTGATCACCAGGTCCACCTGGTGCCGGGCGAACAGGGGCAGCCACTCGGCGCGCACCCCGCCGTCGGAGGCGTGCGAGGAGGTCGAGTACGCGCAGTGGTGGAAGAAGACGACGACGAAGTCGACCTCCTTCGCCGCCCGCAGCTCACCCAGCTTCCGGTCCAGCCAGGCCGTCTGCTTCCCGTCCGTGTAACCGAGGTTGGCGGGGATCTCGTACGACACGTCGTTCGCGTCCAGCGCCACCACGCCGACGTTGCCGTACGTGAACGCGTACACGCCCGGGGCGGTGCGCGGGTCGAAGCCGCTGTCCGGGAGGGACCAGCGGGCCAGCTGGCCGCCGTAGCCGTCCGGCGAGTACCAGGCCTCCATGTCGTGGTTGCCGGTCGTCACCATCCAGGGCACCGACCGGGTGACCGGCTCGTTCTGCTTCAGGAACAGGTCCCAGAACGCGGGGTCGTAGCCGTCCGACTCCTCGCCCCGGCCGTTGACGTTGGCGTAGCAGATGTCACCGGCGTGCAGGTGGAAGGCGGGGTCCTGGCGCAACACGACGTGGTCGTTGCCGGCCGCGGCCTTGCTGACGCCCTGGTCGCCGAACGCGGTGAACACGAACCGCTCGGGTCGCGCCGGGGCGGTGCGGAAGGTGCCGAGGGTCCTGCCGTGCTCGGGTGCCGCCGGGTCGAAGCCGTCGTGCCCGACGCCGTAGTAGTACGTCGTGCCGGGCAGCAGGCCGTCCAGGGCCGCGTGCAGGTAGTACTGGTCGAGCGCCGACCGTACGCCCGCGACGCCCGGCGTGTGCAGGTCGCGGACCTCGGCCTCGATCTTGCGGCTCAGCCCGCCCGGCCGGGTGCCGATCCGGGCGTACGGCTTCCGTACCGCGAGGGGCACCTGCCAGGAGATCCGCATCTGCGTCTTCGGGTCGGCGCCGAAGGCGAGATGGCGGCCGAAGGGGGCGACGGCGGAGCCGTGCACCCGCGAGGCGGTCGACCGGCTCGACGTGGCCGACGCCCCGCCTGCCGTCCCCGGCGATCCGCCGCCCGAGCAGCCGGTCAGCAGACCGCCCGCGACCGCGCCCGCCGTCACCAGGGTCCGGCGCCGGGAGAGCTTGGTCCGCAGGTACTCGTGCTGCTCCGCCATGCTCATCCGGCGCGCGAGCTGAGGGGGAATGCCGAAGTCCGGTGTCTCCATGCAGGTGAACTTCCCAGCGAAGGCCAACACCCGCACCACGTGCGGGTGAACGACAGTCG
Organism: Streptomyces sp. NPDC032822; assembly: GCF_055578825.1. NCBI lineage: Bacteria > Bacillati > Actinomycetota > Actinomycetes > Kitasatosporales > Streptomycetaceae > Streptomyces > Streptomyces sp. NPDC032822. Next base: position 259,439 of record NZ_JBVIOL010000009.1, on the reverse strand, counting down.
AAGGGCTGACGCCACCCGTCGGGGCTGCTGTCCGTATCGCGGACCGCTCGTGTCATCCCATGGGACAAGGAGTACGGTGCTGCGCATGTCGGCAAGCTCTCGCATCCTCAATCTCGCAGTGATCCCCGGTGACGGCATCGGCCAGGAAGTCGTGGCCGAAGGCCTGAAAATCCTCTCCGCCGTCCTCCCGGAGGATGTGAAGCTGGAGACCAAGGAGTACGACTTCGGGGCCAAGCGCTACCACGCCACCGGTGAGACCCTCACCGACGCGGACGCCGAGGCCCTCAAGCAGCACGACGCCATCCTGCTCGGCGCGATCGGCGACCCGTCGGTGCCGTCCGGCGTCCTGGAGCGCGGCTTCCTGCTGAAGCTCCGCTTCCTCTTCGACCACCACGTCAACCTGCGTCCGTCGAAGCTGCTCCCGGGTGTCGCCACCCCGCTCGCCGGCGAGCCGGAGATCGACTTCGTCGTGGTCCGCGAGGGCACCGAGGGCCCGTACACCGGCAACGGCGGCACGATCCGCAAGGGCACCCCGCACGAGGTCGCCACCGAGGTCTCCGTGAACACGGCCTTCGGTGTCGAGCGCGTGGTCCGCGACGCCTTCGCCCGCGCCCAGGCCCGCCCGCGCAAGAAGCTGACGCTGGTCCACAAGAACAACGTGCTGACCTTCGCGGGTCACCTGTGGACCAACATCTTCAACCAGGTGGCCGCGGAGTTCCCCGAGGTCACCACCGACTACATCCACGTGGACGCGGCGACGATCTACCTCGTCACCGACCCCGCCCGCTTCGACGTGATCGTCACCGACAACCTCTTCGGAGACATCGTCACCGACCTCGCCGCGGCCGTCTCCGGCGGCATCGGCGTCGCCGCGAGCGGGAACATCAACCCGTCCGGCGAGTTCCCCTCGATGTTCGAGCCCGTGCACGGCTCCGCGCCCGACATCGCGGGCCAGGGCAAGGCCGACCCCACCGCCACGGTCCTGTCCGTCGCCCTCCTGCTGCGCCACCTCGGCTACGAGACCGAGGCCGTCCGCATCGAGGACGCCGTCTCCGCCGACCTCGCGGAGCGCAACGGCAAGCCCGCCCGCAGCACCACGGAGATCGGCGACGCGCTCGTCGTACGCGTAGCCGGCTGACCCCGCCGCGCTCGAATCTCCTCGAAGCCGCCGGGTCACTCAGCACCCGGCGGCTTTCGCATGTCCCCGCCGGGTGCCACCATCATCCCCGGGTCGCATTCACGCCGTTTTCGTCCACGGCCTCCGTCGCGCGATAATCGAACGCGGAGCCGCGGAATGAGGGAATGCTCGGACGTCCTAGCACTGGCCACTGGCAGTACGACGGGCGTGAGCGCGGCCCGTCACTCATCCGACCGGTGCTGCATCTCCCGGGGGACAACCCCCGGACCCCCGGCCCGAAAGACACGGGGTAGCGCAGACGTTCGCCAGGAAGCGAAGGACAGCAACTCATGACGACGCCCACGATCGAGCTCAAGCCCTCGGCCTCGCCACTCTCCGACGCGGAGCGGGAGGCGATCCTGGCCGACCCCGGGTTCGGCCGGCACTTCACCGACCACATGGTGGTCATCAAGTGGACCGAGGGCCGCGGCTGGCACGACGGTCAGCTCGTCCCGTACGCGCCGCTCTCGCTCGACCCGGCGACCATGGTCCTGCACTACGCGCAGGAGATCTTCGAGGGCCTCAAGGCCTACCGCCAGCCCGACGGGACCGTCGCCACCTTCCGCCCGGAGAAGAACGCGGCGCGCTTCCAGTCCTCCGCCCGCCGCCTCGGCATGCCGGAGCTGCCGGTCGAGACGTTCATCGAGGCCTGTGACGCGCTGGTGCGGCAGGACCAGGCCTGGGTCCCGGCGCACGGCGGCGAGGAATCCCTCTACCTGCGCCCCTTCATGATCGCGACCGAGGTCGGCCTGGGCGTGAAGCCGGCCGGCGAGTACCTCTTCCTGGTCATCGCCTCCCCGGCCGGCGCGTACTTCCCCGGCGGCGTCAAGCCGGTCTCCATCTGGCTCTCCGAGGACCGCGTCCGCGCCGTCCCGGGCGGCATGGGCGACGCCAAGACGGGTGGCAACTACGCGGCCTCCCTGCTGGCCCAGGCCGAGGCGGCGGCCAAGGGCTGCGACCAGGTCTGCTACCTCGACGCGGTCGAGCACACGTGGGTCGAGGAACTCGGCGGCATGAACCTGTACTTCGTGTACGGGGCCGCGTCCAACGAGAAGCCGGTGATCGTCACGCCGTCGCTGACCGGCTCCATCCTGGAGGGCGTCACCCGTGACAGCCTCCTCGCCGTCGCCCGCGACCTCGGCTACGCGTCCGAGGAGGGCCGCGTCTCCATCGACCAGTGGCAGCGCGACGCCGAGAACGGCACGCTGACCGAGGTCTTCGCCTGCGGTACGGCGGCCGTGATCACCCCGGTCGGCACGGTCAAGCGCGCCACCACCGAGTGGCGGCACTCGGGCGGCGAGCCCGGCGAGGTCACCCTCCGGCTGCGGCAGGCGCTCCTGGACATCCAGCGCGGCACGGCGAAGGACCAGCACGGCTGGATGCACCCGCTGGGCTAGGCACCACTCGTTGCACGAAGGGCCGCCGTGGACTCCGTGTCCGTGGCGGCCCTTCTCGCGGACGTCCGAGGATGCGCCCTGGTTGTACGCAATACGACCGATTGACCCTGTAGTGCGCGGTGCGTTTGCCTCGAAGGGAGCCCTCGGCGCAGGGCCGGGGGAGAAGCGTCCACGGGGCTTCAGGGGGAAACATGTCCAGACCCACAAGTGTGTCCGGCGTCTGCTTAGGGGTGACGCTGCTGCTCGCCTGCACCACGACCAGCGCCTCCGCCGCACCGCACGCACCCCGCACGGAGCGGGTGAGCACCGCCGCCGACGGTGGCCAGGCCGACGGGGATTCGGCGAGCGCCGCGATCAGCGCCGACGGCCGCCACGTCACGTTCACCTCCACCGCGCCGAGCCTCGGCTGCGCTCACGTCTCGATGTGCCTGCTGGTGAAGGACCTGGACGACGGCGGGGTCACCCGGATCGACCTCGGCAGCGGTTACACCTACGGCTCGCCGATGCCGAGCGCCGACGGGAGCCGTATCGGTTACACCGCGGGCACCCGGTTCCTGGCCCCTCACCTGTACGACCGCGCCACCGGCCGCTCGGAGCGGCTGTGGCCCGAGAACCCGCCCGGCTTCAACGAGTTGGGCCGCGTCCAGTCGATCAGCCCGGACGGCACGCACGTCGCGTACACCATCGGCAACCGCAACGGCTCCGAGAACTTCCGGCTGCTGTACGTCCGCGACACGGTCACCGGCACCGACGAGCTGATCTCGCCGGCCGAGGAGGGTGACAAGCCCGGGGCCTCGGTGAGCGGCGACGGCGAGCGGGTCGCGTACTCCGTCCGCGGTGACGTCGAGGCGGAGGACCCGGCCGACGTCTTCGTCAAGGACCGGGCGACGGGCAGGCGGACGCAGGTCGACACGGGTCTCGGGGCCACCTCCCTGGTCCGTATCACCGCGGACGGCCGCCGTGTCCTGCTCGACGCCGAGGGCGGCCTGTACGTCCACGACCTCCGCACGGGCGCCTCGCGGCGGGTGGCCGAGGGCACCGCCTTCTCGGCCACGGCGGACGGCCGGTACGCCGTCGTCGCGGGCGAGGACGGCGTGCGGGTCCGTGAGCTGAGGACGGGCCTGCGCGGGGCGTCCCTCCCGCCGAACGCCCAGCCGAGCGACGACATGCTGACCGCCGACGGGCGTGCGGTGGTGTTCGGTTCGACGTCGTCCCACCTGGTGCCGGGCGACACCAACGACGAGTCCGACGTGTTCGTCTTCTCGGGCGCGCTCCGGAGGAACCCGGCGCCGATGCCGTCCGTCACCGAACGGATCAGCATGACGCCGACCGGGCAGCAGCGGACCGGGCCGTCCTACGACCCGGTGATGGGGGACAGCAGGGTCGTCGCCTTCACCTCGCGGGGGACCGACGACACCGACGTGTTCGTCAACGCGCCCGGCGGCGTCTTCCAGGTCGACTCCACCTCCCAGGGCGCCTCGGGGGAGGGCGCGCCCTGCTTCAGCGGACGCATGGTCGGCTACACGGCCCCGCTCGATTCCGACGGCGGCCCGGGGATCCACATCCGCAACCGGGCGGTCGGCAAGCTGACCAGCCTGGGCTCCTACCAGGGCGTCCGCTTCACCTGGATGGGACAGCCCACGGTCGATCCGTTCTGCCAGTGGATCAGCTACGCGGCCACCCTGCCCGCCACCGACGCCGACCCCGACCCGCAGCCCCGCGTCTACCGCTTCCGGCTCCTGAACGGCACCACCGACCTGGTCAGCGCGCTCACGGGCGGGGCGGCGGGCCACCCGTCCATCAGCGAGGGCGGGAGGTACGTCGCCTTCGAACAGGGCGGTGACATCTACGTCCGTGACCTGGACACCGGCATCCTGGAGAAGGCCGGCAGCGGCGCCTCGGCCCCCTCCCTCGGCGCGGACGGGCGCAAGGTCGCCTTCCAGCAGGGCCGGGACATCCGCGTCCGTGACCTCGACACCGGGACCACGACCCGGGTCAGGGGCACGCAGCCCTCGCTCTCCGGGAACGGCACGAGCCTCGCGTACACCTCGGGCCGTTCGGTGTACCTGCTCGAACTCGCCACCGGGAAAAGGCAGTTGATCAGCATGGACCGCCTTGGAGGTCGCAACGACCTTCCGGCGCGGAACCCGTCCGTCAACGCCGACGGCACGGTCGTCGCGTTCGAGTCGGCATCACCCGATCTGGTGGAGGGGGACACCAACGGGGTATCGGACGTCTTCCTGCGGACAGTGCAATGAGAACGACCCCTCACGCGTGAGCGCGACCGACCACGTGTGACACCGACCCACCACGCACGACAACGACCCACCACGCACGACAGCGAACAACCACGGGGGAACCAACCATGCACAGCAAGAAGCGCTTGGCGGCCACGTTCCTGGCGGCCATCGCCACGGCGGCGCTCACCGGACCCACGGCGAGCGCCGCCCCCGGCACCCCGCGCACCGAGAAGGCGAGCGTGGCCCCGGACGGCACGGACGGCAACGGCGGCTCAGGCGGACAGAGCCTGAGCGTGAACGGCCGTCACATCGCCTTTGTCTCCGACGCCGACAACCTGGTCGCGGGCGACACCGACGGTGCCGCCGACGCCTTCGTACGCGACCTGCGGACCGGTACCACCCGGCTGGCGAGCACCGGCGGCGACGGCAACGTCCTGGACGTCTCGCTGAGCGCCGACGGCCGGTATCTCGCGTACACCATCAACCCCACCTACGACACCGCCGACAACCACATCTGGATCAAGGACCTGAAGACCGGCGCCGTCCAGCGCGTCGACGACACCATCGCCCCCGGCTACGCGGCCGCTTCCAGCCCCGCCCTCAGCGCCGACGGCCGCCACCTCGCCTTCGTCGCCCTGCGCACGGGCGACGGCGGGCCGGCGGGGGACAGGTCCAGCCGTGTCTACCGGGTCGACCGCGTCACCGGCGAGCGGGTCCGGATCAGCCAGGTGCCCGGCGAGGGCGTCGGGAAGTCCGCCGCGGGCCACCCGTCGATCAGCGCGGACGGCAGTCGGGTCGGCTACCAGTTCTTCGTCCCCCACCCCGCCTCGGGCGACTGGAGCGACGCCTACGTCCGTGAGGTGCCGAGCGGCGAGCTGTTCCAGGTGGACCGGGCGCCTCAGGGCGCGGTCTCCGACGGGCAGACCGAGTTCCCGCAGGTCAGCGCCGACGGCCGGTACGCGGTGTTCGACTCGCTGGACTCGCGGCTGACGTCGGGCGACACCAACAAGGGGCACAACGTCTTCGTCCGCGACCTGAGGACGGGAGACCTGCGCCGGATCGACGCCGCCGACCCGGCGGCGTTCACCGCCCACCCCCGGCTCAGCGCGGACAGCCGGCACCTCGCGTTCGTCTCGGCCGACCCGGGTGACACCGACCTCACGACGCGTGCCTACGTCCGCGATCTGCGGACCGGGCACACGGTGCTCGCCAACCCCACCACCCAGGGCGGGAAGAGCGGCTCCCCGGTGTCCTTCCCGGTCCTCGACCGGCATGCCCGCACGGTCGCCTTCAGCAGCTACGCCACCGACCTGGTGCCCGACGACACCTACGACTCCACACACGTCTACATCCGCCACCTGAAGTGACCGACCGCATCCTGAGACAACGGTGAGCCAGGCGCGGGGGGTGTGCCAGACTTCCCCCGTGCTCTCGTTCGCCACGATTATTGGCAGCAGGCGCGCCGGTCCGCAGTGACCGCCACGTACGACCAGGTACGGGCGGACACCGTCGCCTCGACCCGCGCGCAGACCTCTCGCACCCGCGAGAGGTTTTTCGCTTTTCTGGCCCATCCACAGCCGGAAACGAGAGCGCGAGGGACCATGTGGGGCGGTGGAGCCGGTCATTCCGGTACAGACCGAGATCCAATCCTCAGGAGCCTTGAGACCATGACCGAAACCAGCGAGCTCGACGATCAGTTCCACGTCTTCGACACCACCCTGCGCGACGGCGCCCAGCGCGAGGGCATCAACCTCACCGTCGCGGACAAGCTGGCCATCGCACGGCACCTGGACGACTTCGGCGTGGGCTTCATCGAGGGCGGCTGGCCCGGCGCCAACCCGAGGGACACCGAGTTCTTCGCCCGCGCCCGGCAGGAGATCGACTTCAAGCACGCCCAGCTGGTCGCCTTCGGAGCCACCCGCCGGGCCGGCGCCAAGGCCGCCGAGGACCCCCAGGTCAGGGCGCTGCTGAACTCGGGCGCCGAGGTGATCACCCTGGTCGCCAAGTCCCACGACCGGCATGTGGAACTCGCCCTGCGCACCACGCCGGACGAGAACCTGGAGATGGTCCGCGACACGGTGTCGTTCCTGACGGGCGAGGGCCGTCGCGTCTTCGTCGACTGCGAGCACTTCTTCGACGGCTACCGCGCCAACCCCGAGTACGCGAAGGCGGTCGTCCGGACGGCCTCCGAGGCCGGCGCCGACGTCGTCATCCTCTGCGACACCAACGGCGGCATGCTCCCCGCGCAGATCCAGGCGGTCGTCGCCACCGTCCTCGCCGACACCGGCGCCCGCCTCGGCATCCACACCCAGGACGACACCGGCTGCGCGGTCGCCAACACCCTCGCCGCGGTGGACGCGGGCGCCACCCACGTCCAGTGCACGGCGAACGGCTACGGCGAGCGGGTCGGCAACGCCAACCTGTTCCCGGTCGTCGCGGCCCTGGAACTCAAGTACGGCAAGAAGGTCCTCCCCGAGGGCAAGCTGCGCGAGATGACCCGTATCTCGCACGCCATCGCCGAGGTCGTCAACCTCACCCCCTCCACCCACCAGCCCTACGTCGGCGTCTCCGCCTTCGCCCACAAGGCCGGCCTGCACGCCTCCGCGATCAAGGTCGACCCGGACCTCTACCAGCACATCGACCCCGAGCAGGTCGGCAACACCATGCGGATGCTGGTCTCCGACATGGCCGGCCGCGCGTCGATCGAGCTCAAGGGCAAGGAACTCGGCATCGACCTCGGCGGCGACCGCGAACTCGTCGGCCGGGTGGTCGGGCGGGTCAAGGAACGCGAACTCCAGGGCTACACCTACGAGGCGGCCGACGCGTCCTTCGAACTCCTGCTCCGCGCCGAGGTCGAGGGCAAGCCCCTCAAGTACTTCGGCGTCGAGTCCTGGCGCGCGATCGTCGAGGACCGCCCCGACGGCACCCACGCCAACGAGGCCACGGTCAAGCTCTTCGCCAAGGGCGAGCGCATCGTCGCCACGGCCGAGGGCAACGGGCCGGTCAACGCCCTGGACCGCTCCCTGCGCGTGGCCCTCGAAAAGATCTACCCGCAGCTCGCCAAGCTCGACCTCGTCGACTACAAGGTCCGCATCCTCGAAGGCGTCCACGGCACCCAGTCCACCACCCGCGTCCTGATCTCCACCTCCGACGGCACGGGCGAGTGGTCGACGGTCGGCGTCGCGGAGAACGTCATCGCGGCGTCCTGGCAGGCACTGGAGGACGCCTACACGTACGGGCTGTTGCGGGCGGGGGTCGAGCCGGCGGAGTGACATCGGCGGGCGGGGACGTCCGGCTTCGGCCTCGGCGGGTCCGGCCTCGTCCGGGGAACTGCGCTTCGCGGAAGCGCAGTTCCCGCTACGTCAGTTCTCCGTTACGTCAGTTCCGGCTGAGTGTCCGCGTCACGCCCGCCACCACCGCCGTCGTCAGGATCCATCCCACGCCGATCAGCCCGTACGCGAACGACTGCGGGCCCGTCTCGGCCCAGTGCCAGGCGGCCCGCTGCCCGAATCCACCGATCGGGACGAGCAGATCGAGGGTGTACACGACCGGGTTGAAGGGTGCGCCCTCGCCCGGCTTGTTCGGGACGGGCACGTACGCATCGAAGACGAGCGAGCCGAGCAGCGTGAGCAGCGTCAGCCAGATCCCGGCGAGCCACGGCCGGTAGCCGTACCCGACCGCACCGTCGAGGAGCCAGCCCCACGCCCGCCCGGCGGGGCCCAGCGTCGCCCGGCGGCACCGCTCCCGTACGAGCAGGACGCGCCGCGCCTCGTCCTCGTGCCCGGACCGGCGGTAGTGCGAGGCGAGTTGCTCGTACGGCTGCGGTGCGTAGACCGGCATCTGCCGCAGCCAGGCAAGCCGGTTCGCGACGTCCTCGCGGCGCGTGCCGACGGTGTCGCCGAGCCAGTCGTACGTCAGTCCGTCGAGCCCCAGGGACGCCGGCCAGGTCGACGGATGGTCCTGGATACGCGTCGCGTGCGCGTTGCGCAGATTCACGCCGCCCGCCGGTCTGCGCGCGAACCGCAGGTCGAGCGCCTCGGCCCGCATCCCCACGCACATCAACGACGAGCCGGGCGCCAGGAGTTCGGCTTCGTGGAAGGTCAGCAGGTCCTCTACCCGTGCCCCGCGCAGCCGCACTCTGCCGTCCGCCCTGAACCCTTCCGACAGCCGTACCGTCGACGCCTTCAGGCCGTCCCCGTGGAACGCGAACCGATCCGCTTCCCCGACCGTGATCCGCGCCCCGCGCATCCACAGCCCACCCGGCAACTCGGCCCCGGGGAAACCGACTTCGCCCTCCGCGACGAACCCGTCCTCACAGAACACCCCGCCCCGCATCACCAGCCCGCCACCCTCGACGGCCGCCCGCCCCGGCGCGATCAGACGCGCCCCGTCGAGCCGCAGCCCGCCCGCGATGTCCGTGTGCACCAGATCCACGGCACTGTCCGCCCCGTCGGGCTCACCGATCGTCGACCGACGGAGATCAAGTCGCCCGCCGATTCGAGCGGTCGAGGCACGCAACCCCGGCAGCACACACGCCACCAACTCGAAGGCGAGGGTGCTCGCACCTTCGAGCGTCACCGCCGCGTCGAACCAGCACCCCTCGAACCGCACGGCACGCCGTATCTCGGCCCCGTCGAGCGACAGCGCCCCCGTGACGTGGGTGTCGCGCAGCAGATACGGCCGCCCGCCCGCGTCCCCGTCGAGGATCTCCCGTCTGACGCCGTCGGCGTCGACGCTCGGCTCAGGAACGACCGGCGGCACAGGCGTCCACGAAGGCGGTCCAGGTGGCGGGGGAGACGGTGAGGACGGCCCCGACGGCGGGGTCGTTCTTGGAGTCACGGACGTGGATGGTGGAGGGCTGGCTGGCGACCTCGACGCAGTTGCCGCCCTCGTTGCTGCTGTAACTGGACTTGCGCCAGTTGGTGGCGACCTCGATGCAGTTGCCGCCCTCGCTGCCGCTGTAGCTGGACTTGAACCACTGCAGTGGGGTGCTCATCGGTCTCCTAGCAATCCGTGCAAGTAGCGCACGCTCTCATCGGGTGAGAGGGCCTGGGACCGCAGCATTCCATACTTGTGGTGATAGTCGCTGACCTCGTCGGGATCCTCAACGAGGAAGCTGGCGCGCTGTACTTCCAGATAGACCAGGCGCTCGAACTGGGGTGTTTCCAGCAGCACCATGGGGCCGTCGAGGCAGGCGTGCGGAGTTCGGTCCTCGGGCATGATCTGGAAACTCATGTGAATCGGCTCGGTGTACTCCAGGATCTGGCGGAACTGGTCCTGCATCATCTGCGGACCGCCGACCTGACGTCGTAGGACGCTCTCCTCGATGACGAAGTGACCGACGGGTGGTCGCTCCCGCTGCCAGACCAACTGCCGCTCCATGCGCGACTCCACCCACTGCTCGGTGGTCTCGCTACCGAGCGCGGGGTACCGATAGCCGACCACCGCGCGACAGTAGTCCCGCGTCTGAAGCAGCCCTGGCAGCACTTGAGTCTCGTACGACAGGAGACTCATCGCCTCCTGCTCATGATCCACCAATGACTGCGCGAACTGCACCACCTTCTCCCGAACCGGCATCTCGGCCACCAGTACGGCCAACACCCCACCCGTACCCAGCAGTTCGTCGAACTGCTCCGCCCGGTCCGGCTGAAGAGCCATCCGTCCCTGCTCGATCGAGCCCACCGTGTCCACGCTGAGGTTCGCCAGCTCGGCGAGTTGTTCCTGAGTGAGCCGGGCCCGCTTCCGGCAGTGCGCCAGCAGCGCCCCGACCGCACGCCACGAACTGACCTTCCTGGGCTTCCTGGCCGTGTGCATGGCTGTCCCTTTCCCCCGTCCGCACCCCAACCGCTCGTAGTGAACCCGTAGCAATCAGAACTACGACCTCACCCACTGCCCCACACTAGTGACTCCCTGTGACAGTCGCCCCATGAACGCCCCACCCCAACTCCTCCGAGCCCGCACCGCCCTCTACCCCCGCGACCGCAGGTCGGTGGGGATCGCCCGGGACCTCACCCGCGTCACCCTCGCCGACTGGGGGGTGATCGAGCGGGGTGACGACGTACTGCTCTGTGTGAGCGAACTCGCCACCAACGCCCTCCTGCACGGCGTCCCGCCGAACCGCTGCTTCCGCCTCGGTCTCATCCTCACCACCGACGGGGTGCTCCGCGTCGAGGTCCACGACAGCGGCCCCGGCGACGTCCGTACCCGGGATGCCGGCCCGGAGCCGGAACACGGCCGCGGCCTGCTGCTCGTGGCCGCGCTGGCCGACAAGTGGGGCGTGGGGGAACGGGATCCGGGCAAAGTCGTCTGGTGCGAGTTCAGAGTTGTCGAGTGCCTTGACGGGGCGGTGGGTCACCAGTTCACTCACGCCGTGAGGTAAGTCATGAGTGGCCTACGAGAGCCAAGGGGGAAGCTCCATGCGTCCCACGCGTTCCGCACGAAGAACCGCCCTGCTCGCCTCCGCCGCACTGCTGGCGGCCCTGATCCCGGCCCTGTCCGCGCAGGCGGCCGACGACCCCGCCCCGGTCCCCGTCGACCGCTTCGAGGGCGAGGTCCCCTTCGCGAGCCCGCCCGCCGAGGGCATCTTCACCTGGGGCGGCGACGCCGACGACCCGCCCGCGCTCCAGCTCACCGCAAGGGACGACGCCCCCGAGGGCGACAAGATCCTCACCGGCAGCTACGACATCAGCGGATACGGCGGCTTCACCCACGACTTCGCGTTCGCCGAACCCGCCCACGACTGGTCCGCCCACCGGGGCGTCCGCTTCTGGTGGGACGGCCGGAACAACGGCAAGAAGATCGCCTTCGAGCTCAAGGACGGCGGCGCGAACGGAGAGGCCTCCGAGCTCTGGACGACGTCTTTCACGGACGACTTCAGCGGCTGGAAACAGATCGAGATCCCCTTCACCGACTTCACCTACCGAACCGACTACCAGCCGGTCGGCGGCATCGACCAGATCCTCGGCCTGACCGAGACCTGGGGATACGCCCTCACCCTCCCCGTGGGCGTCAAGGGCGACTTCGCCATGGACGGCGTCGAGCTGTACGGCAGGGCCGACCAGTCGCTGCGCGCGTCGGTCACCACCGACGCGGCCGTGTACCCGGTGACGGAAGGGAAGACCGCCGCCGTCAGGGTCACCGTCGCCACCACCGGCGCCGCCCCCCTCGACGACCCCGTCACCGTCGCCTACGAGACGGCCCCGACCGGCACCGCCGACCCCGGCAAGGACTACACCCCGGTCGCCGGCAGCGTCACCTTCCCCGCGGGCACCCCCTCCGGCACGACCCGCACCCTCAAGGTCCCCACCCTCAGGGACAAGCGGGCCGAGTCCGCCGAGACGGTCCCGCTGAAGCTGACCGTCACCGGCGCCAAGCCCCCGTCCGAGACCCCGCAGATCGTGGTCGACGCGCACGGACTGCCGTATCTGAACGCCAAGTTGCCGGTGAAGAAGCGTGTCGCCGACCTGCTCTCCCGGATGAGCCTCGCGGAGAAGGCCGGCCAGATGACCCAGGCCGAGCGCGGAGCCGTCGGGACCGGGGCCGACATCGCCACCTACGACCTCGGCTCGCTGCTCTCCGGAGGCGGCTCGACCCCGACGCCCAACACCCCCGGTGCCTGGGCGAAGATGATCGACGCGTTCCAACTCCGGGCGCAGGCGACCCGGTTCCAGATCCCCCTCATCTACGGCGTCGACGCCGTGCACGGCCACAACAACCTGGTCGGCGCGACGGTCCTGCCGCACAACATCGGCATCGGCGCCTCCCGGAATCCCCAACTGGCGCGGAAGACAGGTGCGGTGACCGCCGCCGAGGTCCGCGCCACCGGCATCCCCTGGGACTTCGCCCCCTGCCTGTGCGTCACCCGCGACGAACGCTGGGGCCGCTCCTACGAGTCCTTCGGCGAGGACCCGGCGCTGGTCGAGCGGTTGGAGACCGTCATCCAGGGCCTCCAGGGAGCCCCGGACGGCAGCGACCTCAAGGACGACGACAAGGTCCTCGCCACCGCCAAGCACTTCGTCGGCGACGGCGGCACCGAGTACGGCTCGTCCACGACCGGCACCTACACCATCGACCAGGGCATCACCAAGGTCACCCGGCAGCAGCTGGAGGCCGTCCACCTCGCCCCGTACCGGACGGCCGTCGACCGAGGCGTCGGTACGGTCATGCCGTCCTACTCCTCCCTCGACATCGCCGGCGACGGGCAGGGCCCGGTGAAGATGCACGCCCGCGCCGACATGATCAACGGCGTCCTGAAGGGCCGGATGGACTTCGACGGCTTCGTGATCAGCGACTGGGACGGCATCGACCAGATCCCCGGCGACCGGGCCTCCGACGTCCGTACGTCCGTCAACGCGGGCCTCGACATGATCATGGTCCCGTACGCCTTCAAGGAGTTCCACTCCACCCTCGTCGCGGAGGCGGACGCCGGGCGGATCGGCGAACGCCGGATCGACGACGCCGTATCGCGCATCCTCACCCAGAAGTTCAGGCTGGGGCTCTTCGAGAAGCCGTACGCCGACACGAGCGGCGCGTCCGGCATCGGTTCCGCCGCCCACCGGGCCGTGGCCCGACAGGCGGCCGCGGAGTCGCAGGTGCTGCTGAAGAACTCCGGATCGGTCCTGCCCCTGAAGAAGAACCAGAAGGTCTACGTCGCCGGCTCCAACGCCGACGACATCGGCAACCAGACCGGCGGCTGGACGGTCACCTGGCAGGGCGCGTCCGGCGACATCACCCGGGGCACGACGATCCTGGAGGGCATGGAGAAGGCCGGAGGCGACCTCACCTACTCCCAGGACGCCTCGGCGCCGACGGACGGATACGACGTGGGGGTCGTGGTCGTCGGCGAGACCCCGTACGCCGAGGGCGTCGGCGACGTGGGGAACGGCCACGACCTGGAACTCACCGCCGCCGACCGCGCGGCTGTCGACAAGGTGTGCGCGGCGATGAAGTGCGCGGTGCTGACCGTCTCCGGGCGCCCCCAGCTCATCGGGGACCGGCTCGGCGACATCGACGCGCTGGTCGCCTCCTGGCTGCCCGGCACCGAGGGCGACGGCGTGGCCGACGTCCTCTACGGCAGGCGCCCCTTCACCGGGCAGCTCCCGGTGACCTGGCCGAAGTCGCAGGCGCAGCTCCCGATCAACGTCGGCGACGCGGCGTACGACCCGCAGTTCCCGTACGGCTGGGGTCTGACGACCCTGAGCAGGGCACCCGAGGGCGGTACGGCGACCCTGAAGGCCCTCGGTGCCGCGGCCTCGGCGGCCGAGCGGGCCGGTGCCGAGGAGGCGGGCCGCGCGCTGGTGACCAAGGCCCGGCTGATCGTCCAGCGGCAGGTGGGCCAGGGCATCACGGCCGGGGTGGCGAAGCCCTTCGCGGACGCCGACCACCTGCTCCTGACCGGCAGGTACGGGAAGGCGGTGGAGAAGCTGGCGGAGGCGTATCGGGCGGCGCTCTGAGGGGCCGGGATCCGCCCACCCCAACAGCTCCTTTCCCTCCCCTTTCGGGTAGCTTCGAAGGATGAAGGTCGTCGCTTCATCGACCCGAAGCCTCGCCGGAGTGCTGAGCGCACTGGCGCTCGCCGTCCTGACGGCCCTGACCGTCCTGACGGCGAGCGCCCCGCGCGCCGCCGCGGCCACCGACGTCTCCACGATCGCCGCGGCCCTCCGCGAGAACCCGGTCTACGTCGCCCCGGAGGCGTCGGCCCAACTCTCCTCGGCCGAGGCCGACGCACTGGCACAGCAGATCAAGGACGCGGACAAACCCCTCTTCATCGCGGTCCTGCCCGCGGACCAGCCGAAGGAGAGGCTCTTCACCGACCTGCGCACCGCCACCGGCATCACGGGTCTCTACGCGATCCGGGTGGGCGGGGCCTTCGACGCCAGCGCCGACGCCTCGGTCCTGCCGCGCACGGCCGTGGGCAACCTGGTGACCAGCGTGAAGACGGAGAAGACCACCTCGGCCCAGCTCACGGACTTCACCGACCGGGCCCTGACCAACCTGGGCGGCTCGGCACCCGCCTCCTGGGGCTCCTCGGACAGCGGCGGGGGAGCCGGGGCCGCCGCGTTGATCACGGTCGGCGCGTTGCTGGTGGCCGGCGGCGGTGGCGCGTACGCACTCGTCCGACGCAACCGTCGGCGGCGCGCGCAGGAGCAGCGGGCCGCGCTGGAGAAGCTGCGGATCGTGGTCGACGAGGACATCACCGCCTTCGGCGAGGAACTGGACCGCCTCGACTTCCACCCCGGGGAGCCCGGCGCGGACGACGCCATGCGGCAGGACTACGAACGGGCGCTGGACGCCTACGAGAAGGCGAAGACGGACATGGCCGGGGCGGCGAAGCCGGAGGACGTCCGGACCGTCACCCAGACCCTGGAGGACGGCCGCTTCTCCCTGGCCCTCCTGACGGCCCGCCGCACGGGCACCCCGCTGCCGGAGCGCCGCCTGCCCTGCTTCTTCGACCCCCGCCACGGCCCCTCGGTCGCCGACGCGACCTGGACGCCGGTGGGCGGCACCCCGCGCGAGGTCCCGGTCTGCGCCGCCGACCGCACCCGCCTCTCCGACGGCCGCGACCCGGTGATCCGCGAGGTCGACACCGAACACGGCCGCCGCCCCTACTGGGAGGCGGGCCCCGCCTACGGCCCCTGGGCCGGCGGCTACTTCGGCGGCGGCCTCCTCCCCGGCCTCCTCATCGGCACCACACTGGGAACCCTCATGGCCACCCCGTCCTACGCCTCCGACTACGGCTCCGGCGACTACGGCACCGCCGGCCACGAGGGAGGCGACACCTCCGGCGCGGACTTCCAGACCGACGACTTCAGCGGCGGCTTCGGAGGCGGCGACTACGGCGGCGGAGGCGACTTCGGAGGAGGAGGCGGAGGAGACTTCGGCGGCGGCTTCTGACCCCCGACCGACCGCTCCCCTCCTCACCGAACCGCACCGGCCCCTGTCCAGCCCGTCCGACGTTTGAGGACGAGGCCCTTTCGGCGCCGAGGTGGGGCTCTGGGGCCGACACCCGCTCCCAGCTCGTCCGGTGTTCGAGGTCGAGGTCTTTTCGGGACCGAAGCGGGACCTGGGCCGACACCCGCTCCCAGCCCGTCCGGCGCCCGAGGACGAGGCCTTTCGGGACCGAAGCGGGAGTCTGGGGCGGCACCTGCTCCCAGCCCGTCCGGCGTTTGAGGACGAGGCCCCTTCAGGGCCGAAGCAGGGGTCTGGGGGCGGCAGCCCCCAGGGACGGGACGGGAAGGGGCGGCGGGGGCGAGAACCAAACGGACGCGAGCCCGGCACACCTCGCACCGGACCCGCGAACGTTCGTACAGGAAAGAACCCCCGCGTCAGAGCGACGACGCGGCAGACGCAATCGCGGAGGCGAAGGTGGACACCTCGGAGTAGACACCGGGCGCGTTGGCCCGCGCACAACCTATGCCCCAGCTGACGATCCCGACCTGAACCCAGGCATTGGCGCTGTCCCGACGGAACATCGGCCCACCGGAGTCCCCCTGACAGGTGTCGACCCCGCCGGAGGCGTACCCGGCACAGATCTCCTCGGCGGCGACAAGCCCGCTGTACCCGCTGTAGGACCGGCAGGTGGCGTCACTGACGAACGGCACGCTCGCCTTCAGCATGTAGCGCTGCTGAGCCCCGCCCTCACTGGCCGACCCCCACCCGGCGACCGTGAACGTCCCTGAGTTGTACTGATTCGTCGTGGCGATCTTCAGCGTCGCCTGGTTGATCGGCGAGGCGAGCTTGATGAGCGCCCAGTCCTTGCCGGTGCCGTTGTAGCCGGGGGCCCGGTACACGTACGTGGAGCGGACCTGGACCCGCCCGGTGGTGGACTGCAGGTCCACGACACCGGCGGTGGCGGTGATGCTGGTGTTGGCGCCGGTCGAGCCCACACAGTGCGCGGCGGTGAGCACGATCTGCTGGGTGTACAGCGCGCCGCCACAGCCCATCGAGAGCCGGACCATGAACGGGAACTCGCCCTGCGCGGCACGGGTTCCGCCGACGACGGGCGAGGGGGCGGCGTTGGCCGCCGAGACGGGCTGAAGGCTGGCGATGGCGAGGGCGGCGGCGCCGACGGCCACGCATCTCTTGAGGGCGGTGAGGAGTTTCTTCAACGTGATGCCTTCCGTGGGGGGTTGGACCTGAGCCGGACCTGAGGACCGTGCAACACGTGCGGGCGAAACCAACACAGAATGACGTGCCCATGCCATGCAAGGCAGCAAATAGTTGCCCATGCGATGGCATGGGCAGGTCAAATCTGCTGCTGGATTATGAGAATGCCGTGAGCCCTCGCACAAGGGGTGGGTTTCAGCCATCGCGTCAACGGACGTCCGCCCCCGGACGGGCCCTACGACACCGGCGTACGGGACGCCCCCGCACCGAACCGGTACCGCCGCGCGTCCGGCTCCGCCGTGGCCTGCGCGACGCGCTTGAGCACGGGAAGGATCTGCCGTCGGTGCACCTTGACCTGGCGGCCCCAGAGGGTGAGCGACCAGAAGGCGGTGTGGTCGGCGCGGGTGAACACCGGCGTCCAGGACGCGTCGAAGTGGATGAGCCCCTGAAGGCCCTGCCACCGGATGACGGTCCCGGGGTTGTGCCGGGGCGGGTAGCCGGGAAACGCCGGTACCGACACAGGGGCCTCCCCGGCCGCGGCGAGTTCCCGCGCCCGCTCCTCGAAGACCTGCGAAGCGGCCGTACGGAACCGCTCGTACTCCAACTCGTCGGAGTAGACCAGCAGAAGCAGCCGCTCGGGCGGCAACAGCCGTACCGCCTCGGTCAGTTCCCACAGTGTGCCGGGCCCCGTACCGGTGATGAGGATGACGAGGCGGGCCCGGCCGATCAGGTCGCCGACGGGAGACCGCCACTCGTCCAGCGGCAGATAGAACCGGTCGGCGCCGGGCAGCGGAAGGGACTCGCCCGGCCGGCCGACCGCCACGACCCGGCCGAACCGGCGCTTGAAGATCCGGGTCAGCGACTCCTCGAAGGTCCGGCCGGACGTGTGGGTGACCCGCTCCCGAAGGCTGATCCTCGGTGCCATCATCACCTTGTTCAGCGGCCGGTCCATCTCGAAGGGGCGCAGGAAGAGGGTGAACGCCCGGCTGGGCAGTTCCTCGGACCGCCCGATCACCCGGGCCGTGTGCCGTCGGCCGTGGCGTGACAGACGCGCTCCCAGCAGGACCGCGGCCATCCCCGCCGCGATCATCACCAGTCCGGTCCACACCGCGTGCCACGGCTGTGCGTAGTCGTACGTCTCGGGAACCCGCAGGTGCCCGGCCCCGCCCATCGCCGCGAAGAACCCGGCGACACGTAAGAAGCAGCCGGTGCCACGGGCACCACAGCCCACGGCGCCCCGCTGTCGTTGCTCGCGGACACCGAGGCCCGACGGTTCAGGGCTCGATGGTCTGGATGTTCCGTGCTCCATGGTTCCGGGAAGGTAGCGGCACGCGCTCGCCCCCGGGCCCGATCCCGAAGATCCTCACACGCAGGGGTCGTTCACCCCTGACGTGCGAGGGCGTACCGCTCCCCGGCCGCATGCCACCACCCCGGCGGCGAGGGCCCGTCGACGACCGAGGACGCCTGCTCCGGGTGGAGGCCGAGCCGCCGCAGCGCCCCGGCCTCCACCTGGACCTCGATCCACCCCCGCCACCGCCCGTCGGCCCGCCGCCCGCAGCTGAGATCGAACCGCAGCGCGTCCACCCCGAACGGCATCCAGTCGATCCCGCGTTCTCGCAGTCAGGCGCGGACGGCGGCAGCGGGCAGCGGACGCCCCTTGACGTTCTCGTACGAGGCGACGGTGATCCACCCGGGGCGCGTTCCGGAAGCGACGGTCATACGCCCCATGATGCGGGCGTACGCCGCTGTCCCGCACCTCGTTTGGCCTCCGCCCCGCCCCCCACCACGAGGGCGGCCGGCACGAGGGCGACGGCGACCGGGCCCCCGCTGACCCACAGGGGCGAGCGGTATCCGAATCCGGCGCCGATCGCCGTACCGCCGAGCCAAGGGCCGTACGCGGCACCGACGTTGAAGGCGGCCGTCACGAAACCGCCGACCAGGGTGGGAGCGCCGGGCGCCGCGTAGAGCACCTGGGAGACCAGCGTGGACCCGACGCCGACGCCGAACGAGGACGGTTTCCGTCCTACTTCCTGCCTACGGTGTCCTCATGACCGCCCCCGAAGAGCCGCAGCCCCGAGCCTTCGAGACCGTGCCCGCTCTCGACGCCTGGCTCACCGCGCACCCCGCTCCCCACTCCGGCCTCTGGGTGAGGATCGCCAAGAAGTCCTCGGGCCTGCCCTCCGTCACCGCCGCCGACGTCAACGACGTGGCCCTGTGCCACGGTTGGATCACCGGGCAGCGCAGGAGTCTCGACGTCACCCACTACCTTCAGCGGATCACCCCGCGCCGAGCGGGCAGCCTCTGGTCGATGGTCAACGTGCGGCGGGTGGCGGAGCTGTCGGCGGAGGGCCGGATGCGGCCCTCCGGGCTCGCCGAGGTGGAGTCGGCCCGGGCCGACGGCCGTTGGGACGCCGCCTACGAGTCCCAGCGCGACGCCGCCGTCCCCGACGACCTCGCCGCCGCACTCGCCCGCGCCCCCCGGGCCAGGGCGGCCTTCGAGAGCCTCGGCAGAACGGACCGCTACCTCACCATGCTCCCGCTCCTCCGCGCCCGTACGCCGGAGAACCGCGAGGTCCGACTGGCGGCGGCCATCGGCAGACTGAGCCGGGGCTGAGCCGGGGCTGAGCCGGACCTGAGTCGGAGCCTGAGTCGGGGCCGGGGTCGAGGCTGAGCCGAGACCGACGCCAGGACCGACCCGGGGCTCACCCGGCGCGGACATGCCGAGCGCCCGCTCTCCGGCACGGGGAAGCGGAGAGAGGGCGCGCTCGGTGCGGAGGTGGGTCCGCGGTGCACGGGTGAGTCAGGGCCGGCGAGGCCGCCCTGGGCTCACGCGTTCCTGATCGCCGAGATGTCGAAGCTCAGCTTGATCTTGTCGGAGACCAGCACGCCGCCCGTCTCCAGCGCGGCGTTCCAGGTGAGGCCCCACTCGGAGCGCAGGATCTCGGCCTTGCCCTCGAAGCCGACGCGCTCGTTGCCGAAGGGGTCCTTCGCGGCGCCGTTGAACTCCAGGTCGATGGTGAGCGGCTTGGTGACGCCGAGGATGCTCAGGTCGCCGGTGATGCGGTAGTCGTCGCCGCCCAGCGCCTCCGCCGAGGTCGAGCGGAACGTCATGGTCGGGAACTCGTCCGTCTTGAAGAAGTCCGCGCTCTTGAGGTGACCGTCGCGGTCCGGGGAGCCGGTGTCGATGCTCTCCATCTTGACGTCGAGGGACGCCGTGGACGCGGACGGGTCGCCGCCGTCGAGGTGCAGCACGCCGCTGAAGTCGAGGAACTTGCCCTTGACGTTGGTGACCATGGCGTGCCGGGCGACGAAGCCCAGCGTGCTGTGGGACGGGTCGACGGTGTAGTCGCCGGTCAGCGCGGCGAGGTCGGGGTTCACGGCGGCGGGCGCCGTGGCGGTGTCGCTGTCCTTGTGGCCGAAGATGCCCATGACGTGCTCCTCACGATAGTTCGTTGAACGTTCAACGAGGTCAACAAGGACGACCGTAGACCTATTCCGGCCGCGCTTCAACGTCATCGGCGGAGTGTTGGCGTGCCGACCGCGAGGTGATAGACGACAGGGTCATGGATCCCCAGCGCCGAGCCGCCGCCCTGCTGAGACCCACCCGCCGCTCCCTCCTGCTCACGGCCGCCCTGATGGCGACGGCCGCCGCGGCGACCCCCACGCTCCCCGCCGCCGACCCCGCCGAGGACCCGGCACGGGACCCCGCCGACCCCGCCGACCCCTACGACACCCTCCGCCGACGCTGGCTCGACCTCACCCTCGGTACCGGCTACGACCCCGCCGCCGAGCCGTACGCCTCCCGCCTCGCCGAGACCGGCGCCCTCGCCCGCGGCTTCCGCGCCACCATGGCCCCCACCGCCGGCTCCCTCTGGCCCGACCGCCCCTACGACCCGCCCTCCGGCATCACCCAGAGCTACGGCCGGCTGTGGACCATGGCCCAGGCATACGTCCGGCAGGGCACCGGCTCCACCGCCGACCCCGCCCTCCTCGCGGACGTGATCCGCGGCCTCGACCACCTCTCCGCCACCGTCTACCACCCCTCCACCACCCGCTACGGCAACTGGTGGGAGTGGCAGATCGGCAGCCCCCGCCTGCTGATGGACCTCACGGCCGCCCTCCACGACCACCTCACCGCCGCTCAGCGGGAAGCCGCCTGCGCCGCCGTCGACCACTTCATCCCCGACGCGATGCTCACCGACTACTCCGGCACCTCCACCGGCGCCAACCGCGTCGACCTGTGCCGGTCCGTCGCCCTGCGCGGCATCCTGGGGCGGGCCCCCGCCCGGATCGCCCTCGCCCGGGACGCCCTCTCGCCGGTCTTCCCGTACGTCACCGCGGGGGACGGCCTCTACGCGGACGGCTCGTTCGTGCAGCACACCCGGGTCGCCTACTCGGGGACGTACGGGCAGGTCATGCTCGACGGCCTCGGCCGCCTCTTCGCGCTGCTCTCCGGCTCGGAGTGGGAGGTCACCGACCCCGGCCGGCAGATCGTCCTGGACAGCGTCGAGCGCGCCTACGCGCCCCTGATCCACGACGGGTTGGTGATGGACTGCGTGAACGGCCGTGCCATCAGCCGGGGTTACCTTAAGAGCGACGATCGCCATGTGCTGCGGAGCGACCACTTCCACGGCCAGGGCGTCATCGCCGCCATCGCACTGCTCGCCGAGGGGGCGAGCGCAACGGAGCGCGAGCGCTGGTACGGACGGGTCAAGGGCTGGATCGAACGGGACACCGTGGCACCGATCCTGACGGCCGCTCAGTTCGACGTCGCCGACCTCGCCCGTCTGCACGCCGTGGCCGCCTCCGCGCCCGAGGCCACCCCCGAACCCGTCGGCCACCGCCTCTTCCCGGCCATGGACCGCGCCCTGCACCGAGGGCCCGCCTTCGCCGCGAGCATCGCCATGGCGAGCGACCGCATCGCGTACTACGAGTGCGGCAACGGCGAGAACCCGCGCGGCTGGCACACGGGTGCGGGGACGCTCGCCTGGTGGGCGGCGGGCCGTAGCGATCAGTACACCGACTGGTACTGGCCCTGCGTCGACTGGTACCGGCTGCCCGGCACGACGGTCTCCACCCGTCGCCTCCCGGACCGCGCGGGCGGCGAGTGGGGCGAGCCCCGGCCGGACGTGCGGTGGGTCGGCGGCACGACCGACGGCACGTACGCGGCGGTCGGCCAGCACCTCAAGGGGCTCGGCTCGACCCTGGAGGCCCGCAAGTCGTGGTTCTGCCTCGCCGACGCGATCGTCTGCCTGGGCGCGGACATCACCTGCGCCGACGGCGTCCCCGTGGAGACGGTCGTCGACAACCGCAACCTGGGGGAGGGCGGCACCCAGGCGTTGGTGCGGGGCGCGGGCTGGGCGCACCTGGAGGACCACGGCGGCTGGCTCCTCCCGGCCGGCGGCGACCTGCGCACCCTCCGCGAGGACCGCACCGGCGCCTGGTCCGACATCAACACCGGCGGCACGACCGAGCGCCGCACCCGCCGCTGGCAGACCCTCTGGCTGGACCACGGCACCGACCCGGACAACGCCTCGTACGTCTACGTCCTGCTGCCCGGAGCCTCCCGCCGTACCGTCGCCGCCCGGGCCGCCGACCGCCACTGGCTGTCGGTTCTCGCCAACGACGGCGTCCGCCAGGCCGTCCGGGTCCCGTCCCTGGGCCTCACGGCCGTGAACTTCTGGCAGGCCGGCACGGTCGGCGGACTGACGGCGTCGGCCGGCGCGAGCGTGCTGGTCCGGCGCCACGGCCGCACCGCCACCCTCTGCGTGAGCGAGCCGCCCCGCACCGGCGAGCCCCTGGAGATCACCTGGGACCGGCCGGTGCGCGGCGTGATCCGCGCGGACGACTCGGTCGAGGTGCTCGCCACGGGCCGCCGACTGCGCCTCCGCGTCACTCCGGGGAGGGCATGCGCCACCCACGAATGTGAGGTGGCTCTCACGAGATGAGTTTGTTCGACCCCTACAACGGTGACGCCCCTTGAGCAGTCGGAAAGCCTGCATGCCGCCCTGGTTCTGTTCGGTGCTACCAGGAAAACGGTCCGGAGACTGTGCAGAGTCGACGGCGAGCTTTCCTTGGTGGGCTTCGTAAGGTCGCTACATGACCGTTTTGGATGAGGCGCCGGGTGAGTCGACGGGTGAGCCGACGGACGCGCGTGGGCGGGTCGCCGAGCTGCACGAGATCCGTGCGCAGGCGCTGGCCGGCCCGAGCGAGAAGGCGACCGAGGCGCAGCACGCCAAGGGCAAGCTGACCGCGCGGGAGCGCATCGAGCTGCTCCTGGACCCGGGTTCCTTCCGGGAGGTCGAGCAGCTGCGGCGGCACCGGGCGACCGGCTTCGGCCTGGAGGCGAAGAAGCCGTACACGGACGGTGTGATCACCGGCTGGGGCACGGTGGAGGGCCGCACGGTCTTCGTCTACGCCCACGACTTCCGGATCTTCGGCGGCGCGCTGGGCGAGGCCCACGCCACGAAGATCCACAAGATCATGGACATGGCCATCGCGGCCGGCGCACCGCTGGTCTCCCTGAACGACGGTGCCGGCGCCCGTATCCAGGAGGGCGTCTCCGCCCTCGCCGGGTACGGCGGCATCTTCCAGCGCAACACCAAGGCCTCCGGCGTCATCCCGCAGATCTCCGTGATGCTCGGCCCGTGCGCGGGCGGCGCGGCCTACAGCCCCGCCCTCACCGACTTCGTCTTCATGGTCCGCGAGACCTCGCAGATGTTCATCACCGGCCCGGACGTCGTCAAGGCGGTCACCGGCGAGGAGATCACCCAGAACGGCCTGGGCGGCGCGGACGTGCACGCCGAGACCTCCGGCGTCTGCCACTTCGCCTACGACGACGAGGAGACGTGCCTCGCCGAGGTGCGCTACCTGCTGTCGATGCTCCCGCAGAACAACCGCGAGAACCCGCCCCGGGTGGAGCCCACCGACGAGAACGACCGCCGCAGCGACGTCCTCCTCGACCTGGTCCCGGCCGACGGCAACCGGCCGTACGACATGACCAAGGTCATCGAGGAGATCGTCGACGACGGCGACTACCTGGAGATCCACGAGCGTTGGGCCCGCAACATCATCTGCGCGCTGGCCCGGCTCGACGGTCAGGTCGTGGGCATCGTCGCCAACCAGCCGCAGAGTCTGGCGGGCGTACTGGACATCGAGGCCAGCGAAAAAGCTGCACGATTCGTCCAGATGTGTGACGCTTTTAACATCCCGATCGTCACTTTCCTGGACGTCCCCGGGTTCCTTCCGGGTGTCGACCAGGAGCACGGCGGGATCATCCGGCACGGAGCGAAACTGCTGTACGCGTACTGCAACGCGACCGTGCCGAGGATCTCCCTGATCCTGCGCAAGGCCTACGGAGGTGCGTACATCGTCATGGACAGCCAGTCCATCGGCGCCGACCTCACCTACGCCTGGCCGACCAACGAGATCGCCGTCATGGGCGCGGAAGGCGCGGCCAACGTGATCTTCCGCCGCCAGATCGCCGACGCCGAGGACCCCGAAGCCATGCGGGCCCGCATGGTCAAGGAGTACAAGTCCGAGCTCATGCACCCCTACTACGCGGCCGAGCGCGGCCTGGTCGACGACGTCATCGACCCGGCGGAGACCCGCGAGATCCTCATCCGTTCCCTGGCGATGCTGCACACCAAGCACGCCGACCTGCCGTCCCGCAAGCACGGCAACCCCCCGCAGTAACCCGGTGGATCCTTCGCGGTCCCCCCGCGGAAACCTCTCTCACGGAGACTGACGCCCATGAGTACCCCTGACATTCGTGTCGAGAAGGGCCACGCCGAGCCCGAGGAAGTCGCCGCCATCACGGCGATCCTCCTGGCCCGCGCCGCCGCCCAGCCCTCCACACCCCCCACCCGCCGCGGCCGGCCCAAGGCGGGCTGGCGCCGCCTGGAGCGCGAGCCCGGCTTCCGGGCCCCGCACAGCTGGCACTGAGCCCGCCGACGCCGTACCGAAGGCCCCGACCGTCCCCCTGGGCGGCCGGGGCCTTCGCGCGTAGGTCGCGGACCCTGCTCAGGGCGGCCGGCCGGGACCCCGTCGGGCTCCGGTGACCCCACACCCGCGCGGACGTGCAAACGGCCCCCGTGCCTCCCGGGGGAGACGCAGGGGCCGTTCGGAGTCTTCCGCTACCGCAGGCGGGCCATCAGGGCGTGCTCCACGAGCGTGATCAGCGCCGACTTGGCGTCCGCGCGGTGGCGGGCGTCGGTCGTGATGATCGGGGTGTCGGGGCCGATCTGAAGGGCCTCACGGACCTCGTCCGGGTTGTACGGCTGGTTGCCGTCGAAGCCG
This sequence comes from Streptomyces sp. NPDC032822, assembly GCF_055578825.1. NCBI lineage: Bacteria > Bacillati > Actinomycetota > Actinomycetes > Kitasatosporales > Streptomycetaceae > Streptomyces > Streptomyces sp. NPDC032822. The sequence continues at coordinate 234,222 of NZ_JBVIOL010000009.1, read as the reverse complement.
TTGAGCGCGATCACGAAGGGCAGGCCGCTGTTCTCGAAGTAGTCGACGGCGGGGAAGCAGTCGGCGAGGCGGCGGGTGTCCACCAGCACGATGGCGCCGATGGCGCCGCGTACCAGGTCGTCCCACATGAACCAGAAGCGGTCCTGGCCGGGTGTACCGAAGAGGTACAGGATCAGGTCCTGGTCCAGTGTGATGCGTCCGAAGTCCATGGCGACCGTGGTGGTCGTCTTGTCCCCGGTGTGGGTGAGGTCGTCGATGCCCGCCGAAGCAGACGTCATGACGGCCTCGGTACGCAGCGGGTTGATCTCCGAGACGGCCCCCACGAACGTGGTCTTGCCCACGCCGAAGCCACCCGCCACCACGATCTTCGCCGAGGTGGTGGAGCGGGAAGGACCGCCGCTAGAGCTTGCGAAGTCCACTGAGCACCCTTTCGAGCAGTGTCACGTCTGGCTGGCCGCCGGCGCTCTCGTCGCCGCCCGGCTGATGAATGGCGACCAGGCCCGCCTCCGCCAAGTCGGCGACGAGGATCCTGGCCACGCCGAGAGGGATCGTCAGAAGGGCCGAGATCTCGGCCACCGACTTGATCTCCCGGCAGAGGTTGCAGATCCGCTGATGCTCGGGCAGTTGCCCCTGCATCTGGTGCGGCTGCGCGGTGGTGTGCACCAGTGCCTCGATGGCGAGCTGGTACCGCGGGCGTGTCCGGCCGCCGGTCATGGCGTACGGACGCACCAACGGGTTGTTCGACGCCCCGGCGGGCGACGGCTCAGGGGAGCGGCGTTGCGGCTGCACGGGCTGGATGCGAGGTGCCGGCGGCTGGTCGTACGGCGACGGCCCGGGACCCTGCGGGCCCTGAGGCGCGTACGGCTGCTGACGCCGCTGGCTCGGGGAGGAGGGGAAGTTGTAACGGTTCGGGTTCTGAGAACCGTCGTTCGGGCCCTGGGCAGGGCCGTACGACCAGTTACCCGAAGGTGAACCGCCTGGGGGTGTTGCCACTTTCTCTCCTCCTCCGACTGTGCCGGGCACCCATCACTGTGGAGCCGCGTCCCGAAACCTTATGGCCTCAGGACGCCAAAACGCACCGACTGTCTGTTAGTTGAGCAGGCTCCCTTGGAGCTCCGCACGCAGATCGGGCGTCAGGACCGTGCCGGCGCGGTCCACCAGAAGTGCCATCTCGTACCCGATGAGGCCGATGTCCGCCTCCGGATGTGCGAGAACCGCGAGCGACGAACCGTCGGAAACGGACATGAGGAAGAGGAATCCCCGCTCCATCTCCACAACCGTCTGGTTCACGCTGCCGCCCTCGAAGATACGGGAGGCGCCTGCCGTCAGAGACGTCAGACCTGAGGCGACGGCCGCGAGCTGGTCGGCGCGGTCGCGCGGAAAACCGTCGGACATCGCCAGAAGGAGGCCGTCGGCGGAGACCACCACGGTGTGGGACACCCCGGGGGTGTTGTCCACGAAGTTGGTGATCAACCAGTTCAGGTTCTGTGCCGCCTGGCTCATCGGGCTCACACTAACGCTCCTGGTTGTAGGTGCTGTCAGAGCCGAAGCCCTGACCGTTCGTTTCACTGCCTGCGTTACGTCCCCGCTGGACCCCGCGACGCAGGTTGCTCAACCTGCCCCGGATGTCCTCGGGAGCGCGGGAGACCGACGGACCCCCCTGGTGGGTGGATTCGGCGGCTCCCTCGACCAGGTTGGCCTTGGGCACCCGCCGAGGCAGGCCGGAGGAGGTGACCCCGCCCGCCTTGGGCTTGCGGAGCTGGGCGGCCTGCTGCCAGCGGTCGTCGTTCGCCGAACGCCAGTCGGGGGTGCCGTTGCTCTCCGCGGGGGCCGCCGGAGCCGCGGGCGCCGGGGGAGCCGCCGGCTCCTGGGTGACGTGCCGTGCGACGCCCGAACCGTTCGCACCGCCGGGGGTGGAGCCGCGGCGCGGGAGACCGGCGTCGGTCAGGTCGTGGCCGACGGAGGGGCTCGGTCCCGGACGGTCGAAGCCTACGCGCTCCTGCTCGCCGGCGTCAGCGGCCTGCACGGATTCCGCTTGCGGAGCGTACTGGTCCTGGTAGCCGTTGTGGTAGGCGTCCTGCTGCGGCCAGTCGTCCTGGTAGCGCTGCTCCTCGAAGGCCGAGAAGGTCTCCGGGGCGGCGGCCCGGGCCCGCGCGGGCTCCTCGTGGACCGGCTCCGGATACGCGGGCTCCGGGTAGCCGCCGTTGGACGTGAAGGAGTCGCCCGGCGCGTAGGCGTCGTTCTGCGGCAGCCCGCCGTTCGGCGCGTAGTACGGCTCGTCGTACGACGGCTGCTGCGGCTCCTCGTAGGCGGTCCGCTGCTGCTCCTCGTACGCCGTCTGGTGGTCGTACGTCGGCTGCTGCTGCTCGGGGTAGCCGCCCTGGGCGGTGAAGTCCTCGGCGTAGCCGGAGCCGGGGGAGTCCGGGGACTGCGTGCCCGGATGGCCGCTCTGGGCCTCCAGGGCGGCACGCCGCTCCTCACGCATCAGGGAGCGGCCCACCGGGTCCAGCTCGCGGATGTCGTCCGGTACCTCGGTGTAGCGGCTGTCGTCGAAGCCGAGCTCCGCGGCCGTACGCATCGGCAGGCCGTTGTTGTTGTTGCTGAAGTCCTCGCCCTGGTAGTTCTGCTCCGGGATGATCTGCGAGACGGTGAACTCGTCGCGGTTCGACTGCTGCTCGCCGCCACCGCCACCGTGCGTGATCGCGTCGGGCAGCATGACCAGCGAGGTCGTGCCGGCCTGCTCGCCCGAGGGGCGCAGCTGGACCCGGATGCCGTGCCGGTCGGACAGCCGGCCGACCACGAACAGGCCCATGCGCTGGGAGATCGCGGCGTCCACGGTCGGCGGGTTGGCCAGCTTGTGGTTGATGTCCGCGAAGTCCTCGGCGGTGAGGCCGATGCCCTTGTCGTGGATCTCGATCATGATGCGGCCGTCGGGAAGACGGGTCGCGGTGACGCGGACCTTGGTCTGCGGCGAGGAGAACGTGGTGGCGTTCTCCAGGAGCTCGGCGAGCAGGTGCACGAGGTCGGTGACCGCGCGGCCGTGGATCTCGGCCTCCGGGACACCGGACAGCTCGATGCGCTCGTACTGCTCCACCTCGGAGGAGGCGGCGCGCAGCACGTCGACCATCGGGACCGGCTGGTCCCAGCGGCGGCCCGGCTCCTCGCCGGCGAGGACCAGGAGGTTCTCGCCGTTGCGGCGCATACGGGTCGCGAGGTGGTCCAGCTTGAAGAGGTTCTCCAGCTGGTCCGGGTCGGCCTCGTTGTTCTCCAGCTCGGTGATCAGGGTCAGCTGGCCCTCGATCAGCGACTGGTTGCGGCGCGAGAGGTTGGTGAAGATCGCGTTGATGTTGCCCCGCAGCAGGGCCTGCTCGGCGGCGAGCCGGACGGCCTCGCGGTGCACCTGGTCGAAGGCGCGGGCGACCTCGCCGATCTCGTCCCTGGTGGTGATCGGGATCGGCTGCACCCGGGTGTCGACGCGACCGGGGTCGGTGCGCGAGAGCTGGTCGACCAGCATCGGCAGGCGCTGCTCGGCGATACCGAAGGCGGCGTTGCGCAGCTGGCGCATGGCACGGCTCATCTGGCGGGCCACCATGCCGGCCAGGATGAACGCGGCGAGCAGGGCCACCACGACGGCGGCACCGGTGATCAGCGCGTCCCGCTTGGCGTCGTCGGCGATGTCCGAGGCCTCGCTCACGGCCTTGTCGGTGAGGTCCGACTGGATCTGCCGGTAGGCGTCGTACTTGAGGGTGTTGACCGCCCACCAGTTGTCGGCGGTGATGCCGTTCTGGGCCAGCGCGGCACGCTCGGCCGAGTCCGTGGACGTCAGCGTGGCGATCCCGGCGATCATCTTGTTCGGGTCGGACGGCGGCGGCACGTAGTCGGGGTTCTTGGCCTTGGCCGCCTGGGCCATCGCCGCACCGTCGGTCTTGATCTTCGCCTTGGCCGTGTCCAGCTTGGCGATGTCCTGCGCGGTACCGCCGCTCTCGTACTCCTGGACGGCGATGCCCTCCAGGTAGGCGTACGAGGTGAGGGCGATGCGCTGCTGGTTGAGGCTGGTGTCGCTGGTGCCCGGCTTGATCAGCAGGTGCATGCCGATGGACCGCTGCAGCGAGGCGGCACCCTGGGCGAGCGCGACGGCGTACACCGTGCGGCCGTAGCTGGTGATGTTGCCGGTGCCCAGGCCCAGCTCGTTGGAGAACTCCAGCAGGCGGTGCTCGACCTCGACGTAGCTCTCCTCGGTCTGGACGCCTGTCCGCTTGGAGGTGTACGCGGTCGAGCGGACCTGTGCGAGCTCCGGCTCCACTTCACGGAAGCGGGACAACCGGCGCTGCAGGTTGTCCAGGGCCGGCATGTTCTGGGCGGCTTCGTCGAAGGCGTCAGCGGCCTCGTCGGTCGCCTTGCGGGTCTTGACGACGGTCGGATCGTCCTCGCCCTTGCCCTGGAGCAGGGGTGCGGCGGTGGTGTCACGCTCCACCAGCAGCGCGTTGCTGTAGTCCATGGCGGCACGCACCAGGACGGCGGTGCTCTCCGCGTCCTCGGCTTCCTGCCAGGTGTCGATCGAGCTCTTCACCTGGAAGCCGCCCATGATGAGACCGACCACCACGGGTATGAGCAGGATCGCGTTCAGTCTGGTCGGCACCCGCCAGTTGCGCGGGGAGAATCGGCCGCCGCCCGAAGCGGACGCGGCGGTCGACTCCGAGCCGGGCACAGGGGCGGGCGCCGCTCCGCGCGGCGGCGGGGTGAAGTTGCCCCGGGCCGACGGCTCGGGACCGTTCTTGCTTCGCCTCACTCGACCAAAACCTCTCGGCGGTCGGCACCTTCGTTGTGCCGCAGTGTCTCAGAGCCCAGTACGTCATCGACTGGTGAGTACGTCATTGACTATTAGGCAGTTCAGGCATTCCAGCACGACGTCCTGCGCACTTCCAAACAGTGGAGGTAGGCGAATCGCAGTGATGTAAGCCCCAGATAAAACGGTCATAAAGAGCGAGCCCCGTCAAAAGACGGGGCGTCCGTGCGCGCAGCGACACCGGTTGACCGCGACGAGTGGCCGTACCACCCGATTCCTCTGCCGAAACGTTATGAACACCGGGGCCGACCGTGTCAAAGGACACAGCCGGCTCCGGAGCGTCTACGACAACTTCCGTACACCACTTCCGATTTGAGTGTTACCTCAGCCGTGCCATCAGAGCGTGCTCCACCAGCGTGATCAGCGCACTCTTGGCGTCGGAGCGGTGGCGGGCGTCGGTCGTGATGATCGGGGTGTCAGGGCCGATCTGCAGCGCCTCACGGACCTCCTCGGGAGCGTACGGCTGGTGTCCCTCGAAGCCGTTGAGCGCGACGACGAAGGGCAGGCCGCTGTTCTCGAAGTAGTCGACGGCGGGGAAGCAGTCGGCGAGGCGGCGGGTGTCCACCAGCACGATGGCGCCGATGGCGCCGCGTACCAGGTCGTCCCACATGAACCAGAAGCGGTCCTGGCCGGGTGTACCGAAGAGGTACAGGATCAGGTCCTGGTCCAGTGTGATGCGTCCGAAGTCCATGGCGACCGTGGTGGTCGTCTTGTCCCCGGTGTGGGTGAGGTCGTCGATCCCCGCGCTCGCGGACGTCATGACGGCCTCGGTACGCAGCGGGTTGATCTCCGAGACGGCCCCCACGAACGTGGTCTTGCCCACGCCGAAGCCACCCGCCACCACGATCTTCGCGGAGGTGGTCGCCCGACCTCCTCCGTCAGAGCTTGCGAAGTCCACTGAGCACCCTTTCGAGCAGTGTCACGTCCGGAGCGCCGGTGCCCTCGTCGCCGCCCGGCTGGTGAATGGCGACGAGCCCGGCCTCCGCGAGGTCCGCGACCAGAATGCGAGCCACACCCAGCGGCATGGCCAGGAGCGCCGAGACCTCGGCGACCGACTTCACCTCTCGGCACAGATGGCAGATCCGCTGGTGCTCCGGGAGCAGTCCCATGAGCGCCGCCGGGTCGGCCGTGGTGCTGATCAGGGCCTCGATGGCGAGCTGGTAGCGCGGCCGGGTCCGGCCGCCGGTCATCGCGTACGGACGTACCAGCGGCTGGTCGCCCTCATCCTCGTACGGCTCCGCGTACGGATCATGAGAGGCGGTGGGCGGGGTCATGAATCCTCCGGGCGGGACAGCAAGTCGGTCAGTCAAGCCGTCAGATGAGGCCGGTGGGGGGATTGTGTCGGCCGGACGGTGATTTGGTGAGACGGGTGGATCCGAGGTGCGTCAGTGGAGCAGACTGCCTTGCAGTTCGGCGCGCAGGTCCGGCGTGAGCACCGCGCCCGCCCGGTCGACCAGAAGCGCCATCTCGTAGCCGACGAGGCCGATGTCGCAGTCCGGGTGTGCGAGAACGGCCAGTGACGAGCCGTCCGAGACGGACATCAGGAAGAGGAATCCCCGCTCCATCTCGACGACCGTCTGTGCCACGCTGCCGCCCTCGAAGATCCGGGAGGCTCCGGCCGTCAGAGAGGTGAGTCCGGACGCGACGGCCGCCAGCTGGTCGGCACGGTCGCGCGGGAAACCCTCCGACATCGCCAGCAAGAGGCCGTCGGCGGACACGACGACGGTGTGGGACACCCCGGGGGTGTTGTCCACGAAGTTGGTGATCAACCAGTTCAGGTTCTGTGCCGCCTGGCTCATCGGGCTCAACTAACGCTCCTGCTGGTGAGTGGGGCTCGGGAAGCTGCCGGTCTGGCCGGTACCGGCCTGTCGACCTTGTGCGATGCCCCGACGGAGATTGGTCAGCCGGCCGCGTACGTCGTCAGGCGCACGCGAGACCTGCGGACCGGCTTGGTGCTGTTGCTGCTGAGCGGTACCCGGGACGAGGTTCGCCCGGGGTACCCGGCGCGGCAGGCCGGAGGTGGTGACGCCGCCCGCGGCCGGCTGCCTTACGCGCTCTGCCTGCCGGACGAGATCGTCGTTCGGAGAGCTGCGCCAGGAGCTGGCTACGGGACGCTGAGGGGCGGCGGGGGCCTGCGGCTGTTGCTGCGGGGCCGCCGGGGCCGGGGCGGGAGCGGAGCCGTTCTCCGGCCGGCCGCTCTGCTGGCCGTTGTGCTGACCGTTCTGCTGCCCGTGGAACCAGTTGGTCTCCAGCGTGTCGTACAGCGGCGTACGGCCGTCGCCGGGACCCGCGGGCGGCAGCGCCTCGGGCTCCTGGTGGCCGGGCCGCTGCTGCGGACGCTGCGGGACCGGCGGACGCGGGGCACCGAAGTCGGAACCGCCGTGCGCGCCGTTCTGCTGGGGGCGCTCGAACTGGCCGGTGGAAGAGCCGTTGGTGTCGTAGCCCGGAGCCGGGAACTGGCCCGTGGAGCCGTTGTCGAACGCCTGCGGCACCGAGAACTGGCCGGTGGACGTCGGGCTCGACAGGTCGGTGTTCGCCGGGTTGCTCGTCGGCACCGGGGCGCCGAAGACGTCCGGGCGGACGAACTGGTTCGAGCTCTGCACCCCGTTCGAGCCGGGGCGGGGGAACTGGCCCGAGTCCTGCGAGCCGTTGTTCCCGCCGGAGGCCGGCGCACCAGGGCCCTGACGGTTGTCGCCGCGCGGGATCGCCGGCATCTCCGTGGTCGCGCCCGGGCCCTGCCGGTCGTCGATCCGCGGCATCCGGGAGGTCTGCGAGGCGTCCTGCTCGTCATGGCCGCGAGGCGCGTCGAGCGAGGACCGCGGCACCGGCGGCTGGGCGTTCTCGTCGCTCCAGCTGGGACGGGGCTGCGCGTTGTCGCCGCCGGGCAGCTCCGCGCGCGGACCACCACGGCCCGGCAGCTGCGGCCGACGACGCCGGCCCTGCTGCTCGTTGCCGGAGTTCGAGGGCTGGCCCTGCGGCGGAACGGGGCCACGGTTGCCGCCGAAGGCGTCCTGGCCCTGCGAGCCGTTGCCGCCCGCGGCCTGGAGACCCTGCGGGGCACCCGGTGCCTGACCGCCGAAACCGGAACCCGCCGGAGCGGGACGGCCCTGCGGAGGCATACCCGGACCCTGCGGTCCGCGACCGCCGCCCGGCGCACCGCCGGGACGCGGTCCACCGTCACGCCCGGGCAGGGCGGCACGCGTCCCCTGACCGGCGTTGAGCCGGCCACCGGGGGGCGCACCGGCACCGAGGACACCGGCGCCCGCACCGGCGGGGGCGCCACCGAGGACACCGCCGCCCTGCTGGCCGTTGCCGCGACGAGCGGACGCCATACCGGCCGGGGCCTGCCCGGCGCCCTGGCCGGGCTTGGGCTGAGGCTTCTTGCCGCCCTGGGCGACGTCGACGGGCAGCATGACCAGCGCGGTCGTACCACCGGAGTCGGACGGGCGGAGCTGGATGCGGATGCCGTGCCGCTGCGACAGCCGGCCGACCACGAACAGACCCATGCGGCGGGAGACCGAGACGTCCACGGTGGGCGGCGAGGCGAGCCGCTCGTTGATCGCGGCGAGGTCCTCGGGGGAGAGGCCGATGCCGGTGTCGTGGATCTCGATCAGCACCCGGCCGTCGGGCAGCGCGTGACCGGTGACCTTGACCTTGGTCTGCGGGGAGGAGAACGAGGTGGCGTTCTCCAGCAGCTCGGCGAGCAGGTGCACGAGGTCGTTGACGACCCGGCCGGCCACTTCGGTGGTCGGCACCGAGGAGAGCTCGATGCGCTCGTACTGCTCCACCTCGGACGCGGCGGCGCGGAGCACGTCGACCAGCGGGACCGGACGGGTCCAGCGGCGGCCGGGCTCCTCACCCGCGAGGACGAGGAGGTTCTCACCGTTACGACGCATGCGGGTCGCGAGGTGGTCGAGCTTGAAGAGCGAGGACAGCTGGTCCGGGTCGGCCTCGCGGGACTCCAGTTCGGAGATGAGCGAGAGCTGACGCTGGATGAGGCCCTGGGAGCGGCGCGAGAGGTTGGTGAACATCGCGTTGACGTTGCCCCGCAGGAGGGCCTGCTCGGCGGCCAGTCGGACGGCCTCGCGGTGCACGTCGTCGAAGGCCGCGGCCACCTGGCCGATCTCGTCCCGGGAGTGCACACCGACCGACTCCACGGACGTGTCGACGTCCTGCGGGTCGGACTCGGAGAGCTGCTTGACCAGCTCGGGCAGCCGGTCCTGGGCGACCTTGTTGGCGGTCTCCTGGAGCCGGCGCAGCGAGCGGATCATGGAACGGGCGATGACGAACGCGCCGACCAGCGAGACGCCGAGCACGAGCAGGATCAGCGCGCCGGAGATGATCGCCTCGCGCTCCGACTCGTTGCGCAGCTCGCGGGCCTTCTGCTCCATGTCCTCGAGCAGCGTGTGCTCGATGTTGCCCATCTGCTCGATCTTCGTCGAGCTGTCGTCCACCCAGTCCTTGTACGACCGCTTGTCCAGGTCGGCGAGACCGCCCGTCGTGCGCAGGGCACGGCTGGCGTAGGTGTCGGTGGACTGGATGGTCGGGTTGCCCTCTTCGATGGGCTTGAGGAGCTCGGGGGCGCTGTTGGTGCCGTAGATGCTCCGGAAGCTCGCGAGTTCCGAGTCCTCGCTCTCCAGCGCGCCCTCGGCGTACAGCCGGTCGTTGTCGGAGAGTTTGCCGAACGTGGTGTTGCCGACGGGCAGCGCCGCCGCGAGGATCGCGCGCTGGATGGACGCGTACTCCTTGGCGGACGAGAACGCCGCCAGAGCGCGCGTGCGCTGGATCATCTCGGGGTTGCTGGTCGCCTCCGCCATGTCCTGCGAGAGGTCGAGCAGGTGGGTGACGAGGCGGTGGTAGCCCTCGACCGTCTGGGAGGCGTTGTTCTCGGTCTCGTACGCGGCGCTGCGGATCTTCTCCAGGCCGCTGAGGTCGCGGACGAGGCCGACGAGGCTCTCGCGGACGCCCTGGAGGTTGCCGTCCTTGCTGGAGGCGTCGATCTCCTCGGCGGCGTCCTGGAAGGCGGTCCTGGCCCGGTCGGTCTTGTCCCGGTAGCCCTTGACCGTGAAGTCGGTCGCGGCCGAGCCGTGCGCCAGCGGACCGGCGGACTGGTCGCGCTCCTCCTGGAGCGCGGCGGCCAGCTCGGTGGCCTGCTTGGTCATCTCCGTCAGCAGCTTCATGTTGTCGAGCTGCTGGATGTCGTCCATGGAGTCGTTGATACGCAGCGCGCCCAGCGAGGTGGCCGCGACCACCGGGAGGGCGAGCAGTGACACCAGACGCGTGGAGATACGCCAGTTGCGCAGGGCTATTCGCGGGCCGGGGCCGCTCGCGTTCTTCGGCGGCTTCACGGGCGGCGTGGTCGGAGCGGCGGGGCCGGTCGACGCGGACACACCGGGGCGCCCGGAGCGCTCACCGCCGTCGCCGGACGGGCCCGGGTTCTGGGCGTGCTGGGGCGAGGAGCTGCCGGCTGTCGGACCAGTCCCGCCCTGCGGCTCCGGCTCCGCCGAAGCACTGCCATCCCTCTTGAAACGTCCCTGCACTAGCGTCGCAACCTCTGGACCAGGCGCCCCTCCGCGTGAACGGAAGGACGGTGTCGGCGTCGTAGGGGGCGTCCTGAAATACGCCCCCCATGGTGGTCGTGAGTGACCGGCGCGCTGGTTCCCCCTGTCTCACCGTCGCTGGCGCTTCTCTGCGCCCCCTGTGCGCCGGCTCGATCCTGCGGCGGTCCGTGGAATTCCAGCACAGTGCCGGATCTCCAACAAGGCCCATGGGCCATGCCGTGACCTACGTGACACCACGTGAGTGCGGTGTCACCGGACGTAGAAGCTTATCCGTCCCATACCGGACGTATGCCCGCGAGTCCCTGAGGCTCGACCGGTGTCCCAGTCGCCATGATCGGGAGCGGAATGATGGCTTCAGTGGGTCAATGTCCCTTTCGTGGGGGTGAGTTGCCCGTCCGCTATGACCTATTTGCCCCTAGGTAAGTGAGGAAACTCACACACCCATCAAGGGGTCTGCGTGACCCGTGAAGGGAAGCGCGTGTCTAGCCTGACGCTTTACACCGACGGCACTTCCGACAACCCGCGCCGCTCCCGAGGGCCTTCCGCCCGCGACCCGACCGGCGCCCCGACAGGACAGGTCTCGTACAACCGTGAAGACGACCACGCTGTTCCGCACCACCGCCAACCCGCGGCGCACGACGCTGGTGCACCTCAAGGACGCCGACGCCCTGCAGACCCCGGAGCAGCCGGAGCACTCCGTCGACCTCCCGGCCCAGACCGCCAACCCGCGCCGCACCATCCTCATGGAGATGCCGGTCACGGTCGGCGCCGTCCAGGAGTAGATCACCGAAGTAGATCACTGACGCCATCGGCGATGTCAAGGGCGCCCGCACGATTTCGTGCGAGGCGCCCGCCGCCGGCCGCGTTAGCCTGGGGCGTCAGACTTCAGTCGGCTCAGTAGAGGGGCGCAAGGATCCCGTGCGCATCGCCAGATTCTCCATCGACGGGAACGTCGCCTTCGGCGCGGTCGAGGGTGACAGGCCGGACGAACTCGTGCTCGACATCATCAAGGGCATCCCGTTCGCCGACTTCGAACTCTCCGGTACGAAGGTCCCGCTGAGCAAGGTGAGGCTGCTGCCCCCGGTGCTCCCCAACAAGGTCGTGGCCTACGGCCGCAACTACGCGGAGCACGCGCGGGAGCTGGGCAACGAGGTCCCCGACGCCCCCTTCGCCTTCTTCAAGCCCTCCACCTCGGTGATCGGCTCAGGCGACGACATCCAGTACCCCTCCTTCTCCGAGGACGTGCACCACGAGGCCGAACTGGCCGTCGTCATCGGCCGCATGTGCCGTGAGGTGCCGCGCGCCCGCGTCAATGACGTGATCCTCGGCTACACCTGCGCCAACGACATCACCGCGCGGGACGTCCAGAAGCGCGAGAAGCAGTGGGCCAGGGCCAAGGGGTTCGACACCTCCTGCCCGCTCGGCCCCTGGGTGGAGACGGACCTCGACCCGAGCGACCTCACCATCCAGCTCACGGTCAACGGGCAGCAGCGCCAGCTCGGCCGCACCAGCGAGATGATCCACTCCGTCGAGGATCTGATCGTCAACATCTCCGAGGCCATGACGCTGCTCCCCGGCGACGTGATCCTCACGGGCACCCCGGCAGGCGTCGGACCGCTCACCGTCGGCGACGAGGTCGCCGTCACCATCGAAGGCATCGGCACTCTCACCAACAAGGTTGTCAAGCGTGGCTAGCGCCCCCGGTACCCCCGGCTCCCCCGTCCGCGTCAGGTTCTGTCCGTCCCCCACCGGTAACCCCCACGTGGGCCTGGTCCGTACCGCCCTGTTCAACTGGGCCTACGCCCGTCACACCGGCGGCACGTTCGTCTTCCGCATCGAGGACACCGACGCGGCCCGCGACTCCGAGGAGTCGTACGACCAGCTGCTGGACTCGCTGCGCTGGCTGGGCTTCGACTGGGACGAGGGCCCGGAGATCGGCGGCCCGCACGCGCCGTACCGCCAGTCCCAGCGGATGGACACCTACCGGGACGTGGCCACCAGGCTCCTGGAGGCCGGCCACGCCTACCGCTGCTACTGCTCCACGGAGGAGCTGGACGCCCGCCGCGACGCGGCCCGCGCGGCCGGCAAGCCGTCCGGCTACGACGGCCACTGCCGCGAGCTGACCGACGCGCAGGTGTCGGAGTACGTCGCCGAGGGCCGCACGCCCATCGTCCGCTTCCGCATGCCCGACGAGCCGATCACCTTCACGGACCTGGTCCGTGGCGAGATCACCTACCTCCCGGAGAACGTCCCGGACTACGGCATCGTCCGCGCGAACGGCGCCCCGCTCTACACGCTGGTCAACCCGGTCGACGACGCCCTGATGGAGATCACCCACGTCCTGCGCGGCGAGGACCTGCTCTCCTCCACCCCCCGCCAGATCGCCCTGTACAAGGCGCTGACCGAGCTGGGCATCGCCAAGGAGACCCCGGCCTTCGGGCACCTCCCGTACGTGATGGGCGAGGGCAACAAGAAGCTCTCCAAGCGTGACCCGCAGTCGTCGCTGAACCTCTACCGCGAGCGCGGCTTCCTCCCCGAGGGCCTGCTCAACTACCTGTCCCTGCTGGGCTGGTCGTTCTCGGCCGACCAGGACATCTTCACGCGGGACGAGATGGTCGCGGCCTTCGACGTGACGGACGTCAACCCCAACCCGGCCCGCTTCGACCTGAAGAAGTGCGAGGCGATCAACGCCGACCACATCCGGCTGCTCGACGTGAAGGACTTCACGGAGCGCTGCGCCCCGTGGCTGCGGGCCCCGTTCGCCCCCTGGGCGCCGGAGGACTTCGACGAGGCCGCGTGGCAGGCCGTCGCGCCGCACGCGCAGACCCGCATCAAGGTCCTCTCAGAGATCACGGACAACGTCGACTTCCTCTTCCTGCCGGAGCCGGTCTTCGACGAGGCGTCCTGGACGAAGGCGATGAAGGAGGGCTCGGACGCCCTGCTCCGCACGGCCCGCGAGAAGCTGGACGCCGCGGACTGGACCTCCCCCGAGTCCCTCAAGGAGGCCGTCCTGACCGCCGGTGAGGCCCACGGCCTCAAGCTCGGCAAGGCCCAGGCCCCGGTCCGTGTCGCCGTCACCGGCCGCACGGTCGGCCTGCCGCTCTTCGAGTCCCTGGAAGTCCTCGGCCGGGAGAAGACGCTGGCCAGGATCGACGCGGCGCTGGCGAAGCTGACCGCGTAGGGCACACGCGAGTGAGGGGCGGCACCCGGAGATCCGGGTGCCGCCCCTCACCCGTGGTCAGAGGGCGTCGTTCTCGTCGAGCAGATAGGCGCTCTCGTCGAAGATCTCCAGCACCACGATCACCATGATCGCGCCCGCCACCATGTACTCCAGCATCAGTCCCGGAGCCACGTAGGCCTTGCGCAGGTGCTCGTCCGGGCCCAGCTGCGCGGTGGAGGTCTTGCGGAACGGATCGCGGGCCAGTATGCGCACCGCCTTGTCCAACTGGGCTCGGCGCTCTCCGGGCAGGGCGTCGTACGTCGCGCGGGCCTCGACGGTGAACTGGACGCGGTACTCGGTCATGGCTGTCGCTCGGTCTCCCACTCGCTGGTCCCTTCACGCTACGGCATCCGGCACCGCCGGGTCCCTGCTCCCGGAGACCCGGCCCTGAGCCCACGAGCCGCCTCGCGGGAAGCGGGAACCGACCCCCGGTCCCGGCCGTGACACTCCGACGCCGTCACCGGCCGCTGCCACGACAGGCCCATGGACGGGACCCTTCCCACCCCGCCTGCCCGGGCCGCACCCAGGTGACAACTCCCGACCGCCGGACGCGTCCCCGACCCCCGGGATACCGTCGGAGCATGAGCATCCGTGCCGTGGTCTGGGACGTCGACGACACCCTCTTCGACTACACCGCGGCCGACCGTGCCGGCATGCGGGACCACCTCACCGCCGAGGGCCTCCTCGACGGGTACGACAGCGTCGAGCAGGCCATCCGACGGTGGCGGGAGATCACGGACCGGCAGTGGGCGCGGTTCGCCGCGGGCGAGTCCACCTTCCAGGGGCAGCGCCGGGACCGGGTGCGGGTGTTCCTCGGCGAGGAACTGGCCGACGCCGAAGCCGACGCGTGGTTCGAGCGGTACGTCACGCACTACGAGACCGCCTGGGTCCTCTTCCCGGACGTCCTGCCCGTCCTGGACGCCCTCGCCGCCAGCCACCGGCACGCCGTGCTGTCCAACTCCAGCATCCGGGTCCAGGACCGCAAGCTGCGCGTCCTCGGTGTGCACGACCGCTTCGAGTCGATCCTCTGCGCGGCCGAACTCGGCGTCTCCAAACCGCAGGCCGCCGCCTTCCTCGCGGCCTGCGAGGCCCTGTCCCTGCCCCCGCACCAGGTCGCCTACGTGGGCGACCATCCGGAGATCGACGGACGGGGTGCGGCGGACGCCGGTCTGCTCTCCGTGTGGATCGACCGCCCTGGTGGCACGGCCGTGGTCGACGTCCCGTCCGGCCCGCACCGCATCGCCTCGCTCGCCGAACTCCCCGCGATCCTCGGCGCGGATACCCGTTTTGGAGCCCCGTCCACCTTCGGGTAATGTTCTTCCTGCGTCGCCGGGGAACGGGCCGAAAGGCCGGAACCGGGGGAGCACACTAGAACAAGATCCCTTCAGGGGCTTGAGTTCCAGTGGCCTATGGTGTAATTGGCAGCACGACGGTTTCTGGTTCCGTTAGTCTTGGTTCGAGTCCAGGTAGGCCAGCTCGCAGAGCTCATCTGCACCATGCGGAGATCACTTCCGCGAAGCCCCCGTTGTGTAGCGGCCTAGCACGCTGCCCTCTCAAGGCAGTAGCGCCGGTTCGAATCCGGTCGGGGGTACAGATCCTTCCCAGGAAGGCAGTCCGGGTCGCACCCGCTGCCTCTCATGCAGGATCGCTAGGGCCCCCGTTGTGTAGCGGCCTAGCACGCCGCCCTCTCAAGGCGGTAGCGCCGGTTCGAATCCGGTCGGGGGTACGCATTTCTTTACATCGCATTGGTCTATGGTGTAATCGGCAACACTACGGTTTCTGGTACCGTCATTCTTGGTTCGAGTCCAGGTAGACCAGCTCTGATCTGCGGAAACGCAGTGCGCAGGCCCCCGTTGTGTAGCGGCCTAGCACGCCGCCCTCTCAAGGCGGTAGCGCCGGTTCGAATCCGGTCGGGGGTACACGAGACGAAAGCCCTCCACTTCGGTGGAGGGCTTTCGGCGTTCCCGGACCTGGACGCCGTACGGCTCGACCAGTACTGCTCCCAGCACCGCGATCTCGGCCTTCTCGGTCTCCGGGGGGTGCGTCTCCAGGAGGTCCGGGGCGAGGACCGCCGCCTGGTGCGTCAACCGGGCGTAGGACAGCAGCAGTTCGGGCCTCCACACGTGGCCGAGCCGGCGGAGCGCGGCCACCGTCACCGCGAGCGACCGGTGGGCGGGGGGATCGTGACCAGGGGCTGGGCGTTCGACCAGTCCGGCGGCCGAAGCGGTTGATCCCTCTCGCCCTGCGCGGCCCGGACGAACGCGTCGTCAGCCGTCCGGCTCCGGAACCCGCGGCAGCGCCTACAGGGCTGGGCCCAGCCGGACCGTACGGCCCAGGGAGTCGTCGTCGACGTGCCGGAGCACCTCGCGGACCGTCGCCACCGGGACCCGGCCGACCTGGATCATCGAGCGCGCCAGCAGCAGCCGGCGCAGACGCTCGTCGTCGTACTCGGCCGCGGTCGTGCTGATCGGTCTGCGGGTCAACCACCTCTGGGCGATGCACCAGTGGCCGCCGGTCATGCTGCCGATGTTCCGCAAGCCGGCCCACGTCGTGCCCGAGGGGTCGTGTACGAGTCGATCCACTTCGACATGCCACCCTTCGGCCTCGCGGCGGTTCGCGCGCCGCTCGGCCGCGGGCGGGAAAGCGGCGGGGAGACCACCTGAGGGGGATCGGGGGCGTGAAAGAGGGCCTGCCGCGGCGTTGAGGCAGGCCCTCCTTCACTGATGTCCGATGTCCCCTCCTCGGGGAAGGAGGTCAGCCGGTGCGGCGCAGGGCCTCGGAGAGACGGCCGGCGGCGTCGATGACCGCCTGGGCGTGCATCCGGCCCGGGTGGCGCGTCAGGCGCTCGATGGGGCCGGAGACCGACACGGCGGCCACCACGCGGTTGGACGGGCCACGGACCGGCGCGGAGACGGAGGCCACGCCCGGCTCGCGCTCGCCGATGGACTGGGCCCAGCCCCGGCGCCGTACGCCGGAGAGCGCGGTGGCCGTGAAGCGGGCGCCCTGCAGGCCTCGGTGCAGGCGCTCCGGCTCCTCCCAGGCCATGAGGATCTGCGCCGAGGAGCCGGCCTTCATCGTGAGCGTCGAGCCGACCGGGACCGTGTCCCGCAGGCCCGAGAGGCGCTCGGCCGCGGCGACGCAGATACGCATGTCGCCCTGGCGGCGGTAGAGCTGCGCGCTCTCGCCCGTGATGTCCCGGACATGGGTGAGCACCGGGCCCGCCGTGGCGAGCAGGCGGTCCTCGCCGGCGGCCGCGGCCAGCTCGGCGAGGCGGGGGCCGAGAATGAACCGGCCCTGCATGTCCCGCGCCACCATGCGGTGGTGCTCCAGGGCCACGGCCAGCCGGTGGGCCGTGGGTCGTGCCAGTCCGGTGGCCGCGACCAGACCCGCGAGGGTGGCCGGACCGGACTCCAGAGCGCTCAGAACAAGGGCCGCCTTGTCCAGAACGCCGACGCCGCTACTGTTGTCCATGAAACGATACTCGCGTCTCACTCTGTGAAACGCAAGTTCAATTTTCCGTGGAACGCGCCACTCTGGAAGACACACGGCCCGCAGACCAACGGGCCGGCGGCGGTCGTCCGGGACATCCGGGAACAGGGGCGCGGGCGCCGCATCCTCAAGATCTCTAGTTGGGCCGGGGCACCTTTTCCGGCCGGAGGGAAAGCGATGGGTAGGACACTCGCGGAGAAGGTCTGGGACGACCACGTCGTCCGGCGCGCCGAGGGCGAGCCCGACCTCCTCTTCATCGATCTGCACCTGCTGCACGAGGTGACCAGCCCGCAGGCCTTCGACGGCCTCCGCAAGGGCGGTCGCCCGGTGCGCCGGCTCGACCTGACCATCGCCACCGAGGACCACAACACCCCGACCCTCGACATCGACAAGCCGATCGCGGACCCGGTCTCCCGGATCCAGCTGGAGACGCTGCGCAAGAACGCCGCCGATTTCGGCGTCCGGCTGCACCCGCTGGGCGACGTCGAGCAGGGTGTCGTCCACGTGGTGGGCCCGCAGCTGGGTCTGACCCAGCCGGGCATGACGGTCGTCTGCGGCGACTCCCACACCTCCACGCACGGCGCCTTCGGCGGTCTGGCCTTCGGTATCGGCACCTCCCAGGTCGAGCACGTGCTGGCCACCCAGACGCTGCCGCTGGTCCGTCCCAAGACCATGGCCATCACCGTCAACGGCGAACTGCCCGACGGCGTCACCGCCAAGGACCTGATCCTGGCGATCATCGCCCGCATCGGCACCGGCGGCGGCCAGGGCTACGTCCTGGAATACCGCGGCTCCGCCATCGAGAAGCTCTCGATGGAGGCCCGGATGACCATCTGCAACATGTCGATCGAGGCCGGTGCCCGGGCGGGCATGATCGCCCCCGACCAGACCACCTTCGACTACATCGAGGGCCGCCCGCACGCCCCCAAGGGCGAGGACTGGGACGCGGCCGTCGCGTACTGGAAGACGCTGCGGACGGACGCGGACGCCGAGTTCGACGCCGAGGTCTTCATCGAGGCCGCCGAACTGTCGCCGTTCGTCACCTGGGGCACCAACCCCGGCCAGGGCGCGCCGCTTTCGGCGGACGTCCCCGACCCCGCCTCCTACGAAGACGCTTCGGAGCGCTTCGCCGCCGAAAAGGCCCTGGAGTACATGGGGTTGGAGGCCGGGCAGCCGCTGCGCACCATCAAGGTGGACACCGTCTTCGTAGGTTCGTGCACCAACGGTCGCATCGAGGACCTGCGGGCCGCCGCCGAGATCGTGAAGGACCGCAAAGTCGCCGACGGCGTACGGATGCTGGTCGTGCCCGGCTCCGCGCGGGTCGGTCTGCAGGCCGTTTCCGAGGGCCTGGACGTCGTCTTCAAGGAGGCCGGCGCCGAGTGGCGGCACGCGGGCTGCTCGATGTGTCTGGGCATGAACCCGGACCAGCTGGCCCCGGGCGAGCGCTCCGCGTCCACCTCCAACCGCAACTTCGAGGGCCGGCAGGGCAAGGGCGGTCGTACGCACCTGGTGTCGCCGCAGGTCGCGGCCGCGACGGCGGTCCTGGGCCACCTGGCCTCCCCGGCCGACCTGTCCGACGCCGAGACCCGTACGCCCGCTGGAGTCTGAGAGTCATGGAAGCATTCACCACGCACACCGGCCGGGCCGTCCCGCTGCGCCGCTCCAACGTCGACACCGACCAGATCATCCCTGCTCACTGGCTCAAGAAGGTGACCAGGGACGGGTTCGAGGACGGGCTGTTCGAGGCCTGGCGCAAGGACGAGAAATTCATCCTCAACCAGCCCGAGCGCAAGGGTGCCACGGTCCTGGTCGCCGGCCCCGACTTCGGCACCGGCTCCTCTCGTGAGCACGCCGTCTGGGCGCTGCAGAACTACGGCTTCAAGGCGGTCATCTCGTCCCGCTTCGCCGACATCTTCCGCGGCAACTCGCTCAAGAACGGCCTGCTCACCGTGGTTCTGGAGCAGAAGGTCGTGGACGCGCTGCAGGAACTCGCGGAGCAGGACCCGCAGGCCGAGATCACGGTCGACCTGGAGGCCCGCGAGGTGCGCGCCGAGGGCATCACCGCCTCCTTCGAGCTCGACGAGAACGCCCGTTGGCGGCTGCTGAACGGGCTGGACGACATCTCCATCACCCTGCAGAACGAGGCCGACATCGCCGCGTACGAGGCCAAGCGCCCCTCGTACAAGCCGAGGACGCTCCAGAACTGACCCCGGAACCCACCCGGCGCAACTGAACAGGTCGAGTTTCGGCCACCGCGACACCCCCGCCGTACCCCCGATCAGCCCGATCGGGGGTACGGCTGTGTCTGCACCCGAACGGCCCTGCCCGCCGCGCCACGCCGTCTCAACTTCCCACGTTAGGGGGGTTGTTGTGGGGGTACGCGAAGATGGTGACCGCGGCTCCGACCGGTGCCCGGGAGGCCGTTCGAGGCGGCAGTTGCCCCCTGAGCAGGCGACAACTCGCCCCAGATGGCACAATCTGTGCATGGAACACGACGGCCAACTCAAGCTCTATGCGGCAGTCGCGGACCAACTCAAGGAAGCGCACACAAGAGTGCGCGCACTGCAAGTCCCGGAGGGCGTACGGATGGCGCTGGCCCGGAAGCTGCTGGTCATTACGGCCGCGGCCAAGCACGATCTCGCCGATGCGACAAGGCGTCTGGAGCGGTTCGTGGCGGACCTCGACGCGGGTCGATTCCCCGAAGAGGAACGCTGAACGAGTCCAGAACAGCCGAGTTCGTTGCGGCGCACGGGTGATAAGCCCGTTTCGTGTTTGATTTGCGGTATATATCTGCCTAACGTGCGAAAAAGCTTGAACACTTTCGTTCTGGCAATGTCTCCGAAGGGGAAGACGTGAACAAGGCGCAGCTCGTAGAAACGATTGCCGACAAGATGGGTGGCCGTCAGCAGGCCGCCGAGGCGGTGGACGCGGTCCTGGACGCCATCGTCCGTGCCACCGTCGCGGGAGACCGGGTCTCGGTCACCGGGTTCGGCTCGTTCGAGAAGGTGGACCGTCCGGCCCGTTACGCCCGCAACCCCCAGACGGGCGAGCGGGTTCGGGTCAAGAAGACCTCCGTGCCGCGCTTCCGCGCGGGTCAGGGCTTCAAGGACCTGGTGAGCGGCTCGAAGAAGCTCCCGAAGAACGACGTCGCCGTCAAGAAGGCCCCCAAGGGCAGCCTGACCGGCGGTGCTTCCGCAACGGTCAAGAAGGCCGTCGCGAAGAAGGCCGCCCCGGCGAAGAAGGCCACGGCCGCCGCCAAGAAGGCCACGGCGAAGAAGACGACGGCCAAGAAGACCACGGCCACCGCCAAGAAGGCCACGGCGAAGAAGGCGCCCGCGAAGAAGACCACGGCGACGGCCAAGTCCACCGCCGCGAAGAAGACCACCGCCAAGAAGGCGACCGCGAAGAAGGCCCCGGCGAAGAAGGCGACGGCCAAGAAGGCCCCCGCCAAGAAGTCGACGGCTCGCACCACCACCGCCAAGAAGGCCACCGCCCGCAAGAGGTAAGGGCAGCAGGGCACTCACGCGCCGGGCCGGACTCCGTACGGAGTCCGGCCCGCGGCGTGTTCAGGGGGCCGGAAGCCACCGAGGCGGCCTTCCGGGGGCGTTCAGAAGGTCTGGAGCGTCACCAGGGTGATCCGGCGGGCCCCGCCCTCGCCCTCCGTCTCGATGCGCACCCGCTGTCCGGGGCGCAGCAGCCTGAGGCCGCCCGCGTCGAACGCCGGCGCGTCGAACGGCACCGGAGTGCCGTCGTCGAGAAGTACCTGCCCGCTGCGGCTGTCGGGGTCGTACGTGTATGCGGTCGCCTGCATGGCGGCAGCCTACTGCCCGGAGATCGACAGCGGCGCGGCCGCCGCCGCCGTCCTGGGGCCCACCCCCAGCGCGAGCGCGGCGCGCAGATCGGCGCCGGTGTCCACGTCCTGGCGCACGGAATCCACCGCGTCGAGTGCGAGTTCCACGGCGCCGGACGCGCTGTGGCGGGCCCGGGAATCCGTGCCGAAGGCGGGCCGCAATTCCATGCCCGCCCGGGCGGCCAGCACCGTGGTGCCGATTGCCGCGGCGTCCGGGAGAAAAGCGCGCGGGAATTCCGCGGCCGCGTCGAGGACCCGGGCCAATTCCAGTGGACGCAGGGCCGGCAGATCGGCGTTCAGGGCGGCCACGGCGCTTTCGGGGCGCAGGTGGCGCACGACGGCCGCCGCATGTGTCAGAGCGGCGTTCAGGCCGCCGTCCGGCTCGTCGGGGACGATGTGGGCGCCCAGTGCGCCCAGCTCCCGGCCGGCCAGGGCGTCTCCCGTGACGACTGCCACATCCTTCACCGAGGGGCAGGCCAGCGCCGCCGCGACGGTGTCCTGGGCGAAGGCGAGGGCGAGGCCCGGACGCAGTCCGTCGTGGGCGGTGTCGGAGAGCCTGCTCTTGGCTCGCGCCAGAGGTTTCAGGGGTATGACCAAGGTCCACTGCACGAGCGATTCGTCCCTCTCTTCTCACGGCCATTGTCACTCAGCCGTCACCAGGGCCATCTGGCGGTCGTGGAGCCGGGGCGTACGGTGTTCTCGACAGACCGTCGGCCTGGGGCGACACTTGTGCGGCCCCCAGGCCCTAGAGGAAGGTGTCCGCGTGCCCCGCCGGAGAATCGGGTTCTGGTACCGCTTCGCAGCGGTCCTCTGCAAACCGCCGCTGGTGGTTCTGATCAAGCGGGACTGGCGCGGAATGGAGCACATTCCGGTCGAGGGCGGGTTTATCACCGCGGTGAACCACAATTCGCACATCGATCCCTTCGCCTACGGGCACTTCCAGTACAACACCGGTCGCGTTCCGAGATTCCTGGCGAAGAGCGCTCTTTTCCGCAAGGGATTCGTCGGCGCCGCGATGCGCGGTACCGGACAGATCCCCGTCTACCGCGAGAGCACGGACGCGCTCAGCGCCTTCCGCGCCGCGATCGACGCCGTGGACCGCGGTGAGTGCGTCGCCTTCTACCCCGAGGGCACCATCACCCGCGACCCCGACGGCTGGCCGATGACCGGCAAGACCGGCGCCGCCCGGGTCGCCCTGCAGACCAGGTGCCCGGTGATCCCGGTCGCCCAGTGGGGCGCCAACGAGGTGCTGCCGCCGTACGCCAGGAAGCTCGACCTCCTGCCGCGCAAGACGCACCGCGTGCTCGCGGGACCGCCCGTGGACCTGTCCCGCTTCTACGACAAGGAGATGACCCCGGACCTCCTGAAGGAGGCGACCGAGGTCATCATGGCCGCCGTCACCCGCCATCTGGAGGAGATCCGGGGCGAGAAGGCGCCCACCACGCCCTACGACCCGCGCCGCGAGCGGATCGAGCAGCGGCACCGCACCCGGGCACAGACGCAGCGCAAGGTCGAACTGGAAGAAGGGCAGGGCACGTGAGCAAGTCCGTCAAGGCGGCCGTCTTCGGCACCGGATCCTGGGGCACCGCCTTCGGCACGGTCCTCGCCGACGCGGGCTGCGAGGTGACCCTGTGGGGCCGCCGCGCCGACCTCGCCGAAGCCGTCAACTCCACCCGCACGAACCCGGACTACCTCCCCGGTGTGCAACTCCCGGAGAACCTGCGGGCGACGACGGACGCCGCCGAGGCCGCACGCGACGCCGACTTCACCGTCCTCGCGATCCCCTCGCAGACACTGCGCGCCAACCTCGCCGACTGGACACCCCTGCTGGCGCCCGACACCGTCCTCGTCTCGCTGATGAAGGGCGTCGAACTCGGTTCCGCCATGCGGATGAGCGAGGTCGTCGAGGACGTCGCCAAGGTGGGGCAGCACCGCATCGCCGTGGTCACCGGACCCAACCTCGCGCGGGAGATCGCCGCCCGGATGCCCGCCGCGTCCGTGGTCGCGTGCACCGACGAGGCCGTCGCCCAGCGGCTCCAGACCGCCTGCCACACACCGTACTTCCGCCCGTACACCAACACGGACGTCGTCGGCTGCGAACTCGGCGGCGCGGTCAAGAACGTCATCGGCCTCGCCGTCGGCATCGCGGACGGCATGGGCCTGGGCGACAACGCCAAGGGCTCGCTCATCACCCGTGGCCTCGCGGAGACGACCCGGCTCGGCCTCTCGATGGGCGCCGACCCGCTGACGTTCGCCGGACTCGCCGGGCTCGGCGACCTGGTGGCGACCTGTTCCTCGCCGCTGTCCCGCAACCACACCTTCGGCACCAACCTCGGCAAGGGCATGACCCTCCAGGAGACCATCGCGGTCACCCGGCAGACCGCGGAGGGCGTCAAGTCCTGTGAGTCCGTGCTGGATCTGGCCCGCAGGCACGGCGTCGACATGCCCATCACCGAGACGGTCGTGGGAATCGTCCACGAGGGCAAGCCTCCCGTGGTCGCCCTCAAGGAGCTGATGTCGCGCAGCGCGAAGCCCGAACGACGCTGAGCGACGCCCCCGATGGCACGCTGTATCACGGCCCTACCAACGGGTACCCTCAACGCGATATGAGCACCCAGAACCTCCCCCAGAACCCTGAGCAGCCGCCTCGCAAGCCGCGCGTGGCCGTCGTGTTCGGCGGGCGCAGCTCCGAACACGGGATCTCCGCGGTCACCGCCGGCGCCGTACTGCGGGCCATCGACCGGACGAAGTACGACGTCCTGCCGATCGGCATCACCAGGGAAGGCCGGTGGGTGCTCACCGCCGACGCACCCGAACGCATGGCGATCACCGAACGCCGTACGCCCGACGTCGAGGAGCTCGCCGAGTCGAACGAGGGCGGCGTGGTGCTCCCCGTCGACCCCGCCAACCGCGAAGTCGTCTACAGCGAACTGGGATCGGTGCCCAAGGCGCTCGGTGAGATCGACGTCGTCTTCCCGGTGCTGCACGGCCCGTACGGCGAGGACGGCACCCTTCAGGGACTCCTGGAGCTGTCCGGTGTGCCGTACGTGGGCTCGGGTGTGCTCGCCTCGGCCGTCGGCCAGGACAAGGAGTACATGAAGCGGGTGTTCACCTCCTTCGGGCTCAAGGTGGGCCCGTACGTGGTGATCCGGCCGCGCGAGTGGGAGCGCGAGGAGTCCGCCGCCCGCAAGAAGATCGTCGACCTCGCCGGCGAGCACGGCTGGCCGCTGTTCGTGAAGCCCGCGCGCGCGGGTTCGTCGATCGGCATCACCAAGGTCGACGACCTGTCCGGGCTCGACGAGGCGATCGCCGAGGCCCGGCGGCACGACCCGAAGATCCTCGTGGAGGCGGCGCTGCGGGGCCGCGAGATCGAGTGCGGGGTGCTGGAGTTCGAGGACGGCCCGCGGGCCTCCGTACCGGCCGAGATCCCGCCGCCGGACGCGCACGCGTACTACGACTTCGAGGCGAAGTACATCGACTCGACGCCCGGCCTCGTGCCCGCGCCGCTGACACCCGAGGAGACGGCCGAGGTGCGGCGGCTCGCGGTGGAGGCCTTCGACGCGGCCTCCTGCGAGGGGCTGGTCCGCGCGGACTTCTTCCTCACCGAGGACGGGGAGTTCGTGATCAACGAGATCAACACGATGCCCGGCTTCACGCCGATCTCGATGTACCCGCAGATGTGGCAGGCGACCGGGATCGGTTACCCGGAGCTGGTGGACCGGCTGATCCAGGCGGCGCTGCGGCGCTCGACCGGCCTGCGCTGACCGACGTACGACGGTCTAGTCGGCGATCCCTTCGGGGATCGCCTTCTTGACCGCCGCCGCCAGGTCGACCAGCGGGGCCATCCCGTCGGCGGTGCGGTCCTTCGGGATCGTCACCTCGACATACGCCTTACGCAGGGTCGTCGTGAACCGGAAGGCCCCGCTGTCCTGTTCCTCCAACAGCCAGCCCACGCCGTCCACATCGACCCCGTCCGCGTTCGGATCGTTCATCGCGGCAGGCCTGGGGACCCCGCAGCGCAGTATGATCGCCGGGTTCCCCCAGCCCGCGGTGAGTGCGGACGAGGGCTCGGGATCCCGGCGGTCCCGGCCGTCGATCCCGGACGGGAGCGCCTCGTCCAGTTCTCGGCAGAGTTTCGTGACCTTCGTGCCCGGACGGGGAACCGCCGTCGTCGCACTGTCGTCTGCTGAGGAGCAGCCCGCGACCGTGATCAGCAGGACGAGCGCGGGCCCGACGGGATGGCGGTGCCGGTGACGGAAGAAGTTCACCGGCCAAGGGTAGACGGGGGCTACAGATGTACGACCGGGCAGGTCAGGGTGCGGGTGATGCCGTCCACCTGCTGGACTTTCGCGACCACCATGCGGCCGAGGTCGTCGACCGTGTCCGCTTGGGCGCGCACGATCACGTCGTACGGTCCGGTCACGTCCTCGGCCTGGAGAACCCCAGGAATCTTGCCGATCGTCTCGGCGACGGTCGACGCCTTGCCGACCTCGGTCTGGATCAGGATGTACGCCTGTACCACGGAACCTCCAGGGCGGCCACGAGGATCATGTGGGGAAAAGGAACGCCACGGTATCGCGTCGCCGCTCGCCGCGGGGAGACCTGCGGCGAGCAGGGCTTGCGCGCCGGGATGCAGGCACGACAGAAGCGGACGGTCCTCGACCGTAGCGAGGACGACGGTCCCTCGACCGTATCGAGGACACTGGTGACGCGCGACCGGGCACAGACAGGTACAGAAGGGGCGTAAGGGCAATGAAGGGCACTGTTGGTGAGCTCGGTGAGTTCGGGCTCATCAGGGAGCTCACCTCCCGTCTCACCACCACCCCGGCGGTCCGGGTCGGCCCCGGCGACGACGCCGCCGTGGTGGCCGCGCCCGACCGCAGGGTCGTGGCGAGCACCGACATCCTCCTGGAGGGACGGCACTTCCGCCGGGACTGGTCCACGGCCTACGACGTCGGCCGCAAGGCCGCCGCGCAGAACCTCGCGGACATCGCCGCGATGGGCGCCGTCCCGACCGCGCTGCTGCTCGGCCTGGTCGTCCCCGCCGAGCTGCCGGTGACCTGGCCGACCGAGATGATGGACGGCCTGCGCGACGAGTGCCAGGTCGCGGGTGCCTCCGTGGTCGGCGGTGACGTCGTCCGCGGCGACACGATCATGGTGTCGATCACCGCGCTCGGCGACCTCCGCAACCACGAGCCCGTCACCCGGGGCGGCGCCCAGCCCGGCGACATCGTCGCGGTGACCGGCTGGCTGGGCTGGTCCGCGGCCGGGTTCGCGGTGCTCTCCCGCGGCTTCCGCTCGCCCCGCGCCTTCGTGGAGGCGCACCGGCGCCCCGAGCCGCCGTACCACGCGGGCCCGGCCGCCGCCGGGCTCGGCGCGACCGCGATGTGCGACGTGAGCGACGGGCTGATCGCCGACCTCGGGCACATCGCCGAGGCCAGCAAGGTCCGCATCGACGTCCGCTCCGGCGCGATCGACATCCCCTCCCAGATGAACGACATCGGGCAGGCCGTCGGCGTCGACCCCATGCAGTGGGTGCTCACCGGGGGAGAGGACCACGCCATCGTGGCGACCTTCCCGCCGGACGTGAAACTGCCGGCCCGCTGGAAGGTCATCGGCGAGGTGCTCAACCCGTCGGCGCTGCCCCAGGTGACGGTCGACGGGGCCCCGTGGACCAAGAAGGGCGGCTGGGACCACTTCGGGGACATCGAGTCATGAGCGCGCCGCCACGGGTGCTCACGGTCGCGGGCTCCGACTCCGGCGGGGGTGCGGGCGTCCAGGCCGACCTGAAGACCATGCTCGCGCTGGGCGTGCACGGCATGAGCGTCATCACGGCCGTCACCGCGCAGAACTCCCTCGGGGTGCAGGGCGCCTGGGAGCTTCCGGTGGCGGCCGTACGGGCCCAGTACCGCAGCGTGGTCGACGACATCGGCGTCCAGGCGGTCAAGACCGGCATGCTCGCCTCGGCCGAACTCGTCGAGGCCGTGGCCGAGTTGATCGGCTCCACGGACGTACCGGCCGTGATCGACCCGGTCGGTGTCTCCAAGCACGGGGACGCGCTGCTCGCCGCGTCCGCCCTCGACTCCGTACGGACGAAGCTGCTGCCGGTCGCGACCGTCGCCACCCCGAACCTCGACGAAGTGGCCCAACTCACGGGGGTGCGGGTCGAGTCGGAGGGCGATCTGCGGCGGGCCGCGGCGGCCGTGCTGTCGCACGGACCGCGCTGGGTGCTCGTCAAGGGCGGCCATCTCGCCGGTGACGCCGTCGATCTGCTCACCGACGGCTCCGAGGAGCACTGGCTGCGGGCGCCGCGCCACGACAACCGGCACACGCACGGCACGGGCTGCACCCTGGCGTCGGCCATCGCCTCCCACCTCGCGCGGGGGCGGTCCGTACCGGAGGCGGCGGTGGCGGCCAAGGAGTACGTCACCGGGGCCATCGCGGCCGGGTTCGCGCTCGGCGGGGGGATCGGGCCGGTGGACCACGGCTGGACCTTCCGGCCGGCCGACTGAACGCGGGCGGACGAACGGACGGCCGGGCGCAGGCGTGCGGCCGTCCGCAGACGTGCGGTCGGCCGTGGACGTGCAAAAAGCCGGTCCACACGAGGTGGACCGGCTCTGAGCAGCGAACCAGCAGTGGCCGCGCGCTTAGCTATACGTCAGCGCGAGACCTTGCCGGCCTTGATGCACGAGGTGCAAGCGTTCACGCGCTTCGGCGTCCCGCTCACCACGGTACGTACACGCTGGATGTTCGGGTTCCAGCGGCGGGACGTACGGCGGTGCGAGTGCGAGATGTTGTTGCCGAAGCCCGGCCCCTTGCCGCAGACGTCGCAGTTGGCAGCCACGGGTCACTCCAAAGACTTCAGATGCACTTACGGTGGATCCCGGCATGCCGGGATCGAGATCGCAGGATCAGAGATCTGAGTGGCGGTGCCAGGGGGATGGCCCGATGTGGATCGGGCAACCGGAGCAGCATACAACGACCGCGCCAGTAGAACGAAACTACCATGGCTGCTCAGGGCCTCGCTCCAGGCCCTCACCCCGGTGGGCACCCTCCCGGCTTCCGGTGGACACCGCCCCGAGGTCTACGCTGCCTCCCACGTCCGGCTTCAAGGAGGCGCAGGTGGCGCAGGTGCCGCAGACATTCTTCGATGCTCTCGCGGTGCGCACCTGGTGCGGTCTCGCGCTCCGGGCGCTGGGGCGGGCGCGCGAGGAGATCGACGCGATCAACGTCTACCCCGTGGCGGACGGGGACACCGGCACCAACCTCTATCTCACCGTCGAGTCGGCGGTCGCGGCCGTCGAGGCGGTGTTCGCGGGCCACGAGGCGGGCCTGCCGACCGCCGGGCGGCCGACCTCGGCCGACGCCGTACGGGCGATGGCCCACGGCGCGCTGATAGGCGCGCGGGGCAACTCGGGGACGATCCTCGCGCAACTGCTCCGCGGCATGGCCCAGGTGCTCGCCGCCGAGGGTGAGGCCCCTCACACCGACGGCGGGGGCCTGGCACTGGCCCTGCGGCACGCGGCCGACTCCGCCCGCCAGGCCGTGGCCCGTCCCGTCGAGGGCACGGTCCTCACCGTCGCCTCGGCCGCCGCCGACTCCGCCGCCGCAGTCGAGGGCGACTGCGCGACGGTGGCCCGCGCGGCCTACGAGGGGGCCCTCGCCGCCCTCGCCGCGACCCCCGGCCAGCTGGCCGTCCTGGAGCGTGCCGGGGTGGTCGACGCGGGCGGGCGCGGGCTGGTGGCGGTCCTCGGGGCGCTGGCGGAGACGTTCACCGGGGAGACACCGGGGCCGGCGCCCTCCGGGACCGCGCCGCACGCGCGCGGGGAGGCCGGTGCCGGGCGGGTGGACGCGGCTGACGATCGGGTGGGACCGGGCGGTGACGCCGATCCGGAACCCGAGGACTGCGCGGACGCCGGCCCGCAGGAAGGCGGGCCCGCCTTCGAGGTGATCTACCTGCTGGAGGCCGACGACACGGCCGTCGCGCGCCTGCGGCTACGGCTCGACGCCCTCGGGGACTCCCTCGTCGTGGTCGGCGGCGACGGACTGTGGAACGTCCATGTGCACGTCGACGACGCGGGAGCCGCCGTGGAGGCGGGCGTCGAGGCCGGGCGGCCCCACCGGATCCGCATCACCCACTTCGCGCTCGGCGACGTGCACACCACCGGTGCCGAGCGGCCGCCCCGGGAACGCGCCCAGCGGGCCGTCGTGGCCGTCGTGCCCGGGGAGGGGCTGGCCGGGCTGTACACGGAGGCGGGCGCCACCACCGTGCTCGCGCGCCCCGGGGAGCCGCCCGCGAGCGGGGAGCTCGTCGAGGCCGTACGGCGGGCCCACGCGCGCGAGGTGGTGCTGCTGCCCAACGACGCGGAGCTGCGCCACACCGCCGCCGCGGCGGCCGAGCAGGCCCGCACGGAGGGCATCCGGGTGGCCCTCATCCCGACGCGCTCCGCGGTCCAGGGCATCGCCGCGCTCGCCGTGCACGAGCCGGACCGCCGCTTCGACGAGGACGTCGTGACGATGACCTCGGCGGCGGGGGCCACCCGGTACGCCGAGGTCGTCCTCGCCGAACGCCAGTCCTGGACCATGGCCGGCATCTGCCAGGCCGGTGACGTCCTCGGCCTCATCGACGGCGATGTGGCCGTCATCGGGGAGGACGTCACGGTCACCGCCGAAGCGGTCCTCGACCGCATGCTCTCGGCCGGCGGTGAACTGGTCACCCTGGTCCTGGGCGACGAGGCCCCCGACTCGGCCGCCGAGTACCTCGAAGCGCGGGTACGCGAGTCGTACCTGGCCGTCGACACGGTGGTGTACCGGGGCGGGCGACAAGGGGCCCTGCTGCTCATCGGGGTCGAGTAGGCCTCAGGGCCTGTCCTGCGACCCGATCCGCCGGACGGGCCCTAGTCGGCGCGGTGTTCGTCCGCCTGCTCCTCCGTGACCTGGAGCAGCTGCCGGGCCTCGGCCAGGCGGGCCGCCGTCACCTCGTCCTCGTTGTCGTGGTCGTGGTCCTGGCTGTCCCGGCTGTCCCGGCTTTCCTGGGAGTCCTGCACGGCCGTGGTGGCGCCGTATGCCGAGAGCACCGCACGCGCGCGGGTCGCCGCCCGGGCGGGGCGGCTCAGGTCGGCCTCCAGCCAGCCCGCGGTGAGCTCGGCGCCGGTCCTGCTGTGCAGGCCGTCGGCGCCCAGGGAGGCGAACAGCACGATGGCCTCGGCCACCTGGGCCAGGGAATCCTCCAGGACGGCCCGGATCGAGTCGTCCTCGGCGTCCTCGGCGGCGGAGCGGGCCAGCAGGTCACCGAACTGGCGCCGGGTGTGGCCGAGTTCGGCGACGAGCCGCCGCCGGGCGTCCTCGTCGGTGACCTCGGGGCCGAGCGCTGCCTCGCACTCCCGGACCGCGCCCGCCATCAACTCCCGTGCCTTCTCGGGCCCTTCCTCCGGACGCAGCGCCAGCCACGCGCGGGCGCGCAGCGAGCGGACGAGACCGTGGACGTTGCCGAGCGAGCGCCACAGGTCGCCCGCGCGCGCGTAGGACCGGTCCGCCTCGGCGTGCAGACCCGCGTGCCCGAGGGACTCGGCGGCGAGGTGCGCGAGGGTCGCGTGGTCGTGCTGCTCGGGCCAGTGCCGGGCGGTCTCGGCCGCCTGGAGCCGCCGCTCGGCGGCCGCGCGGTGCTCGCCCAGCTCGCTCAGACAGTCGCCGAGCCACCACTGCGTCTGCACGATCGCGCCGTCGCCGTGCGTCTCGGCGTCCAGGTCGGGCAGCGCCGACTCCAGCACCTCCGCGGCCTCGGCCCAGCGCTCCAGCCGCAGCAGGAACCCGCCGAGCTGCTGCCGGGCCCAGGCGCCGAGGGTCGGGCCCTCGCCGGCCTCGTCGGCCCAGTGCGCCGCCTCCAGAGCGTGTTCGGCCGCCTCCTCCGCCAGCCCCTTGCCGCCGACGACCTCGGCGAGCTGGAGGTGCAGCCGGGCCCGGCCGGTCGCCTCCAGGTGCGGCCCGCCGTGCTCCAGGGCGGCCCGCAACGCCCGCTCCGTCTCGGCCAGGTCGCCGAGGTGGTGGGCGAGCCCGGCCAACCGGGCCTCGTACTCGACCGCGAACCACGGCAGCCCCGCGTCCACGAACGCCCCCGCGGCCCGCGCGAACAGCTCCGCGGCCACCTCCACGTCCCCGCTGTGCGCGGCCAGTTCGGCGAGCATGGCCTGCGCCTCGGCAGCCCGCGAGGCGAGCCGTACGTCGTCCCCCGTGCGTCCCTCGACGAGCGCCAGCACCTCCCGCGCGGCCACCTCGGCCTCGGCGAACACCGAGCCCACGGAGGAACCGCCGGCGGCCGGAGGGCCGTTCACCGGGGTCGCCGCCTCCTGCGACTCGACGACCTCCTGCACCCGCCGCATCAGGATCCGGGCCCGCCCCATCAGCACCGCCGCCGTCTGCCGTACGCCCGTGCCGTCCTCGGCGTACAGGGCGAGGACCTGGTCGTAGGGCTCCGCGACCGCCGTCAGCGCCTCGTCCACGTGACCCGTGAGGGCGCGTACGTAGGCCGCGCGGGTGTGGGCCGCCAGGGCCTCCCCGGGGTCGCCCGCCTCCGTGTACAGCTCGGCGGCCCGCGCGAAGAGGCCGATGCCCTCGGGGCCGCGGTCCATCGCCTCGTGGTCGGCGATCTCCGCCCGGTCGCGGGCGTCCAGTTCGACACCTTCCGCGGCGCGCGCGACGGCCGCCCAGGCCTCGACGGCGTTGGGCCGCAGGGTGTCCGACAGTCGCCGTGCCTCGGCGAGCAGGGTGGCCAGGCCGGGTTCCTCCGGCGGGCCGGGCACCGGCGGCGCCACCGGATGCGAGGAGACCGCGCGGGCCGACCGCACCCCCAGGGGCAGCCGCTCCACCAGCGGCCGTTGCGCCATCCGTGCGCGTGCCCGCTCGCCGACGTGCCCCGTGCCGTTGCGCTCGTCGAAGCGGGCGGCCAGCGTGAGGGCCTGCCCGCGCGCGTGGGCGGCCAGTTCGCGCGCGCTCCACGCCCGGTCGGGGGGCCCGGGCACCGGCTGGTCGCCGAGCCCGAGCTCGGTCAGCCGATCCATGAGCAGGGCGACCACGGTCATGAAGTCCAGCCCGCTGCGCGGCTGCCCGTCGTCGGTGAAGTACGCCGGCCGCTCCGCGAGCAGCTCCAGACCACGCGCCTCGTTGCCGGACAGCGCGCAGAACTCGACATGGTCCGCG
Source organism: Streptomyces sp. NPDC032822 (assembly GCF_055578825.1). Classification (NCBI taxonomy): domain Bacteria; kingdom Bacillati; phylum Actinomycetota; class Actinomycetes; order Kitasatosporales; family Streptomycetaceae; genus Streptomyces; species Streptomyces sp. NPDC032822. The sequence continues at coordinate 202,060 of NZ_JBVIOL010000009.1, read as the reverse complement.
TAGGCGCCGCGCATGCTCTCCATGGCCCGCACGAGCCGGAAGCCCCGCAGATGGTTGGCGCGCGCCTCCTCCGCACGGCCGAGCCGCAGCAGGGGCGCCAGGGACGAGGCGAGCACCGTGTGCGGCTCGTGGGCGCAGGTGTACGCGCCCTCCAGGACGGGCGCCCACAACTCCAGCGCCTCCGCGTCCCGCCCCCGCTCGACCTGCCACCAGCCCTGCCCGTGCAGCTCGCAGGCGTGGCAGTCGGCCATGGTGTCCCGGTCGGCCGCCAGCCACGCGGTGTACGCCCGCTCCGCGCGGGTGACGTCCCCGATGTGCGCCGCCACGCTGTGTTCGGCGCCGCGCACCGCCCGTTCGGAGTGCCCGGCCAGCCGGTAGCGGTGCTCCATCTCGCCGAGCCACTTCTCGACGGAGGCCAGCGGGACGTGCGGCTGGTCGAGCATGCCGGCCGACATCCACTTGAAGACCCAGTGCAGGGAGTGCGTCTCGTACTCGTCGAAGTCCTCGGGCCGCTCGTCCCACATGCGCAGCAGCCGCGCGAAGGGGACGAACATCTTGGCCTTCTCGGAGCTGTAGTTGTAGACCTTCAGCTGGTGCCCGAGCGCCTCGATCACCGCGAGCGGGACGTGCAGTTTCTCCGCCTCGGCGAGCAGCAGCTCCGCGCGCGCGTTGCGGGCCGCTCCCTCCGGCTGCTCGGCGTTCTCCGCCATCGACCGGCGCAGTTCGTCGAAGTCCGTGATCTCACTCATCAGTGACCGTCCTCGCCGTGGGTGGCCCATTCCAGGAGGCCGATGAACGCCCGGTTCAGCAGCGCCGAGTCCGCCGGCCTGAGCGGCCGCTGCGCCCTCAGCAGTGCCTGCCCGTACAGGGACTCCGTGGCGGTGCCGATCAGTTCCGGGTCGCCGAGCGAACCGATCCGCCGGATCAGCGGGTTGAGGTGGTTGAGCACCAGCCGCGCGCGCGGGGCGCCGCCCCGCAACGAGCCGAGGATGCCCGCCCACAGGTCGTCGGCCCGCTCCTCGGCGTCCGCCCGGGCCTGCTCGTGCCGGGCCGCCCGGTCGTCCAGGTGCAGCGCGGGCACCGAGAGCGGGTGGAAGGCGCGCAGCACGACGTCACAGCCCAGCGGGTCGAGCTTGGCCCGCGCGGCCGCCAGGAAGCCCGCCAGGGCCAGTTCCTCGGCCGGATCGACGGCGTCCAGATGGGCGGTCACGGTGTCCGCGTCCAGCTCGGCGACCACCGTCCCCGGCCGTACCGAGGGCAGCGCCTCGATCAGCTCGCTGTCGTACGTGTAGCCGCCGTTGATCACGCCGACGCCCTGCGCGGAGGCGATCGGCGCGACCTGCCGGTACTCCTCGACGGTCCGGGTGAAGTGCACCACCGGGTGCCGTTGTGCGAACTCCTCCAGGGACAGTTGCCCGTCGGTCGTCTCGAAGGGCAGCCACGGCAGCATCGTGCGCAGCATCTCCCGGTCGTGGCGGGCCAGCGACTTCACGCCCAGGTGGTGCACCGACAGGAAGGCCGCCAGCCGCTCCGGATCACCGGCCGCCAGACCCGTCAGCCAGGACCGGATCCGCTCGCCCAGGGCCTCCCGCACGGCCGCCAGCGTCTCGTCCTCGTACAGCGACTCGCGCGAGGCCGTGGGCCGCAGGCTGTCCGTGTCCAGGACACAGCGCACGAAGAACGCCCAGTCCGGCAGCAGCTGTTCGCCGCGCTCGGTCAGCAGCATGCCCTTCAGATGCACGCGATGACCCGCCCGCCGGGCCGGACTGACCGCCGACGGCAGGACGTACGCCACCCCGCGGATCCCGGCGACCGGCACGTCCAGGTCGATCGAGTCCAGCGGATTGAACCCGAACAGGTCGTAGCAGTGCCGTGCCAGGGCCACCCTTCGGGTGGCGGGGCTCGGACAGACCCGGTCCCAGGGCGCGGGCAGGTCGGTGACCGCCTCGTCGCCCACCCGCACGTCGTAGGGCAGCAGCGAACCGAAGTCCCGTGCCAGCGCGAGGACCCGCTCGGCGGACAGCCACTCCCCGGTGCCCGCCCGCGCCACCAGGTACACGGTGGTGCCCGGTTCCGGGCGGGCCTCGTCCGGCAGGGTCCGCACGGTGTACGACCCGTCGTCGCTCGCCGTCCACTCCACGGGCGGGGCATCCGGCGTACGCGCGCTGCGACTCACCACCCGGATCCGCTCGGCGACCACGAAACAGGCGAGCAGCCCGATGCCGAACTGCCCGAGGAAGTCGGAGCGGGCCTCCTGGAGCCCGTCGGCGCGCTTGGAACTGCGCCCGATGGTGGCCAGCAGGGTGTGCACGTCCGCCTCGGTGAGCCCGATCCCGGAGTCCTCGACCCGCAGGGACCCGTCCTCGGCGTACAGCCGCACCCGGGCAGGGGCGTCCGGCTCCTCGGCCCGTCGGGCGGTGATCGCGTCCACCGCGTTCTGCAGCAGTTCGCGCAGGTAGACCTTGGGGCTGGAGTAGAGGTGATGGGAGAGCAGGTCCACCAGACCGCGCAGGTCGACCTGGAACGTGTGAGGTGACTGGGGTGACGGGGATGCCGAAGAGGGCTGTGAGGTCTGGGAGTCCATCGTCGCTGCGCCGGTGGGGGGACGGACGACGGCGCGGGGTCGGGCGGCCCCATGTGAGGAGGTGACCGCGGGGGAGTGCCGTGGGCGCGTCATCCTAGAGCCCCAACCAGCCGTCTGACCAGGGGTTTCCCGGTACGTTTACGGCAATGTCAGTGGCGTGGTGTGCAATGGATCTCGTGCCCGCGCTGGAAGAACCCCTGAAACACCCGTTGAAGTCAGTGCTCGGCCCCGCCACCGCGAAGGTGATGGCCGAGCACCTCGGCCTGCACACCGTCGGCGACCTCCTGCACCACTACCCGCGCAGATACGAGGAGCGGGGCAGGCTCACCCACCTCGCCGACCTCCCCATGGACGAGCACGTCACCGTGGTCGCCCAGGTCGCCGACGCCCGCCTGCACACCTTCGCCTCCGCCAAGGCCCCGCGGGGCAAGGGCCAGCGCCTCGAAGTGACCATCACGGACGGCAACGGCCGCCTCCAGCTGGTCTTCTTCGGCCACGGCGTTCACAAGCCCCACAAGGAACTCCTGCCGGGCACCCGGGCACTGTTCGCGGGCAAGGTCTCCGTCTTCAACCGCCGCCTCCAACTGGCCCATCCGGCATACGAGTTGCTGCGAGGCGACAGCGACGACGCCGTCGACACCTGGGCCGGCGCCCTCATCCCGATCTACCCCGCCACGGCCAAGCTGGAGTCCTGGAAGATCGGCAAGGCGATCCAGACCGTCCTGCCGAGCGCCCAGGAGGCCCTGGACCCGCTCCCGGACTCGCTCCGCGAGGGCCGCGGACTCGTCCCCCTGCCCGAGGCACTCCTCAAGATCCACCGCCCGCACACCGACGCGGACATCGAGGACGCCCGCTCCCGCCTCAAGTGGGACGAGGCCTTCGTCCTCCAGGTCGCCCTCGCCCGCCGCCGCCACGCCGACGCCCAACTCCCCGCGGTCCCCCGCAGACCCGCCCCCGACGGCCTCCTCACGGCCTTCGACGCCCGCCTTCCCTTCACCCTCACCGAGGGCCAGCAGAAGGTCTCCAAGGAGATCTTCGACGACCTGGCCACGGACCACCCGATGCACCGGCTGCTCCAGGGCGAGGTCGGCTCGGGCAAGGCGCAACCCCTCGACTCGCTGGTGCTCACACCCTCCGGCTTCCGCCGGATGGGAGAGATGGGCGTGGGGGACGAGGTCGTCGTACCGAGCGGGGAGATCGCGCCGGTCGACGGTGTGTTCCCGCAGGGAGAACGTGATGTCTGGCGGCTGGTGCTGTCCGACGGAAGTTCCGTGGAGTGCGACGACGAGCACCTCTGGATCGTCGGCACGCGTCGCGGGTGGCACCGGGGCCGGGCTCCCGAGGTCATGACGACCCGGGAGATCCGTCTCGACACGATCGGGCCCGACGGCTCCCCGAAGTGGTACATCCCGGCAGCGACACCTGTCGATCTCGGAGGTGACTCAGGGGTACCGCTCGATCCGTACCTCCTGGGCCTCCTGCTGGGGGCCGGTTCGTTCCGGCACGACCTGCGCCTGTCCACGATCGACGACGAGATCCGTGAGGCCGTCGGGACGACGCTCGCGCCCGACTGGCACCTGGTTCCGGTGAAGGGTTCGAGCGGTGACTTCACGGTGCAGCCGGCACCAGGTGCCGGAGGCGTTCGCCCTTCCGTGACCCAGACCCTGCGCGACATGGACCTGTGGGGGAGGACATCGCACGACACGTTCCTTCCCGACCGGTTCAAGAACACGACGGTCAAGAACCGTCTCGCTCTGCTGCAGGGCCTTCTGGACACCGCCGGCACCATCGGCCCGGACGGGCTGGACATCTCGCTCCGCTCGGCTTCGGGCCGTCTCGCGGACGACGTCGCCTGGCTCGTGCGGTCGCTGGGAGGCCGGGCGCGGGTCCTGCCGGTGGAGGCCGCCTTCCACGTCTCGGTTGCCCTGCCTGACGCGTACGCCCCTTTCCAGCTCACACGGAAAGCGGAACGGGTACGCCCGCGACCGGAGGACGACACCTTCCGCCGGGGGATCCGCGCGGTCGAGTACGTGGGGCGCAAGCCGGTCCAGTGCATCAGCGTGGCCCATCCGAGCCACGCCTATGTCACCGACCACTTCACGGTCACCCACAACACCATGGTGGCCCTGCGCGCGATGCTCGCCGTCGTCGACGCGGGCGGCCAGGCCGCCATGCTCGCGCCCACCGAGGTCCTCGCCCAGCAGCACCATCGGTCGATCGTCGAGATGATGGGCGAGCTGGCCGAGGGCGGGATGCTGGGCGGCGCCGAGCGGGCCACCAAGGTGGTGCTGCTCACCGGGTCCATGGGGGTCGCCGCCCGACGGCAGGCGTTGCTCGACCTGGTGACCGGAGAGGCCGGGCTGGTGATCGGCACCCACGCGCTCATCGAGGACAAGGTGCAGTTCCACGACCTCGGTCTGGTCGTGGTCGACGAACAGCACCGCTTCGGCGTGGAGCAGCGCGACGCCCTGCGCGGCAAGGGCAAGCAGCCGCCCCACCTGCTCGTCATGACCGCCACCCCCATTCCGCGTACGGTCGCCATGACCGTCTTCGGCGACCTGGAGACCTCCGTCCTCGACCAGCTCCCGGCCGGCCGCTCGCCGATCGCCAGCCATGTCGTCCCGGCCGCCGACAAGCCCCACTTCCTCGCGCGGGCCTGGGACCGGGTCCGCGAGGAGGTCGAGAACGGCCATCAGGGATACGTCGTCTGCCCCCGGATCGGCGACGATGCCGACGAACCAGGCGCCCCCGGGAAGGCCGGCAAGAAGAAGTCCGCCGAGGACGAGGCCGAGAGGCGCCCGCCCCTCGCCGTCCTCGACATTGCCGACCACCTCGCCAAGGGGCCGCTCACCGGTCTCAAGGTGGAGGTCCTGCACGGCCGTATGCACCCGGACGACAAGGACGCGGTGATGCGCCGGTTCGCCGCCGGGGAGACCGACGTCCTGGTCGCCACCACGGTCATCGAGGTCGGCGTGAACGTCCCCAACGCCACCGCGATGGTGATCATGGACGCGGACCGCTTCGGTGTCTCCCAGCTCCACCAGCTGCGCGGCCGGGTGGGCCGTGGCTCGGCCGCGGGCCTGTGTCTGCTGGTCACCGAGATGCCGGAGGCGAGCCCGGCCCGACAGCGGCTGAACGCCGTGGCCGCCACCCTCGACGGCTTCGAACTCTCCCGCATCGACCTCGAACAACGCCGCGAGGGCGACGTCCTCGGCCAGGCCCAGTCCGGCGCCCGCACCAGCCTCCGGATGCTCGCCGTCATCGAGGACGAGGAGATCATCACGGAGGCGAGGGAGGAAGCGACGGCGGTGGTGGCGGCCGACCCGGACCTCACCCGCCTCCCGGCCCTGCGCACGGCCCTGGACGCCCTCCTGGACGAGGAGCGGGAGCAGTACCTGGACAAGGGGTGAGAGCGGCGCCGGACCGGGGTGCGGGGCCGTGTCCCCGTGCGGCTCCGCCGTGTGGGCGCGACCGGCCACGGCGGACCCGCACCCGCCGACGCCGATCGAGCGCCCCTTACCTCCGCCTGCCAGACTGAATCCGTAACCGTCCGCCGAACTCCGCCGAACAAGGACCCCAGATGACCCGCGTGATCGCCGGCACGGCCGGCGGACGTCGCCTGGCCGTCCCGCCAGGGACCGGCACCCGCCCCACCTCCGACCGTGCGCGCGAGGGACTCTTCTCCACCTGGCGGTCCCTCCTCGGCGGCCCCCTGGAAGGCGAACGCGTCCTCGACCTGTACGCCGGCTCGGGCGCCGTGGGCCTGGAGGCGCTGTCCCGCGGCGCCGGCCACACCCTGCTCGTCGAGGCCGACGCGCGAGCGGCCCGCATCATCCGGGAGAACGTGAAGAGCCTCGGCCTCCCCGGCGCCGAGGTCGTCGCGGGCAAGGCCCAGCAGGTGATCCAGACGCCGCCGCCACAGCCGTACGACCTCGTCTTCCTGGACCCGCCGTACGCCGTCACGGACGACGATCTTCGGGAGATCCTGCTCACACTCCGCACGGAGGGCTGGCTCGCGACCGATGCCCTCGTCACCGTGGAGCGCAGCACCAGAGGTGGCGCATTCGGGTGGCCGGACGGTTTCGACGCGATCCGGGCCCGTCGCTACGGCGAGGGAACGTTTTGGTACGGTCGCGCCGCCTCTACGTGCGAAGACGCACGATGACCGGACCGGAGAGCGAGGGATCTCAAGTGCGCCGCGCCGTCTGTCCCGGGTCGTTCGACCCGATCACCAACGGACACCTGGACATCATTTCCCGCGCCTCCCGTCTGTACGACGAGGTCTATGTCGCGGTCATGATCAACAAATCCAAGAAGGGCCTCTTCGAGGTCGACGAGCGGATCGACCTGATCCGCCAGGTCACCACCGAGTACGAGAACGTCCGCGTCGAGGCCTTCCACGGCCTCCTCGTCGACTTCTGCAAGCAGCGTGACATTCCGGCCATCGTCAAGGGCCTGCGCGCGGTGAGCGACTTCGACTACGAGCTGCAGATGGCCCAGATGAACATCGGCCTCTCGGGCGTCGAGACGCTCTTCGTGCCGACCAACCCGACGTACAGCTTCCTGTCGTCCTCCCTGGTCAAGGAAGTCGCGACCTGGGGCGGAGACGTCTCCCACCTGGTGCCGCCGGTGGTCTTCGGGGAACTGACCGAGCGCCTCAAGAAGGCCTGAGGGGCTGACGGTTCGTCAGGCGGTGTCGGTCCGCCACCCGCTGGCCGTACAGTCGTCCCGTCCGTCTCCAACACAGCTGTAGAGAGTGGCGAGCACAGGTGGACGTGCAGAAGAAGCTCGACGAGATCGTCGCCTCGGTCTCGGGTGCCCGGTCGATGCCCATGTCGGCCTCGTGCGTGGTCAACCGCGCCGAGCTGCTCTCGATGCTCGAAGAGGTGCGCCAGGCCCTGCCCGGCTCCCTCGCGCAGGCCCAGGAGCTGATCGGCGACCGTGAGCAGATGGTCGAGCAGGCCCGTCTGGAGGCCGAGCGGATCGTCGGGCAGGCGCACGCCGAGCGCGGCTCCCTGATCTCCGACACGGAGATCGCCCGCCGCTCCCAGGCCGAGGCCGACCGCATCCTCGCCGAGGCGGGCAAGGAGGCCGAGGACGTCCGCGCGGAGGCCGACGACTACGTCGACTCCAAGCTCGCCAACTTCGAGGTCGTCCTCACCAAGACCCTCGGCTCGGTGGGCCGCGGCCGCGAGAAGCTCCTCGGCACCGGACCCGGCGTCGACGAGCAGGGCTACGAGGACGAGGACGCCCCCGAGCGCAGCCACGACCCGGAGACCCTGCGCCGGTCCGCCGACGAGTACGTCGACGTCAAGCTCGGCGCCTTCGAGGCCGTCCTCGCCAAGACCCTGGAGGCCGTCGGCCGGGGCCGCCAGAAGCTGCACGGCCGGATCGCCTCCGACGACCTCGGCGCCCTCGGCGACGACCTCTCCACGGTCCAGCACTCCAGCGACGCCGACTACCTGGCCGACCTCACCGCCCTCGCGGAGGCCGACAACCAGTCCGCCCAGGCCGTCCCCGCCGAGCAGCAGCCGTACGACCAGCAGACCATGCAGCCGGCCTACGGCTACCAGCAGCAGCCCGCGGTCGATCCCTACGGCGGCTACCAGCAGCAGTACGGCGGCCAGCAGGACGCCTACGGCTACCAGCAGGCCGATCCGTACGCCTACCAGGGCTACGACGCCCAGCAGCCCGCCTACGACCCGCAGCAGGCCCAGCAGGCCCAGCAGGCCCAGCAGGGCTACCCCGAGCAGCAGCAGATGCCCGCCCTCGACGAGACCAGCCTCTTCGACACCGGCATGATCAGCGCGGAGCAGCTGCGGGCCTACGAACAGGGACGCGGAAACGGCTGACCGGCCGCCTCCGCAGGGGGCGGTGGCCGGGAGCGCACACCGGATTGGGCCGTGAGCGAAAGGTCCAGTATCCTGGCTCTTCGGTCGCGTGTACGTCCGCGATCAGCGCTGCCCGGCAACACCGAAGGGCAGCGTCCTCTGAGCTCGGAAGATCGAAAGCAGGAATGGCTCTGAACGCCCGCCTCGACCACCGCAACCCTCTCGTGTTCGACACACACGAGCTGGGGCGGCGTCCTGGCGCGCTGCAGCGCCTGACCCGTGAGATCGACGCCCCCAAGGATCTGGGGATCCAGGGGGTCATCGGAGTGCCGGAAGGCGCCCCGCTGAAGCTCACTCTCCGCCTTGAGTCGGTCATGGAAGGGGTGCTTGTCACAGGCACCGCCCGTGCACAGGCCAAGGGGGAGTGCGTAAGGTGTCTGGAGCCGCTGGAGCTGGTGCTCGAAGCGGACTTCCAGGAGATGTTCTCCTACCCTGACGCCGACGACCGGGGCCGCCCCAAAGCGGAGCCGGCCGACGACGCCGAGGAAGACGAGGACACGCTCTTCATCGAGGACGGCTTGTTCGACCTCGAACCCGTGCTGCGTGACGCGGTGGTGCTCTCACTGCCGATGCAGCCGGTGTGCCAGGACGACTGTCCGGGCCTGTGTTCCGAATGCGGAACGCGGCTCGCGGACGATCCTGGTCACCACCATGACGCCGTCGACATTCGTTGGGCGGCACTGCAGGGACTCGCCGGTTCACTCGGAGACGGCGAGAAGGACGACATGAGCGGCGACGTGCTTCCATCAGCACACGTCGACGAGAAGCAGGAGAAGTAGCCGTGGCTGTTCCGAAGCGGAAGATGTCGCGCAGCAACACGCGCCACCGCCGGTCGCAGTGGAAGGCTGCGGTCCCCACCCTGGTTGCGTGTGAGCGCTGCCACGAGCCCAAGCTGCAGCACATCGCGTGCCCGTCTTGCGGCACCTATAACAAGCGCCAGGTCCTCGAGGTCTGAGCGGCTGGTGAGAGGCACAGTGTCCACGCCCAAGAAGAACGCCGCCCGCGCGAGCGCGAGTGGCCCGGCGGACAACACGGCCTCGTCCCACACGCTGTTGGAAGGGCGGCTCGGGTACAAACTCGAGTCCGCCCTTCTGGTGCGTGCGCTGACCCACCGTTCGTACGCGTACGAGAACGGCGGTCTGCCCACCAACGAGCGACTGGAGTTCCTCGGGGACTCCGTGCTCGGCCTGGTGGTCACGGACACGCTGTACACCACCCACCCCGACCTGCCCGAAGGCCAACTGGCCAAGTTGCGGGCCGCGGTGGTCAACTCGCGTGCGCTGGCGGAGGTCGGCCGTGGCCTCGACCTGGGTTCCTTCATCCGGCTCGGCCGTGGTGAAGAGGGCACAGGAGGCCGGGACAAGGCGTCCATCCTCGCCGACACCCTGGAAGCGGTGATCGGTGCGGTCTATCTCGACCAGGGACTGGACTCGGCGGCGGAGCTGGTGCACCGCCTGTTCGATCCACTGATCGAGAAGTCCTCGAACCTCGGAGCCGGCCTGGACTGGAAGACCAGTCTCCAGGAGCTCACCGCGACCGAAGGACTCGGTGTTCCCGAGTACCTGGTCACGGAGACCGGCCCCGACCACGAGAAGACCTTCACTGCTGCCGCCCGCGTCGGAGGCGTCTCGTACGGCACCGGCACCGGCCGCAGCAAGAAGGAGGCGGAGCAACAGGCCGCGGAATCCGCCTGGCGGGCCATCCGGGCCGCCGCGGACGAGCGAGCCAAGGAGGCGGCCGAGCCCGAACCGGCCGCCGCGGACGACGACGAAGGTCCGTCGTCCGTCTCCGCCTGACCGAACAAGCGCAATCCGAGCGCCCGTCCCCTCGCCGGAGGGCGGGCGCTCGGCTCATTCACCGGTCTGTGACGGGGGAGCCCCATGCCCGAGTTGCCCGAGGTCGAGGTCGTACGGCGTGGTCTGGAGCGGTGGGTCGCCCACCGTACGGTCGCCGAGGCCGAGGTGCTGCACCCGCGTGCGGTACGCCGGCACCTCGCCGGCGCCGACGACTTCGCCCATCGGCTCAAGGGGCATCGCGTCGGCGTCCCCAGCCGGCGCGGCAAGTACCTGTGGCTGCCGCTGGAGGACACCGACCAGGCGGTCCTGGCGCACCTCGGCATGAGCGGGCAGCTCCTGGTGCAGCCGCACGCGGCGCCCGACGAGAAACACCTCAGGATCCGGGTGGGGTTCGCGGACCAGGTCGACACGGAACTGCGCTTCGTCGACCAACGCACCTTCGGCGGACTGTCGTTGCACGACACCACCCCGGACGGCCTGCCCGACGTCATCGGGCACATCGCCCGTGACCCCCTCGACCCGGAGTTCGACGACGAGGCCTTCCACCAGGCCCTGCGCCGTAAGCGCAGTACCGTCAAACGGGCCCTGCTCGACCAGTCGTTGATCAGTGGTGTGGGCAACATCTATGCGGACGAGGCCCTTTGGCGGGCCCGCGTCCACTTCGAACGTCCGACGGCCGGCTTCACCCGCCCGCGCACCGCCGAACTCCTGGGCCACGTCCGGGATGTGATGAACGCGGCGCTCGCGGTCGGCGGCACCAGCTTCGACAGCCTCTACGTCAACGTGAACGGGGAGTCGGGCTACTTCGACCGCTCACTCGACGCGTACGGACGCGAGGGTCTGCCCTGCAAGCGCTGTGCCACGCCGATGAGCCGACGCCCCTGGATGAACCGGTCCAGCTACTTCTGCCCGAGGTGTCAGCGGGCGCCGCGCGTCTTGTCGTAGGACTCACGGGCGGTGAGGACGTCGTCCATCCGCCCCTGCACGAACTGGATGAGTCCGATCAGCCGGGTGGCGACCTCGCGGCCGAGCGGGGTCAGTTCGTAGTCCACCCGGGGCGGGTTGGTGGGTTGGGCTTCGCGGTGGACCAGGCCGTCGCGCTCCAGGGCGTGCAGTGTCTGGGAGAGCATCTTCTCGCTCACGCCGTCCACCCGGCGGCGCAGTTCGTTGAAGCGGAGCGAGCCCTCGTGCAAGGCGCCCAGGGTGAGTGCGCCCCAGCGCCCGGTGACGTGCTCCAGGATGCCGCGGGAGGGGCAGGCCTTGGCGAACACGTTGTAGGGGAGGTTCTGCTCCTCCGTGTCCTCGTGCAGGGTGCTCATGAGTCCAGCGTACGCGAGTAAAGCGCTTACCATAAGGGTGCGCTAACCAGTGGTTAGCGCACCCTTCGTGTTCGCCTCGCAGTGAACCCGCTCGAAGTCCTCTCGTCGCCGATATCTTCGCCATGGCACTCGGCGAACCGCCGCTGGAGCAACACGTCCTTGGCAACGTCTCCTTCGACACCTGCGTCTACCACCGGCCCGGGATCGACCTCCTGCTGGACGTCGTCCCGGCCCGCAACATCCTCTTCGCCTCGGAGATGATCGGCGCCGTCCGAGACATCGACCCCTGTACCGGCCACCACTTCGACGACACCCGCCGCTCAGTGAAGAACGCGGGGCTGAGCGCCGACCGGCCGGCCGACGTCCAGGAGCGCAACGCCGGCGCGGTCCGTCCCCGGCCGGACATCCGGCTCGCACGCCAGGGTCGCTGACCCGCGGCGGGGCGAAGGGGTGCCGGCTCAGGGCGTGGCGAAGGGGCGCCTGGGGCGAGGGCGCTGGTCCAGGGCAGGGCGACGCGTCGCGTGCTCACGGCGGGCCGAAGGGAGGCGAAGGGGCGCCTGCTCATGCCGGGCGGCGAACGGGCGTCGGCCCGGGCCGTGGCGAAGGGGCGGACCCGTGATCGGGGCCGCCCCTTCGCCGTATGCCTGTCGGTTCTAGTAGCCGAAGTCCTGCGTCCACCAAGGGCCGCCGGAGGCGATGTGCACGCCGACGCCCAGGGTCTTGAAGTCGCAGTTCAGGATGTTGGCCTTGTGGCCGGGGCTGTTCATCCAGGCCTCCATCACCGCGGCCGCGTCGGCCTGCCCCCGGGCTATGTTCTCGCCGCCGAGGTCGGTGATGCCGGCCTTCGCGGCGCGGTCCCACGGGCTCAGGCCGTCGGGGTCGGTGTGGTCGAAGAAGCCGCGCTCGGCCATGTCCTCGCTGAAGGCCTGGGCGAGGTCGGCGAGCGCGCTGTTCGCGGCGACCGCGCTGCAGCCCACCTTCGACCGCTCCTCGTTGACCAGCTTCAGCACCTCGGCCGCGGCGGCGGTCTCCGCGGACACGGTCACGGGCTCGCCGGCGTCCTCGGCCGGCGCCTTCGCCTCCGGACTCGAAGGGGTGGCCGTGGGCTTCGTGCTGGGTGTGGTCGCCGGTTTCTTCGACGGGGTCTCGGTCGGGGTGGCCGACGACGTCGAGGGGGAGGGCGAGGGCGAGGCCGAGCGGTCGGCGTCACGGCTGGTCGACGAGCCGTCGTCGCGGCCCTCGTCGGCACTGCCGGAGGTGCCGCCCTGCTCGGCCGGGCTGTTGGTCGGCGAACTCGCGGCCTGCACACTGCCGCCGCCACCGTTGTTGCCGTCGCCGAACTTGTAGTTCTCCAGACCGGGCACGGCGCCCGTGGCGACCGCCACCGTGCCGAGGGCGACCGCGGCGGAGACGCCGAGCAGACCGGTCTTCACGGGTGTGACGGCACTCCGCTTCCGGCGGCGGTGCGAGCCGGACCGTCGGCTGCCGCCGTCGGGCGTGTAGCCCTCGCCCCGGTAGAGGGCGTACTCCTCCTCCGTCGCGAAGAGATAGGCGTCACTTCGCGCGTTGGCCTCGGCCGGTCCCTCCGGGTTCAGGTAGGGCGCGGTGCCTGTCGTGGGGTGTTCGCCCCGGTACGAGTCGTGGCGCCCGTGGCTCTCCGAGTACGAGCCGTACGTATCTGTGACCCCCGTGGCGCGGCCCGTGGCGGCGCGGCCGGCGGCGGAGCGTCGGTGGCGTCCCATGTCCTTGCCTTCCTGGTCCAGCGGTCGACACGTCCCCCCGGTCAACCAAGCTCACGAAACCCACACGATCGAGTGAGTTTCGTATGAGATTCATTGGGTGGGGACGGTACCGCATGGCGCCAGGGGAGGAAGTGTCCGGAGAGACATTGGCCGGTTAGGTTGCACTCATGAGCGAGGATGTGCGACTGGTCGCCTGGGTGCGGGGACGCGTCCAAGGTGTGGGTTTCCGCTGGTTCACCCGGGCCAAGGCCCTGGAGATCGGCGGCCTGAGTGGTTTTGCTCTCAATTTGGGCGACGGACGGGTCCAAGTGGTCGCCGAAGGGCATCGCGCGGGATGCCAGGGACTCCTCGACTGGCTCCAGGGCGACGACACGCCCGGCCGCGTGGACGGCGTCACCGAGATCTGGGACACACCTCGCGGGGGCTACGACGGCTTCGCCATCCGCTGACCCGATTCCGTGAATAGGCCCGGACGGAAGCGGAGGGGCATGCCACCGGCACCTGCCCGGAGCGGAAAGGGCCTGGTGGTTGCCAAGAAACGCTTGCCGTGGCAGGCTCCGCACGTAAAGATGATCGCCACGCCCAAGGGCCCCGCAGGAGTCGCAGCGCCGCCGTTTCCGGCCGCGTAGAACCGGGTTGCCCGCCAATACGGGGCGTGATCGTGTTGACCGTCAAACTTTTTGGTGAGACGCTGAAAACCCCGCGCACCTTAGCTGTTTGGCATGGATGAACGGCAGCACAAACTCAAGATTGCCAAGCACCGCGGGTGCGATTCCCTCACGACCCACACCGCTTCGGTCGGTCACTCAGTGTGGAGGACCATCCATCATGGCAAAGGCGCTTCTCGGTTACGTCGGCGGCTCCGACCCTCGACTCCTCGCCGAGATGCGACGGCTTCAGCAGCGCGTCCAGGACCTGGAATCCGAGCTTGTACGGATCCAGGCCGAGAACGACACGCTCGCGGCTGCCGCTTCTCACGACAGGATCATGGAGAGCATCGACGCACACCAGGCGGAGCCCGCGCTCACCTGATCACTGCATCGCTACGGCACCACTACACGGCGGCTCGTGCAGTGGTTGGGCAGCCTGTACCAACCGCTTGAGTTGTCAGAGTTTGCAAGGGACGCTTCGGCGTCCCTTCTTTCTTTCCCCCGTGCGCCCTTCCACTCTCTTTAACGTCTGGTGTGCCCTGCACGTTCAGCGGTGAAACCGTGGGTTCATGGAGTGAGACACCCCCGGGAGGTAGAGTCCGGCGGCGTGCACCTCAAGGCCCTGACCCTCCGCGGGTTCAAGTCGTTCGCTTCCGCGACCACGCTCAGGTTCGAGCCGGGGATCACGTGTGTCGTCGGGCCCAACGGCTCGGGCAAGTCCAATGTGGTGGACGCGCTCAGCTGGGTCATGGGCGAGCAGGGCGCCAAGTCACTGCGCGGCGGCAAGATGGAGGACGTCATCTTCGCCGGCACCACCGGCCGCCCCCCGCTGGGCCGCGCCGAGGTGTCCCTCACCATCGACAACTCCGACGGCGCGCTGCCCATCGAGTACGCCGAGGTCACCATCACGCGGATCATGTTCCGCAACGGCGGCAGCGAGTACCAGATCAACGGCGACACCTGCCGCCTCCTCGACATCCAGGAACTCCTGTCCGACTCCGGCATCGGCCGCGAGATGCACGTCATCGTCGGCCAGGGCCAGCTCGACTCCGTGCTGCACGCCGACCCCATGGGCCGCCGCGCCTTCATCGAGGAAGCCGCCGGCGTCCTCAAGCACCGCAAGCGCAAGGAGAAGGCGCTGCGGAAGCTGGACGCGATGAAGGCCAACCTCGCGCGCGTGCAGGACCTGACCGACGAACTGCGCCGACAGCTCAAGCCCCTCGGCCGACAGGCCGCGGTCGCGAGAAGGGCCGCCGTGATCCAGGCGGATCTGCGCGACGCCCGGCTCCGGCTCCTCGCCGACGATCTCGTACGACTGCGGGGGGCGCTGCAGGCCGAGGTGGCCGACGAGGCCGCCCTCAAGGAACGCAAGGAAGCCGCCGAGCTGGAGCTGCGGAAGGCCCTCCAGCGGGAGGCGCTCCTGGAGGACGAGGTCCGCCGGCTCGCCCCGCGCCTCCAGCGGGCGCAGCAGAGCTGGTACGAACTCTCCCAGCTGGCCGAACGGGTGCGCGGCACGATCTCGTTGGCCGACGCGCGGGTGACGAGCGCGACCTCCGCACCCCCCGAGGAGCGGCGCGGCCGCGACCCCGAGGACATGGAACGCGAAGCGGCCCGGATCCGTGAACAGGAGGCCGAACTCGAAGCGGCCCTGGAGGCGGCCGAGCGCGCTCTGGAGGACACGGTCGCGCACCGCGCCGATCTGGAACGCGAGCTGGCGCACGAGGAACGACGGCTGAAGGACGTGGCCCGTGCCATCGCCGACCGTCGCGAGGGCCTGGCCCGGCTGAACGGCCAGGCGAACGCGGCCCGCTCGCGTGCCGCCTCCGCCCAGGCGGAGATCGACCGGCTGGCCGCCGCGCGGGACGAGGCCCAGGAGCGGGCCTTCCGGGCGCAGGAGGAGTACGAGACCCTCCAGGCCGAGGTCGACGGCCTGGACGCCGGCGACGCGGAACTCGCCGAGCGGCACGACACGGCCAAGGAGCGGCTCGCCGAGGCGGAGACCGACCTCACCGCGGCCCGCGAGGCGGTCACCGCCGCCGAACGCCGACGGGCCGCGACGCAGGCCCGCCACGAAGCACTGGCCCTCGGGCTGCGCCGCAAGGACGGCACCGGCGCCCTGCTCGGCGCGCAGGACCGCCTCACCGGGCTCCTCGGTCCGGCCGCCGAACTCCTCACCGTCACGCCGGGCCACGAGGTCGCGCTCGCCGCCGCCTTCGGCGCCGCCGCGGACGCCATCGCGGTCACCACCCCGGCCTCGGCCGCCGACGCGATCCGCCTGCTGCGCAAGCAGGACGCGGGCCGGGCGGCCCTGTTGCTGGCCGGAGCACCGGAGGACACGGACGCGCCTGCCGAGCGGACCGGACGCGGCGCACGGGCGGGTTCCCCTATGGGCTCCGGCCGCGCACCGGAGGACACGGGCGTGGTCGCGGCGGGAGCCGGGGGTGGCGTGCGGGAGCGTGCGGCGGCGGACACCGCAACCGGCGTCGACTCCGGGACAGGTCCGGAGGACACCGGCGGGGACGCCGACGCCCGGGCCGGAAACGGCGCGCAGCCGCGCTCGGCGACGGAGCCCACCTACGCCGACTCCACGCACGCCCACTCCACGCGCACCGACGCCGGGCCCGCCGACTCCACGCACGCCGGGTCCGGCGACGGCGAGGCCCCGCCCGTCGCGCCCGTCGCCGACGACATCACCTCCCTCAAGGGCACGCGCCCGGATGACGTGGCCCACTCCGGAGGTGGCCGGTACCCGGGTGCCGGTTCCGAGAGGTCGCGTCCCGAGGGTGTTCCCCTCGCCGCCGACCTCGTCCGCGGCCCTTCCGATCTCATGCCCGCCGTACGCCGGCTGCTGCGTGGGATCGTCGTCGTCGGCACGCTCGAAGACGCCGAGGACCTTGTCTACGCGCGGCCCGACCTGACCGCCGTCACCGCGGAGGGCGACCTGCTCGGCGCGCACTTCGCGCAGGGCGGGTCCGCCGGGGCGCCGAGTCTGCTCGAAGTGCAGGCGTCCGTGGACGAGGCCGCCGGGGAACTCGAAGAGCTGGCCGTGCGGTGCGAGGAGCTGACCGAGGCGCAGCGCGGGGCGGGGGAGCGGCGAAAGGAGTGTGCCGCGCGGGTCGAGGAGCTGGGGGAGCGGCGCCGGGCCGCCGACCGGGAGAAGTCGGCCGTCGCGCAGCAGCTGGGGCGGTTGTCCGGGCAGGCGCGCGGGGCCGCGGGCGAGGCGGAGCGGTCCGTCGCCGCCGCCGCGCGGGCGCAGGAGGCCCTCGACAAGGCCCTCCAGGATGCCGAGGAACTCGCCGAACGGCTGGCCGTCGCCGAGGAGATGCCGGTCGAGGAGGAGCCCGACACCTCCGTACGGGACCGGCTCGCCGCCGACGGGGCCAACGCCCGGCAGACCGAGATGGAGGCCCGCCTCCAGGTCCGTACGCACGAGGAAAGAGTCAAGGGTCTGTCCGGACGGGCCGAGTCGCTCGACCGGGCCGCCCGCGCGGAACGCGAGGCACGCGCGCGTGCCCAGCAGCGGCTGGCCCGCCTCCGGCACGAGGCGGCCGTCGCGGAAGCCGTCGCCTCCGGTGCCCGCCAGCTGCTCGCGCACGTCGAGGTCTCCCTCGCCCGCGCCGACGCGGAACGCACCGCCGCCGAGGCCGCCAAGGCCCGCCGCGAGCAGGAGCTGACCGCCGCCCGGAACGCGGGGCGCGACCTCAAGGCGGAACTCGACAAGTTGACGGATTCAGTTCACCGGGGCGAGGTACTCGGCGCCGAGAAACGGCTGCGGATCGAGCAGTTGGAGACCAAGGCGCTGGAGGAGCTCGGTGTGGAACCGGCGGGGCTCGTGGCCGAGTACGGCCCGCAGCAGTTGGTGCCGCCCTCGCCCGCCGCCGAGGGCGAGGAGCTGCCGGAGGACCCGGAGCATCCGCGCAACCAGCCCAGGACGTTCCACCGGGCGGAGCAGGAGAAGCGGCTCAGGGCGGCCGAACGGGCGTACCAGCAGCTCGGGAAGGTGAACCCGCTGGCCCTGGAGGAGTTCGCGGCGCTGGAGGAGCGCCACAAGTTCCTCAGCGAGCAGCTCGAAGACCTGAAGAAGACCCGGGCCGACCTGCTCCAGGTCATCAAGGAGGTCGACGAGCGCGTCGAGCAGGTGTTCACCGAGGCCTACCGGGACACGGCACTCCAGTTCGAGGGCGTGTTCAGCAGGCTGTTCCCGGGTGGTGAGGGGCGGCTGATCCTGACCGACCCCGACAACATGCTCACCACGGGTGTGGACGTCGAGGCCCGGCCGCCGGGCAAGAAGGTCAAGCGGCTGTCCCTGCTGTCGGGCGGCGAGCGCTCGCTGACCGCCGTGGCGCTGCTCGTGTCGATCTTCAAGGCGCGGCCCAGCCCCTTCTACGTCATGGACGAGGTCGAGGCGGCGCTCGACGACACCAACCTCCAGCGGCTGATCCGGATCATGCAGGAGTTGCAGGAGGCCTCCCAGCTGATCGTGATCACGCACCAGAAGCGCACGATGGAGGTCGCCGACGCGCTGTACGGCGTCTCCATGCAGGGCGACGGTGTGTCGAAGGTCATCTCGCAGCGCCTGCGCTAGACCCGTGCGGTCTACACCTATCGCTACCTGCGTATTCTCAATCTCTTCAATTCTTGAACACAAGTGTGGGTGGATTCGTCTCCGATCTCACACCGAACTCGCTGTTGACTTCGAAACTTGAAGGCATAGTCTCTGCAACGTTGTTTTCACCTTCAGGTGGTGGGCAGTGCCGAGCTGTGCGCCACTGGAAGGGTCGCCCCCACGCCGGCAGCGTTGCCGGTGGCCCGAGGAGTACACGTGACCAGCACTGAGCAGGCACCCCAGTCAGGAGCCTCACCGGCTCACCCCGATCATCTCGGGCATGTCATCTTCATCGCGGCCGCCGCCGCGATGGGCGGTTTCCTCTTCGGCTACGACAGCTCCGTCATCAACGGCGCGGTCGAGGCCATCCGGGACCGCTACGACATCGGTTCGGCGGCCCTGGCCCAGGTCATCGCCATCGCCCTGATCGGCTGTGCCATCGGCGCCGCGACCGCGGGCCGCATCGCCGACCGCATCGGCCGTATCCGCTGCATGCAGATCTCGGCGGTCCTGTTCACCGTCAGCGCGGTCGGCTCGGCGCTCCCCTTCTCGCTCTACGACCTCGCCTTCTGGCGGGTCATCGGCGGCTTCGCCATCGGCATGGCCTCGGTCATCGGCCCCGCCTACATCGCGGAGGTCGCCCCTCCGGCCTACCGCGGTCGCCTCGGCTCCTTCCAGCAGGCCGCGATCGTCATCGGCATCGCCATCTCCCAGCTGGTCAACTGGGGTCTGCTGAACGCCGCCGGCGGCGACCAGCGCGGCAAGCTGATGGGCATCGAGGCCTGGCAGGTCATGCTCGGCGTCATGGTGATCCCGGCCGTCCTCTACGGCCTGCTCTCCTTCGCCATCCCCGAGTCCCCCCGCTTCCTGATCTCCGTCGGCAGGCACGAGCGGGCCCGCGAGATCCTCGAAGAGGTCGAGGGCGACAAGATCGACCTGGACGCGCGTGTCACCGAGATCGAGCACGCGATGAAGAGCGAGCACAAGTCCACCTTCAAGGACCTGCTCGGCGGTTCCTTCTTCTTCAAGCCGATCGTCTGGGTCGGTATCGGCCTGTCGGTCTTCCAGCAGTTCGTCGGCATCAACGTCGCGTTCTACTACTCCTCGACGCTGTGGCAGTCCGTCGGCGTCGACCCGACCGAGTCGTTCTTCTACTCCTTCACGACGTCGATCATCAACATCGTCGGCACCGTGATCGCGATGATCTTCGTGGACCGGATCGGCCGCAGGCCGCTGGCCCTCATCGGTTCCGTCGGCATGGTGATCGGCCTCGGCCTGGAGGCGTGGGCGTTCTCCTTCGACCTGGTCGACGGCAAGCTGCCGGCCACCCAGGGCTGGGTCGCCCTGATCGCCGCCCACGTGTTCGTCCTCTTCTTCGCCCTGTCCTGGGGTGTCGTCGTCTGGGTCTTCCTCGGCGAGATGTTCCCGAACCGGATCCGCGCCGCCGCCCTGGGCGTCGCCGCCTCCGCGCAGTGGATCGCCAACTGGGCGATCACCGCGAGCTTCCCGTCGCTGGCCGACTGGAACCTCTCCGTGACCTACGTGATCTACACGGTCTTCGCCGCGCTCTCCATCCCGTTCGTCCTCAAGTACGTCAAGGAGACGAAGGGCAAGACCCTGGAGGAGATGGGCTGAGCCTCGCAGCGAGGCCCCCGGGTTCGAGGAGCCGGGCCACGTCCCCGCCGCCCGCTCCCCGACACCCGTAGGACGTACCGCCCCGGCCCGCGCGCCTCACGCGCCGAGCCGGGGCAGTACGTTCTCGCAGAACAGATGCAGGCTGCGCCACCCCTCGTCCACCGGCATCCCGCCCGCCAGCGGATGCAGCACGAGGTTGTCCAGACCCTGCGCCACGCACTCGTCGGGCGTGAGGACCCGGTACACGCCCTCGGCCCGCAGCTCGTCCACCGTGGTGGCCGCCGACCGCACCGCCGAGCGGATGTCGCCGGACTGCCAGGAGGCGTACGTCCGGGCCTCGTGCAGGAAGTGCTCGCCGTGGGCGGCCCACACCTCGTCGGGGTCCTCGGCGAGATGCAGCAGCGGCGTCTCGGCGGCGGGCATCATGGTCCAGCCCTCGGTGCCGTACTCGACCAGCCGCTCCTTGTAGTAGGCCTCCAGCTCCGGCAGATGCGCGCTGGGGAAGAAGGGCAGGCCCAGCCGGGCGGCCCGGCGGGCGGCGGCCCGCGAGGACCCGCCGACCAGGAGGAGCGGGTGCGGGTCGGAGTACGGGCGCGGGGTGACCCGTACGGTACGGCCCCGGTAGGTGAAGGGCTCGCCCGTCCAGGCCTTCAGCAGCGTCTCCAGCACCTCGTCCTGGATCCGGCCGCGCCGCTTCCACTCCACGTCGAACTGCGCGTACTCCTCGGGCCGGTACCCGATCCCGGCGACCGTCACCAGCCGCCCGCCGCTCAGCAGATCCAGTACGGCGACGTCCTCGGCCAGCCGGAGCGGGTCGTGCAGCGGGCCGATGATCGCGGAGACCGTGACCGCGATCCGGCGAGTGGCCCCGAACACCGCGCCCGCGAAGGCGAACGGCGAGGGCAGCCAGTTGTTGGCGACACCGTGGTGCTCCTCGGTCTGCACGGTGGTGATCCCGCGGTCGTCGGCGTACGCGGCCATCTCCAGGGCGGCCCGGTAGCGGGCGCTGAGCGAGGCGGGGGTGGCGCCGGGCTCGACCAGGTTGAAACGTACGACCGTGACGGGCATGGGAACGTCCCCCTTCACACGTGGGTGAACGGTGGCTGGGAAGGCGGACGGTAGCTGACGGTGCGTCAGACGGCCAGAGGCGCGAACGGGCGCGGATGCCCTCTTTGGAGGAAGCTCCGAAGACTCCCTCGCCGGCAGAAGGTTGCCTCCTGGGTGAGGGAGGGATACTGGGACGCGTTATGGAAACCGTCATCCTTGCTGTAGTCATCGCCGTGGTCGTGCTCGGCGCGCTCGGCGGGCTCGTCGTCGGCAGCCGGCGCAAGAAGTCGCTGCCTCCGCCGCCGCCCTCCACGCCCGACATCTCCGCCCCTCCGGCCGAGCCGCACGTCGGCGACGAAGCCGAGACGCCGCGCGACGAACCGCGCCGGACGATAGAGGAGGTGGACCTCCCGGACGGCTCGGCTCCCGTCGTGGTGGAGGAGCCCCCCTCTCTCGAAGCCCCCGACATCGAGATCCCCGAGCCGACCGAGGGCCGCCTGGTCCGCCTGCGCTCCCGGCTCTCCCGTTCGCAGAACGCCCTCGGCAAGGGGCTGCTCGCGCTGCTCTCCCGCGAGCACCTCGACGAGGACACCTGGGAGGAGATCGAGGAGATCCTCATCACCGCCGACGTCGGCGTCGCACCGACCCAGGAGCTGGTCGACGCCCTGCGCGAGCGGGTGAAGATCCTCGGCACCCGCACCCCCGAGGAGCTGCGCGGCCTGCTGCGCGAGGAGCTGCTCAAGCTGGTCGGCACCGACTTCGACCGCACGGTGAAGACCGAGCCCGAGAACAGCAAGCCCGGCATCGTGATGGTCGTCGGCGTCAACGGCACCGGCAAGACCACCACCACCGGCAAGCTCGCCCGCGTCCTGGTGGCCGACGGCCGTACCGTCGTCCTCGGCGCCGCCGACACCTTCCGTGCCGCCGCCGCCGACCAGCTGCAGACCTGGGGCGACCGGGTCGGCGCCCACACCGTGCGCGGCCCCGAGGCCGGCGACCCGGCCTCCGTCGCCTTCGACGCGGTCAAGGAGGGCAAGGAGATGGGCGCGGACGTCGTGCTCATCGACACCGCCGGGCGGCTGCACACCAAGACCGGCCTCATGGACGAGCTCGGCAAGGTCAAGCGGGTCGTCGAGAAGCACGCGCCGCTCGACGAGGTGCTCCTCGTCCTCGACGCCACGACGGGACAGAACGGTCTGACGCAGGCCCGCGTCTTCGCCGAGGTCGTCGCCATCACCGGGATCGTCCTCACCAAGCTGGACGGCACCGCCAAGGGCGGCATCGTGGTCGCGGTCCAGCGCGAACTGGGGGTGCCGGTCAAGCTGGTGGGCCTCGGCGAGGGTGCCGACGATCTGGCGCCGTTCGAACCGGAGGCGTTCGTGGATGCCCTTATCGGGGAGTGACCTCCGGAAATCCGTAGGTGGTCGAAGAAGCGCCCGCCCCCGAGCTGTCGTCGGGGACGGGCGCTTCGTTGTGTACGACCGGTCGCGCGTGCGGCGCGTCCGGCTGTCCGGTCAGGCCCGCGACCGGTGCGCCACGTAGGCCAGCGTCCCCAGCAGCAGCCTCGCCGCCGGTGGCTTCGTCGCCGTGTCCAGGGACGGGGGGCGCAGCCAGCGCACCGGGCCGAGGCCGGCCCGGTCGGAGGGCGGGGCCGTGATGTGGGTGCCGGGTCCCAGGCCGTGCAGGTCGAGGGAGGTCGGGTCGTCCCAGCCCATGCGGTAGAGCAGCTCGGGGAGGTCGGCGGCGCCGCCGGGGGCGACGAAGAAGTGGGCGCGACCCTCGGGAGTGGCGGCCACCGGGCCGAGGGGGAGACCCATGCGCTCCAGGCGGACCAGGGCCCGGCGCCCGGCGGGCTCCGCCACCTCGATCACGTCGAAGGCCCGGCCGACCAGCAGCATCACCGAGGCGCCGGGGAACTCTGCCCAGGTCCTGGTGGCCGCGTCCAGAGTCGCCCCGGCCGGCAGCGGTGGCGCGAAGTCGAGTGGATGGGCGCCCGGCGCCGCGCAGTCGGCTCGCCCGCACGAGCAGACGCCCGCCGCGGCACGCGCCCCCGGGGCGACGTCCCAGTCCCAGAGTCCGGTGTACTCGGCGACGGTCGTGCACTCCGACAAACGCCCGCGCCGACGCGAGCCGGAGCGGATCTCCCGGATACCGCCGATCGTGAAGCCCATGCCCCCTCCAACGTGTCCGGCCTGCCGGTGGTTACGTGACGAACGCGAACTGTGACTCTCCGTCGCCATTCCCGCCGACACGTCCGGGTGATGGCGGCGCCTGGAGGCGCCCGGGGGAGTGTGCTCCGCCTCGCGCGCCCCTGAGTGCACCGCTCTGCCCACCCCCGGTCGTCCTCTGTCAAGTGAATCCTGTGGAGGCGGCCGGGAGTTCATTCGAAGGGGTGGCGAATGGTGGCGTTTCCGGGATCGCCATGGCTGGACGCGTGATCGTAGGATTACTTTGAGTGCACGAGTCCTGGGGGCACATGCACTCATGGGTATGCCGGAGGCAACTCGGGTTCCCGTTCGAAGGATGACAACCACCGTACGGGCGGCCGTATTTACCGGCATTCTGATAAGGCTTGGCGCACGCGGTGACAAGTGGTCTCAGGGATGGGGGCGTTCCAGTGAGCGGCAACGGCGGTAGCGGGACGAGCGCGGCACACGCAACGAACGCTGACAAGCGCCCCAACGAGCTGCTCACCTCCTGGTTCGTGCGCAGCGGGTGGTCCAAGGGCGAGCTCGCCCGGCAGGTCAACCGCAGGGCCCGGCAGTTGGGCGCCAGTCACATCTCGACCGACACCTCGCGGGTGCGCCGTTGGCTGGACGGCGAGAATCCCCGTGAGCCGATTCCCCGGATCCTGTCCGAGCTGTTCTCCGAGCGGTTCGGCTGTGTCGTCTCCGTCGAGGACCTCGGCCTGCGCGCCGCCCGCCAGTCGCCGTCCGCGACCGGCGTCGACCTGCCCTGGACGGGCCCGCAGACGGTGGCCCTGCTCAGCGAGTTCTCGCGCAGCGACCTGATGCTGGCGCGGCGCGGCTTCCTCGGAACCTCGCTGGCCCTGTCCGCGGGCCCGTCCCTCATCGAGCCCATGCAGCGCTGGCTGGTCCCCGGGCCCTCCGCCACGCGCCACGAACCCGAGCCCGCGACGTCGCTCGCGGCCCGCCGTGGCCGCCTCTCCAGGCCCGAGCTGGACCTCCTGGAGTCGACGACCGAGATGTTCCGCCAGTGGGACGCCCAGTGCGGCGGCGGTCTGCGCCGCAAGGCGGTCGTCGGCCAGCTGCACGAGGTGACCGACCTCCTCCAGGAACCGCAGCCGGAGGCCACCAATCGGAGGCTGTTCAAGGTCGCCGCCGAACTCGCCGAACTGGCCGGCTGGATGTCGTACGACGTGGGGCTGCAGCCCACCGCGCAGAAGTACTTCGTCCTCGCCCTGCACGCGGCCAAGGAGGCGGGGGACAAACCGCTCGGCTCGTACGTGCTGTCCAGCATGAGCCGTCAGATGATCCACCTCGGCCGGCCCGAGGACGCACTGGAACTGATCCACCTCGCGCAGTACGGAAGCCGGGACTGCGCGAGCCCGCGCACCCAGTCCATGCTGTATGCGATGGAGGCCCGCGCCTACGCCAACATGGGCCAGCCCGGCAAGTGCAAGAGGGCGGTCCGGATGGCCGAGGACACCTTCGCCGACGCCGCCGACTGGGACGAGCCGGACCCCGACTGGATCCGCTTCTTCTCCGAGGCCGAGCTGTACGGCGAGAACTCCCACTCCTACCGCGACCTCGCCTACGTCGCCGGCCGCAGCCCCGCCTACGCCTCCCTGGCCGAGCCCCTGATGCGGCGGGCCGTCGAGCTCTTCGCCGACGACGGCGAGCACCAGCGGTCGTACGCACTGAACCTGATCGGCACGGCCACCGTGCACCTGCTGCAGCGCGAGCCCGAACAGAGCATCGTTCCGGCCGTGCGGGCCATGCAGATCGCCAAGAAGGTGCGCTCCGAGCGCGTCAACACTCGTATTCGAAAAACGGTCGACACGGCCGTACGCGATTTCGGTGATCTCGCCGTGGTCGTGGACCTCACCGAGCAGCTCGCCATCGAGTTGCCCGAGACCGCCGAGGCGGTCTGACACCGCGGGGAATCCCCTGAACTCCGGCCGCGGCCGGCCCTCCCGAACTGCCCGACTCGGCTCCCCCATGCCAGGTCATCGGAAGGCCGGCCGCGGCCGGTTCGCGTCCTCCCCCGAAGGTTGCGCCACGATAACGATCGTCGCGACCCATATCTGCCAGTTCATCGACGTGTAACACACAAGGCGCCTTCGTCACGGCGGCGAAACAACGAGGGGCTTCGACCGAAACCGCGCTGCGCCAATCTCATGGCGCATAACCGGCCCACCCCTCAATCCGCTCAGGCTTCGCCCGCACGGGGCCGTACCAACGACGAGGAGACGCCGATGGCACCAGCCATCACGCTGGCGGCAGATGAGCTGTCGTCCGCCAACACAGGCTTCATGCTTATCTGTTCCGCCCTGGTGCTGATCATGACGCCGGGTCTTGCCTTCTTCTACGGAGGCATGGTCCGCGTCAAGAGCACGCTGAACATGCTCATGATGAGCTTCATCAGCATAGGGATCGTCACCATCCTGTGGGTGCTGTACGGCTTCTCCATGGCCTTCGGTACGGACTCCGGCAGCCTCATCGGCTGGAACTCCGACTGGGTCGGCCTCAGCAACATCGGCCTCACCCAGCTGTGGGACGGCTACACCATCCCGATCTTCGTCTTCCTGGTCTTCCAGATGATGTTCGCCATCATCACGCCCGCCCTGATCAGCGGCGCCCTGGCCGACCGCGTGAAGTTCACCGCCTGGGCGCTGTTCGTCGCCCTGTGGGCCACGGTCGTCTACTTCCCGGTCGCACACTGGGTCTGGGGCACCGGCGGCTGGGCCTTCGAGCTGGGCGTCATCGACTTCGCCGGTGGTACGGCGGTGCACATCAACGCGGGTGCCGCGGCGCTCGGCGTGATCCTCGTCATCGGCAAGCGGGTCGGCTTCAAGAAGGACCCGATGCGCCCGCACAGCCTCCCGCTGGTCATGCTCGGCGCCGGTCTGCTGTGGTTCGGCTGGTTCGGCTTCAACGCCGGCTCGTGGCTCGGCAACGACGACGGCGTCGGCGCGCTGATGTTCGTCAACACGCAGGTCGCCACCGCCGCCGCCATGCTCGCCTGGCTCGTCTACGAGAAGATCCGCCACGGCGCGTTCACCACGCTGGGCGCCGCCTCCGGCGCGGTCGCCGGTCTGGTCGCCATCACCCCGTCCGGCGGTGCGGTCTCCCCGCTCGGCGCCATCGCGGTCGGCGCCATCGCCGGTGTCCTGTGCGCCATGGCCGTCGGCCTGAAGTACAGGTTCGGCTACGACGACTCGCTCGACGTCGTCGGTGTCCACCTGGTCGGCGGTGTCGTCGGCTCCCTGCTGATCGGCTTCTTCGCCAGCGGCCACGGCCAGTCCGAGGTCCAGGGCCTCTTCTACGGCGGCGGCCTGGCCCAGTTCTGGAAGCAGTGCGCCGGCGTCTTCGCGGTCCTCGCGTACTCGCTGATCGCCTCCGCGATCCTCGCCTTCCTCATCGACAAGACCATCGGTATGCGGGTCTCCGAGGACGACGAGGTCGCCGGCATCGACCAGGTCGAGCACGCCGAGACCGCATACGACTTCAGCGGTGCCGGTGGCGGTGCCGCCCGGACCGCCGTGCCGACCGCGGCCGACACCGCCAAGAAGGTGGACGCATGAAGCTCATCACCGCAGTCGTCAAGCCGCACCGGCTCGACGAGATCAAGGAAGCCCTCCAGGCCTTCGGGGTCCACGGTCTGACGGTCACCGAGGCGAGCGGCTACGGTCGTCAGCGGGGCCACACCGAGGTCTACCGTGGCGCCGAGTACACCGTCGACCTGGTCCCCAAGATCCGCATCGAGGTGCTGGCCGAGGACGACGACGCCGAGGGTCTGATCGACGTCATCGTCAAGGCGGCCCGCACCGGCAAGATCGGTGACGGCAAGGTCTGGTCCCTCCCGGTCGAGACCGCCGTACGGGTCCGCACCGGCGAGCGCGGCCCGGACGCGCTCTGACCGAAGAACAGAACAGGAGTCACTGGGTGACGAGTACGGACGTGCGCAAGGATGCAGAGGACTCGGGACCCAGCGGCTACGCGGCGGCCCGGCTGCGCCTCCTCACCGAGGGGGCGCGGTCCGGGCCGCCGCGCCGTGCCGCCCTCGCCGAACTGACCGACGACTGGCTGTCGGGCCTGTTCGACGCGGCGGGGGAGGAGCTGCGCGGGGTCTCCCTGATCGCCGTCGGCGGCTACGGCCGCGGCGAACTCTCCCCGCGCAGCGACCTGGACCTGGTCCTGCTGCACGACGGCGCCGACTCCGGCGCGGTCGCCGCCCTCGCCGACCGCCTCTGGTACCCGGTGTGGGACCTCGGTCTGGCCCTCGACCACTCGGTCCGCACCCCGGCCGAGGCCCGCAAGACGGCCGCCGAGGACCTGAAGGTGCAGCTGGGCCTGCTGGACGCCCGCCACCTCGCCGGCGACCTGGGCCTGACCGCCGGGCTGCGCACGACCGTCCTCGCCGACTGGCGCAACCAGGCGCCGAAACGTCTCCCCGAGCTGCAGGAGCTGTGCGCCGAGCGCGCCGAGCGGCAGGGCGAGCTGCAGTACCTCTTGGAGCCCGATCTCAAGGAGGCCCGCGGTGGTCTGCGCGACGCCACCGCGCTGCGTGCCGTGGCCGCCTCCTGGCTGGCCGACGCCCCGCGCGAGGGCCTCGACGACGCCCGACGACGGCTCCTCGACGTCCGTGACGCCCTGCACCTGACCACCGGGCGGGCCACCGACCGGCTGGCCCTCCAGGAACAGGACCAGGTCGCGGCCGAACTCGGCCTGCTCGACGCCGACACCCTGCTGCGGCAGGTGTACGAGGCGGCGCGGGTCATCGCGTACGCCAGCGATGTCACCTGGCGTGAGGTCGGGCGCGTGCTCAGGTCGCGTGCCGTACGGCCGCGGCTGCGCGCCATGCTGGGCGGTGGCAAGCCCGTCACCGAGCGGTCCCCGCTGGCCGAGGGTGTGGTGGAGCAGGACGGCGAGGTGGTGCTCGCCCGCGCCGCGCGTCCCGAACGCGACCCCGTGCTCCCGCTGCGGGCCGCGGCCGCCGCCGCGCAGGCCGGTCTGCCGCTCTCACTGCACGCCGTACGGCGTATGGCGGCCACCGCACGCCCCCTGCCCACGCCCTGGCCCGCCGAGGCGCGCGAACAGCTCGTGACCCTGCTCGGCTCCGGCCGGCCCACCGTCGACGTGTGGGAGGCGCTGGAGGCGGAGGGTCTCATCACCCGCCTGCTGCCCGACTGGGAACGGGTGCGCTGCCGGCCGCAGCGCAACGCCGTGCACGTCTGGACCGTCGACCGGCACCTCATCGAGACCGCCGTCCGCGCCTCCGAGTTCACCCGCCGCGTCAGCCGCCCCGACCTGCTGCTGGTCGCCGCGCTGCTGCACGACATCGGCAAGGGCTGGCCCGGCGACCACTCGGTGGCCGGCGAGATCATCGCCAAGGACGTGGCCGCCCGGATCGGCTTCGACCGCGCCGACGTGACGGTCCTCTCCACCCTGGTCCGCCATCACCTGCTGCTCATCGACACCGCCACCCGGCGCGACCTGGAGGACCCGGCCACCGTGCGCGCGGTCGCCGACGCGGTCGGCTCGCAGAGCACGCTGGAGCTGCTGCACGCGCTGACCGAGGCGGACGCACTGGCCACCGGCCCCGCCGCCTGGTCGTCCTGGCGGGGCTCGCTCGTCGCCGACCTGGTCAAGCGGGTCCACGCGGTGCTCTCCGGCGACCTGGCGGACGACCCCGAGTCCGCCGCGCCCACCGCCGAGCAGGAGCGGCTCGCCATCGAGTGCGCCGCCACCGGTGGCCCCGTCCTGGCGCTGCGCGCGCAGACCGAACCGCCGGCGACCGAGGAGGCGCCGACCGGCGACCCCGAGCCGCTCGGCGTGGAACTGCTCATCGCCGTACCGGACCAGTCGGGCGTGCTGCCCGCGGTGGCCGGTGTCCTCGCCATGCACCGCCTCACGGTCCGCACGGCGGAGCTGCGCGCCCTGGACCTGCCGGACGGCGTCGAGGGCTCCGTCCTGCTGTTGAACTGGCGGGTCGCCGCCGAGTACGGCTCGCTGCCCCAGGCCGCCCGGCTGCGCGCCGACCTCGTCCGCGCCCTCGACGGCTCCCTGGACATCGCGGGCCGGCTCGCCGAGCGCGACGCCGCCTATCCGCGCCGCCGGGGCGTCGTGGCGCCGCCGCCGCGGGTCACCGTCCATCCGGCCGCGTCCCGGCTGGCCACGGTCATCGAGGTCCGCGCCCAGGACGTCCCCGGCCTGCTGCACCGCATCGGGCACGCGCTGGAGGAGGCCGGGGTGCGGATGCGGAGCGCGCATGTGAGCACGCTGGGCGCCAACGCGGTGGACGCCTTCTACGTGACCGGCCCGGAGGGGACGCCGCTGCCGAACGAGGAGGCGGCGAGCGTGGCGCGGAAGCTGGAGGAGACGTTGCGGGGGTGACGCGCGGGCGCGTTCCGCGTCGGCGGTGCGTGCTCCCCGATTCCGCGGGTTTTCCGTCCCCGTCCGCTGAACACAGCGGGCGGGGACGATTTGCTTGCGGGGCCGGATACCCTGGAGGGCAGCCCAAATTGTCGCCGACCCCAAGGACCGACGCCGCCGTGTTCGATACCCTTTCCGACCGCCTGCAAGCGACTTTCAAGACCCTCAGGGGCAAAGGTCGGCTCAGCGAAGCGGACATCGACGCCACGGCACGCGAGATCCGCATCGCGCTCCTTGAGGCGGACGTGGCCCTGCCCGTCGTGCGGACCTTCATCAAGAACGTGAAGGAGAGGGCCCTCGGGAGCGAGGTCTCCAAGGCCCTCAACCCCGGCCAGCAGGTCCTCAAGATCGTCAACGACGAGCTGGTCCGGATTCTCGGCGGTGAGACCCGCCGCCTCCGCTTCGCCAAGAACCCGCCGACCGTGATCATGCTGGCGGGTCTGCAGGGTGCCGGTAAGACCACCCTGGCGGGCAAGCTCGGCCGCTGGCTGAAGGAGCAGGGCCACTCGCCGCTCCTGGTCGCCGCCGACCTCCAGCGCCCGAACGCCGTGAACCAGGTCAGCGTCGTCGCCGAGCGCGCGGGCGTGGCCGTCTACGCGCCGGAGCCGGGCAACGGCGTGGGCGACCCGGTCAAGGTCGCCAAGGACTCCATCGAGTACGCGAAGGCCAAGGTCCACGACATCGTGATCGTGGACACCGCCGGCCGCCTGGGCATCGACCAGGAGCTGATGCGGCAGGCCGCGGACATCAGGGACGCGACCCGGCCCGACGAGATCCTCTTCGTCGTCGACGCGATGGTCGGCCAGGACGCGGTCAACACCGCCGAGGCGTTCCGTGACGGCGTCGGCTTCGACGGTGTGGTGCTCTCCAAGCTCGACGGTGACGCCCGCGGTGGCGCCGCCCTGTCGATCGCCTCGGTCACCGGCAAGCCGATCATGTTCGCCTCGAACGGCGAGAAGCTCGAGGACTTCGACGCGTTCCACCCCGACCGGATGGCCTCCCGCATCCTCGACATGGGTGACCTGCTCACCCTGATCGAGCAGGCGGAGAAGACGTTCAGTCAGGAAGAGGCCCAGCAGATGGCCTCCAAGCTGGCGTCCAAGAAGGGCCAGGACTTCACCCTGGACGACTTCCTGGCCCAGATGGAGCAGGTCAGGAAGATGGGCAGCATCAGCAAGCTGCTCGGCATGCTTCCCGGCATGGGCCAGATCAAGGACCAGATCAGCAACCTGGACGAGCGGGACGTCGACCGCACGGCCGCCATCATCAAGTCGATGACCCCGGCCGAGCGCCAGGACGCGACGATCATCAACGGCTCGCGCCGCGCCCGTATCGCCAAGGGTTCCGGCGTCGACGTCAGCGCGGTCAAGGGCCTGGTCGAGCGGTTCTTCGAGGCCCGCAAGATGATGTCCCGGATGGCCCAGGGCGGCGGCATGCCGGGGATGCCCGGGATGCCGGGCATGGGTGGTGGCCCCGGCCGCACCAAGAAGCAGCCGAAGCAGGCCAAGGGCAAGCAGCGCTCCGGCAACCCGATGAAGCGCAAGCAGCAGGAGCAGGAGGAGGCCGCGCGCCGTGCCGCCGCGGCCGAGGGCGGCGGCGCGTTCGGTGTGCCGGGCCAGCAGGCCCCTCAGGACTTCGAGCTGCCGGACGAGTTCAAGAAGTTCATGGGCTGAGAGCCCGTGGGCCGACGGCCCTTCGTACGGCCCTGAGGGCGCTCCTCTTCGGAGGGGCGCCCTCAGCCGTTCTGCGGGTGCCGGGGCCCGGACCGTGTCGTAACGTCCCGGTATGACCAACCCCGTTCCGCCGCGCAAGGCGCCCGACCAGCCCTGGCGTACCGAGGGCACCCCGGAGGAGCCGCCGAAGCCGGCGGCGGGTGGGCGGAGGCAGCGGGGCGGCTGGTGGAGCCTGGTCTTCGCGGCGCTGGTCGTCTATCTGATCGCCAACCTCGTGCTGTCGTTCTTCAACGACGGCGACGAGCCGACGATCTCGTACACGGAGTTCAGCAAGCAGGTCGACGACGGCAACGTCACCAAGATCTACGCCAAGGGCGACGCGATCCAGGGCCAGCTCAAGAAGAAGCGGGACAACCCCGAGGGCGACGGCACCTACACCAAGTTCAGGACCGAGCGGCCGACCTTCGCGGACGACCAGCTCTGGGAGGACCTGACCAGGCACGGGGTCACCGTCACCGCGGAGCCCGTCGTCCAGCAGCGCAGCTTTCTCGCCAACCTGCTGATCTCGCTGGCCCCGATGCTGCTCCTCGTCGTCCTGTGGATCTTCATCGCGCGCCGGATGAGCGCCGGCCTGGGCGGCGCGGGCGGCATGCTCGGCCGAAAGACACCGCCCAAGCCGGTGGAGCTGGAGTCGGGCAGCAAGCGCACCACGTTCGAGGACGTGGCGGGCATCGACGAGGTCGAGGGCGAACTCAACGACGTCGTCGACTTCCTCAAGAACCCGGACGCCTACCGGAAGATGGGCGCCAAGATGCCGCGGGGCGTCCTGCTGGCCGGCCCGCCCGGCACCGGAAAGACCCTCCTCGCGCGCGCGGTGGCCGGCGAGGCGGGCGTGCCCTTCTTCTCCGCGTCCGCCTCCGGGTTCATCGAGATGATCGTGGGTGTGGGCGCCTCACGGGTGCGCGAACTCTTCGCCGAGGCCCGCAAGGTGGCGCCGTCGATCATCTTCATCGACGAGATCGACACCATCGGCCGGGCCCGCGGCGGCGGCTCCGGCATGGGCGGCCACGACGAGCGCGAACAGACCCTGAACCAGATCCTGACCGAGATGGACGGCTTCTCCGGCTCGGAGGGCGTCATCGTCATCGCCGCCACCAACCGGGCCGACGTCCTCGACCCGGCCCTCACCCGCCCCGGCCGCTTCGACCGGGTCGTCATGGTCTCGCCCCCGGACCGGGGCGGCCGTGCGGCCATCCTGGACATCCACACCCGGGAGATCCCGCTCGCCGAGGACGTCGACCTGGCCCAGGTGGCCCGTACGACCCCGGGCATGACCGGCGCGGAACTGGCCAACCTGGCCAACGAGGCAGCCCTGCTGGCGGTCAAGCGAGGGCAGGACCGGGTGACGCAGGCCAACCTCTCGGAAGCCCTGGAGAAGGTCCAGCTGGGCGCCGAACGGCCCCTGGTGATGCCGGAGGAGGAGCGCCGCAGGACGGCGTACCACGAGAGCGGACACGCCCTGCTCGGCATGTTGCAGCCGGGCGCCGACCCGGTCCGCAAGATCACCATCGTGCCCCGCGGCCGGGCCCTCGGCGTGACGCTCTCGACGCCGGACGCCGACAGGTACGCGTACACCGAGGAGTACCTGCGGGGCCGCATCATCGGCGCGCTCGGCGGTATGGCCGCCGAGCACGTCGTCTACGGCGTCGTCACCACCGGTGCGGAGAACGACCTCGAACAGGTCACCACCATCGCCCGCGGCATGGTCGCCCGCTGGGGCATGAGCGAACGCGTCGGCCGCCTGTCCGCGCTCCCCGGCGACGTCCAGCAGGCCTACGGTCTCGCCGCCGCCCCGGGGACCCTCGACACGATCGAGCACGAGATGCGACGGATCGTCGACGAGTGCTACGAGGAGGCGTGCCGCAAACTCCGCGACCACCGCGACCAGTTGGACGCGCTGGCCACGGCGCTGCTGGCGAACGAGACGCTGGAGGAGACGGCGGCGTACCGGATCGCCGGTGTCACCCGGCTGCGCAAGGACACCGAGGCGTAGAGGGCCCGGGGCCCAGTGACCTCAGGGGGTGCGCGCGATCAGGTACCGGAACACGTTCGGCATCCACACGGTGCCGTCCCGGCGCTGATGCGGATGCAGTGCCTCCGTCAGCTCCTTGTCGACCTGCGCCCGGTCCGTCGCCAGCGCCGCCGCGTCGAAGAGCCCCGTCGACCACAGCCCCCGTACGGCGCTGTGCACGTCGGCGTACCCGAACGGGCAGGCCACCCTGCCGGAGCCGTCCGGCCTCAGCCCCGCCCGCTGGGCGACCTCCTCCAGGTCGTCCCGCCGGGCCGGACGCCAACTCCCGGCACTGCGCAGCGGATCCGCGAGCTTGGCGGCCACCCGCAGCACGGACGAGGTGGCGCAGCGCTCGGGCGGACCCCAGGCGACCAGTACCACCGGGGAGCCCCGCTCCACGAGCGGCACCGCCGCGGCGAGCGGTTCCCCGAGCCCCTCCGAGTCGCCCGCGAGGCACCCGATCGGCTCGAAGGAGGTCACCAGGGTGTACGCCGTTTCCCGCACGTCGGCCGCGCCCTCGGGCGGGCCCGCGACCAGCCGGATGCCGGCCCGCGCGCGCGGGCTCCAGGTCTGCGGCAGCAGCCGCTCCCGGGCGAGGTCCAGCCGTTCCGGGAAGATCGCCTCGACACCGGTCACCGCGGCCCCTCTGGAGGCGGCCATCAGCAGGGCCAGCCCGGAGCCGCAGCCGAGGCCCAGCACCCGCGAGGCGGGGCCCACGTCCAGTCGCTCGTAGACGGCCTCGTAGAGCGGCACCAGCATCCGCTCCTGGATCTCGGACCAGTCACGCGCGCGTGCACCGAGGTCCGCACGGGGCGCGTGTCCCCTGGGAGACCGGTGCTGCCGCACGAGCGTAGGTGTCATAGATAAGCGCCCCATTCCGCCGAGAGTTGCCGTTGTGCCGATTCCGTAGCCCCCGTGACGTGCGCTCGCACTTCCCCCGTATGCCAGGAAACTGCGCACTCGACCGCGCGTCCAGGGGTTGTCGGGCCCGGCTTGTGGGTTGGCTGTGCGAGTGGCGAGAATTCACATTCCGGCAATCTGGGCCCGTACCATCGCGCCATGGCAAAGGCACCCGTTCTCACGCCCCGCGCGGACGACTTCCCACGCTGGTACCAGGATCTGATCAACAAGGCCGAGCTGGCCGACAACGGTCCGGTGCGCGGCACCATGGTGATCCGACCGTACGGGTACGGGCTGTGGGAGCGGATGCAGGCCGAGATGGACGCCCGCATCAAGGAGACGGGCACCCAGAACGCG
This sequence comes from Streptomyces sp. NPDC032822, assembly GCF_055578825.1. NCBI lineage: Bacteria > Bacillati > Actinomycetota > Actinomycetes > Kitasatosporales > Streptomycetaceae > Streptomyces > Streptomyces sp. NPDC032822. Next base: position 167,171 of record NZ_JBVIOL010000009.1, on the reverse strand, counting down.
TACTTCCCGCTGCTGATCCCGCAGTCGTACCTGACCCGCGAGGCGGACCACGTCGAGGGATTCGCGCCGGAGTTGGCCGTGGTGACGCACGGCGGCGGCAAGGAGCTGGAGGAGCCGGCGGTCGTCCGCCCCACCTCCGAGATGATCATCAACGACTACTTCTCGAAGTGGGTGCAGAGCTACCGCGACCTGCCCCTGCTGATCAACCAGTGGGCCAACGTGGTCCGTTGGGAGCTCAGGCCCCGCCTGTTCCTGCGCACCACCGAGTTCCTGTGGCAGGAGGGGCACACCGCGCACGCCACGTTCGAGGACGCGCGCGCCTTCGCCTCCCACATCCACCGGCAGGTCTACGAGGACTTCATGGCGAACGTCCTCGCGATGGACGTCGTCCCCGGCCGCAAGACCGCCAGGGAGCGGTTCGCCGGCGCCATCAACACCCTCACCCTCGAAGGCATGATGGGCGACGGCAAGGCCCTCCAGATGGCCACCAGCCACGAGTTGGGCCAGAACTTCGCCAAGGCCTTCAACACCTCGTACCTCTCGAAGGAGGGCACCCAGGAACTGGTCTGGCAGACCTCCTGGGGCTCGACCACGCGCATGATCGGCGCCCTGGTGATGATGCACGGCGACGACAACGGCCTCCGGGTCCCGCCGCGCCTGGCCCAGATCCAGGCCGTCGTCCTCGCCATCAAGGGCGACGAGGCGGTTCTGGCCAAGGTCCGCGAGGTCGGCGATCGGCTGAAGGCGGCGGGCGTACGCGTCCAGGTCGACGACCGGGTGGACACCCCCTTCGGCCGCCGCGCCGTCGACTGGGAGCTGAAGGGCGTACCCGTACGGATCGAGATCGGTCCCCGTGACCTGGAGAACGGCACCGCGATGCTGGCCCGCCGCATCCCGGGAGGCAAGGAACCGGTGGCCCTGGACTCCCTGGTGGGCCTCCTCCCCGCGATCCTGGAGGAGGACCAGGCGCTGCTCCTGAAGCAGTCCCGCGAACGCCGCGTGTCCCGGACGTCGGAGGTGTCGACCATCGACGAGGCCGTCGAGGCCGCCGTCGCCGGCGGCTGGGCGCGCATCCCGTGGGCGACCCTCGGCGAGGAGGGCGAGGCCAAACTGGCCGACCACGCGGTGACCGTACGGTGTCTGGTCGCCGAGGACGGGTCGGTGCCCGAGGACGAGGACGCACCCGGTAACGTCGCGATCGTCGCGCGCGCCTACTAGGCGGGGCCCTTCCGGCGCGAGAGCGACCGAAACGCCCCTTGCGCAGTCGCGGATCCCACGTACCCCGGCGCGCGGACATCGTCTACGCGCCGGGGCGTACGTCAGACTACGCACCGGCTTGATACGAGCTGCGAGGCTTCTCCGCAGATCAGCGCACCCGCCCTCGTCCGGACGCATCAGCGGCAACTGACGGGTACGTGCAAATTATTTGGGATGCCCCGGAATCGGAACACAGCGGCACTCTGGCTCGTTGTCATTACGTGAGCACGACACAGACACCACCTGTTCTCGCCGCAGAGCTGGCAGAGGCGTGGGCCGACATTCAGCGGTACCACTCCGAACTGCCCGATCTTGCCGCGCCAGAGTCCCTGATCGGGGAGTCGTCGTCCGCGTGCGGTCACGAGCTCTCCTTCGAGCGACTGCTTCACGAGGCAGTCCATGGCATCGCCGCCGCACGCGGCATCCGCGACACGTCCCGTGCCGGCCGCTACCACAACCGCAGATTCCTCGCGATCGCCGAGGAGCTGGGCCTGGACCACCCCGAGGAGCCGCACCCGAGCAGCGGCTTCTCCCTGGTCACGCTCACCCCCGAGGCGAAGCGCCGCTACCGCCCGACCATCGAGCGCCTCCAGCGCGCCCTGAAGGCCCACTCGGTGGCGACCGCCGCCGACACGTCCAGCACCTTCCGCGGCCCGGCCGCCCGGCACGGCTCCTCGGGCGGCGGCGTCCGCGTCAAGGCGGTCTGCGACTGCGGCCGCAACGTCCGGGTCGTCCCGTCGGTCCTGGCCCAGGCGCCGATCGTCTGCGGGGGCTGCGGGAAGCCCTTCCGGATCCCGGAGGTCGTGGGCGCGGCGGCGAGCTGACCGCCTCACCGGCACCTCGTGGGTGCCGACGAGCGGGCAACTCGGCGTGCGGGGCGCCGCTGCTGTCGTACGCAGCGGCGCCCCGCGCCGCCGGATGTCACTCAGGCATGCCCGGGCGCACCCGCGGTCGATCGCGGCCCGCGGGGTGTGGCAGAATGGACAGCTGTACTCGACAGCCGCATAGGAACCCTCTCGCCTCCGGCTGACGCGTCCATCGGGCACTCGGGTACCGCAACCCCACGCGGCAATCTCGCCGTGCCCAACCACGTCAATTCCAGGAGAACCCACTCCCGTGGCAGTCAAGATCAAGCTGAAGCGTCTGGGCAAGATCCGTTCGCCTCACTACCGCATCGTCGTCGCCGACTCCCGCACCCGCCGTGACGGCCGTGCGATCGAGGAGATCGGCCTGTACCACCCGGTGCAGAACCCCTCGCGCATCGAGGTCGACTCGGAGCGCGCGCAGTACTGGCTGGGTGTCGGCGCGCAGCCGACCGAGCCCGTCCTCGCCATCCTGAAGCTGACCGGCGACTGGCAGAAGCACAAGGGCCTGCCCGCCCCGGCTCCGCTGCTTCAGCCGGCCCCCAAGGCCGCGCGTCCGCTGTTCGAGGCGCTGGGCGGCGACGACGAGGGCAAGGGTGAGGCCATCACCCAGAAGAAGAAGGCTGAGAAGAAGGACGAGGCTCCGGCCGAGTCCGCGTCCACCGAGGCCTGAGCATGCTCGAGGAGGCTCTCGAGCACCTCGTGAAGGGCATCGTCGACAACCCTGACGATGTGCAGGTCGCCTCGCGCGACCTGCGCCGCGGGCGCGTGCTGGAGGTCCGGGTCCACCCCGACGACCTCGGCAAGGTGATCGGCCGCAACGGCCGTACCGCCCGTGCCCTGCGCACCGTCGTAGGCGCCATCGGCGGCCGTGGTGTCCGCGTCGACCTCGTCGACGTCGACCACGTCCGCTGACGCCAAACGCAGCACCGGCTCGGGCCGGGGAGGGCCACTGGGCCGTCCCCGGCCCGATGTCGTATGCCGAGCCGTATGACCCGGTGTCGTCCGAGTCGTCCGATCCGAGTCGTCTGACAGGAGAGCAAGCACAGTGCAGCTGGTAGTCGCACGGATCGGCCGCGCCCACGGCATCAAGGGCGAGGTCACCGTCGAGGTACGCACCGACGAGCCGGAGCTCAGGCTCGCCCCCGGCGCCGTCCTGGCCACCGACCCGGCCTCGACCGGTCCGCTGACCATCGAGACGGGCCACGTCCACAGCGGACGCCTCCTGCTGCGCTTCGAGGGCGTGCGCGACCGCACCGCCGCCGAGGCGCTGCGCAACACCCTCCTGATCGCCGAGATCGACCCCGAGGAACTGCCGGAGGAGGAGGACGAGTTCTACGACCACCAGCTCATCGACCTCGACGTCGTCACCAAGGACGGCGAGGAGGTGGGCCGGATCATCGAGATCTCGCACCTGCCCTCCCAGGACCTCTTCATCGTGGAGCGCCCCGACGGGAGCGAGGTGATGATCCCCTTCGTCGAGGAGATCGTCACCGAGATCGACCTGGAGGAGCAGCGGGCGGTCATCTCCCCGCCGCCCGGCCTCATCGACGACCGGGCGGAGATCGCCTCCGCCCGCGACTCCGAGGACGCGTCCTGATGAGGCTCGACGTCGTCACGATCTTCCCCGAGTACCTGGACCCCCTGAACGTCTCCCTCGTCGGCAAGGCACGCGCGCGCGGCCGGCTGAACGTGCACGTGCACGACCTGCGGTCCTGGACGTACGACCGCCACAACACGGTCGACGACACCCCGTACGGCGGCGGCCCCGGCATGGTCATGAAGACCGACCCCTGGGGCGAGGCGCTCGACTCCGTGCTGGCCGACGGCTACGAGACCGGCTCGCACGCGCCCGCGCTGATCGTCCCCACGCCCAGCGGTCGCCCCTTCACCCAGGAACTCGCCGTCGAGCTCTCCGAGCGCCCCTGGCTGGTCTTCACCCCCGCGCGCTACGAGGGCATCGACCGCCGCGTCATCGACGAGTACGCCACCCGGATGCCGGTCTACGAGGTCTCCATCGGCGACTACGTCCTCGCCGGCGGCGAGGCGGCCGTACTCGTCGTCACGGAGGCCGTGGCGCGGCTGCTGCCCGGTGTGCTGGGCAACGCCGAGTCGCACCAGGACGACTCCTTCGCGCCCGGGGCCATGGCCAACCTCCTGGAGGGGCCCGTCTACACCAAGCCGCCCCAGTGGCGCGACCGCGGGATCCCGGACGTGCTGCTCAGCGGCCACCACGGCAGGATCGCCCGCTGGCGCCGGGACCAGGCGCTGACCCGCACGGCGGCCAACCGGCCCGACCTCATCGAGCGGTGCGACCCCAAGGCCTTCGACAAGAAGGACCGCGAGATGCTCTCCATCCTGGGCTGGGCACCCGACCCGGAGGGCGAACCGTACGGCCGATTTTGGCGCGGGCCGCACGGCGTGGAAGAATAGGCCGCTGTTGTGTGCTGTCCGGCGTGCGCCCCTGCCATGGGGGGACACGACGCCCGCCCCGACGCGCACGGCACTCATCCTTCAGCACCTAGTCTCCGTTGATGACCTGTGGCATCAGCGAGGAAAGCAGACGAAATGTCTCACCTGCTCGACACCGTCGACTCCGCGTCGCTGCGCAGCGACGTCCCGGCCTTCCGCCCGGGTGACACCGTCAACGTCCACGTCCGCGTCATCGAGGGCAACCGCTCCCGTGTGCAGCAGTTCAAGGGCGTAGTCATCCGCCGCCAGGGCGCCGGTGTCCGCGAGACCTTCACGGTCCGCAAGGTCTCCTTCTCCGTCGGCGTGGAGCGCACCTTCCCGGTGCACACCCCGATCGTCGAGAAGATCGAGCTGGTCACCCGCGGTGACGTGCGTCGCGCCAAGCTCTACTACCTGCGCGAGCTGCGCGGCAAGGCCGCGAAGATCAAGGAGAAGCGCGACAACTGATCGCGCGCGGGGTCCCACAGAGGGGCCGGATAGCATCTGGCCCCGATGGACACCGAAGCACAGCCGACGGAGCGCGACCGCTCCTCCCGCCCTTCCGATGCCGAGGAGATCTCGGCCCCGGGAGGACCGGAGGACCGGTCGCGTTTCGCGTTGGGGTCACGAGCCGCCGCCCGGCTGCCCGGCGGGTGGATCACCCTGACCCTGCTGGTCTGCCTGCTGTTCCTGCTGCTGCTAGGCAACTTCGTCCTCCAGCCCTTCCAGATTCCCAGCGGATCCATGGAAAGCGGATTGAGGATCGGGGACCGCGTTCTCGTAAATAAGTTGGCGTACCGTTTCGGTGCCGATCCGAGGCGCGGCGATGTCGTCGTGTTCGACGGAACCGGGTATTTCGGGGACGGCGACTACGTCAAGCGCGTTGTGGGGGTAGGTGGAGACCATGTGGTCTGCTGCGACAAGGAGGGGATGATCGAGGTGAACGGCCGGTCGGTCGACGAGTCGACGTTCCTGTACCCCGGTGACAGTCCCTCCACGGTGTCCTTCGACGTCCGGGTGCCCGAGGGCACCCTGTTCGTCCTCGGTGACCACCGCAGCGACTCCAGCGACTCCCGCGACCATCTGGGATCGCCGGGCGGCGGCATGATCCCCGTCGACGACGTCGTGGGCCGGGCCGACTGGATCCTGTGGCCCGCCGCCCACTTCACCCGCCTGCACCGCCCGGGTGCCTACGCGCGCGTGCCCACCCCGGGGGCGGACGGATCGCGGCAGGCGGACGGCGCCCATGGGTAACCGCGGAAAACCGCGCGGCGCGGCCGAGAGCGCGGCCGAGAACCTCCTGCCCACCGGCTCCCGGCGCTCCTCCAGCTCGTCGAGCGGCCGGACGCGCTCCGAGCGGCGCAAGCTCCAGCGCAAGGTCAAGCGGCGCCGCAGGCGCGGTGCGGTCAAGGAGATACCCCTCCTCGTCGGTGTCGCCGTCCTCATAGCCCTGGTGCTGAAGACCTTCCTCGTCCAGGCGTTCGTGATCCCGTCCGGCTCCATGGAGCAGACGATCCAGATCGGCGACCGGGTCCTGGTCGACAAGCTCACCCCCTGGTTCGGCTCCAAGCCCTCGCGTGGCGACGTGGTCGTCTTCAAGGACCCCGGCGGCTGGCTCCAGGACGAGCAGACCACCACGAAGAAGGACGACCCCATCGTCGTCAAGCAGGTCAAGGAGGGGCTCACCTTCATCGGCCTGCTGCCGTCCGACGACGAGAAGGACCTCATCAAGCGGGTCGTCGGCGTCGGCGGCGACCGCGTCAAGTGCTGTGACACGGAAGGGCGGGTCACGGTCAACGGCGTTCCCCTGACCGAGGGCTACCTGTATCCCGGGAACGCCCCGTCCACAACCCAGTTCGACATCACCGTCCCGCAGGGCCGGCTGTGGGTGATGGGCGACCACCGGGCCAACTCCGCGGACTCCCGTGCCCACCAGGACACCGACTACGGCGGTACGGTCTCCGAGGACTCGGTGGTGGGACGGGCCCGGGTCATCGCCTGGCCCTTCGGCCACTGGACGACGCTGGAGGAGCCGAAAACCTACGCTTCGGTCTCCGACTCGGGGTCCGGGGCGACCGCGGCTCCCCCTGTGTCGCTTAGGGTTGCCCCCGACGATCCGAACGCATCGATCCAACTCCCGAGCCCTGCGGAACTCCCGCTCGTTATGGGAGTGGTGGGCCTGCGCCGAACATGGGGCAGGCAGCGGCACAGAGTAAGGAGTTGGCGTGGGGGATGTGGCGGTTGGCGCACGGTCCGGACACGACGGCGAGGAACACCGCGGGCGCCCCGCGGGATCAGCCGTCCCGGCCGCGGACGGCGCCGTGACCCCCGGGAGTGACTCCGGGGCGGCCGAGGACGGGACGAGGACCGACGGGAGCGGAGCGGGAGACCGCGGGGCCGGTGGCGGCGCCGGCGACGGAGACGGTGGCGCGGCTCCCCAGGCGAAGAAGCCGCGCTCCTTCTGGAAGGAGCTGCCCATCCTGATCGGCATCGCGCTGGTGCTCGCGCTGCTGATCAAGACGTTCCTGGTGCAGGCGTTCTCGATTCCTTCCGACTCGATGCAGAACACCCTCCAGGTGGGTGACCGGGTCCTGGTCGACAAGCTCACGCCCTGGTTCGGCTCCGAGCCCGAGCGCGGCGAGGTCGTCGTCTTCCACGACCCCGACAGCTGGCTGGCGGGCGAGCCGACGACGGACCCGAACGCGGTGCAGACGTTCCTCAGCTGGATCGGCCTGATGCCGTCCGCCGAGGAGAAGGACCTCATCAAGCGGGTCATCGGCGTCGGCGGCGACACCGTCTCCTGCGAGGGCACGGGCCCGCTGAAGGTCAACGGCAAGGCGCTCGACGAGTCGTCGTACGTCTACGCGGGCAACACCCCGTGCAGCCAGGACGACCAGGGCGGCCAGTTCACGGTGAAGGTCCCCCAGGGTTCCATCTGGGTCATGGGCGACCACCGGCAGAACTCGCGCGACTCGCGCTACAACCAGTCGGACAAGAACCACGGCATGGTCCCGGTGAGCGAGGTCGTCGGCCGTGCCGTCGTGAAGGCCTGGCCGATCAACCGCTGGGACACCCTGCCGGTGCCGGACACCTTCGGCCAGTCCGGCCTCAACACCCAGTCGTCGGCGTCCCTCACGGTCGCGCCGGACGCGTTCGCCTTCGTCGGGGTGGTGCCGCTGGCGCTGTGGCGCCGGCGGAAGCGCATGGTCGCCGAGACCCGCTGACCTCACGGCACCGCGCCGAAACCTCGGAAGCACCGTCCTCGGACCCGGTCGACGTCATGGTCGACCGGGTCCTTGCGTATCCGTTGATCACGGAAAGATCACGATACGACGCTCTCCGGTCATGGGCATGTAATTCGAACTTAATGTCGATGCCGCGTCGTGACCGACGTGAGCAAGGTGTTCTTCAAACGGGGAGGCGTTCGTCTTGCGCAAGGTTGTTTCCCGGGTCCTGGGTGTGTCCGCATCCGCCATGGCCCTCGTCGCACTCGCCGGTACGCCGGCGCTGGCCGGCAGCAACTCCGACTACTCCTACGCGGGTGCCAACACCTCGGCCTGTTCGCACGGTGCGAAGGGGTACTTCGAGGCGGACGGTGACTGGTTCCACGTCCAGGACCTCTGTAAGGACTCGATGTCGGGCGTTCTCCAGTGGGACGTGGCGCCCATCCAGAGCGGCTACGACGACTCGGTCTGGGTCTCCGGCGGCGTGGGGGAGTGGAAGCACGAGAACCACAACTTCGCCGAGGGGGCCACGGTGTGTGTCCGCGCCGGTATCGGTGAGCGCTCCAGCGGTGAGTGGGGCCTGTGGGGCGAGTGGGAGTGCGGCAAGGCCTGACGTCCGCTGACGTGGGGCGTGCTCGTTCTTGATCCGTCCATGGGCTGACCGCGGACCGTACCCCCGGGTAGGGTGCGGACCCATGGGTGGCGAGAGTGCGATGCGTACGGCCCCGCGCGGCGGGGGCACGGACACGGGCCCGGTGGGCAGCCGGACCGGACAGCGACTGTCCGGGGTGGCTGTCGCACTGGGCCTCGTGCTGTTCCTCGGCGGATTCGTCTGGGGAGCGGTGCTCTACCGCCCGTACACCGTGCCCACCGGCTCGATGACGCCGACGATCAACGCGGGCGACCGGGTCCTGGCCCAGCGCGTCGACGGCGGCGAGGTCCGCCGGGGCGATGTCGTCGTCTTCACCGACAAGACCTGGGTGACCAACAGCCCCGTGGTCAAGCGGGTGGTCGCCGTCGGCGGGGACACGGTGGCCTGCTGCACCGAGGGCAAGCTGACCGTCAACGGCAAGCCGATCACCGAGCCCTATCTGCCCGAGGGGAGCGCGGCCGAGATCACCGGCTTCCCGACCGTGACGGTGCCCAAGGGCCGGCTGTTCCTGCTGGGCGACGAGCGGGCCGGGTCCCTGGACTCCACGGCCCACCTGACCGACGCGGCCGGCGGCACGGTGTCGCGCGGTGCCGTGACGGCCCGGGTGGACGCCACCGTCTGGCCCATGAACGGCATGCTGGAGCGGCCGACCGGCTTCGAGGCGCTCGGCGCGCTGTCCTCGCCGGGACCGCTCCGCGTCATCGCCGCGATGATCGTCGCCGGAGCCGTGCTCGTCCTCGGCGGTGGGGCGTACGGTCCGGTCGCCAAGTGGTTCGGCCGCTCCCGGACGCGGACGGAGTCCGCCGGTGCCCGCTGAGGCGACCGACGCGGGCGCGGACACGTACGAGGGCGGGCTGCGCAAGGTGGCCCGGGTCGTCCTGCTCGACCCCGAGGACCGCATCCTTCTGCTCCACGGTCACGAGCCGGACGATCCCGCCGACGACTGGTGGTTCACACCGGGCGGCGGGCTTGAGGGCGACGAGACCCGTGAACAGGCCGCGCTCCGGGAACTCGCCGAGGAGACCGGCATCACCGAGGTCGACCTCGGCCCGGTCCTGTGGCGGCGGAGGTGTTCCTTCCCGTTCGCGGGCCGACGCTGGGACCAGGACGAGTGGTACTTCCTGGCCCGGACGAACCGTGCGGCCGAGGTGGTGCCGTCGGCCATGGGGCTGACCGAGTTGGAGCGCCGCAGTGTCGCCGGAGCGCGCTGGTGGACGTGTCGGGAACTGACCCGGGCACATGAGACGGTGTATCCGACCAGACTCGCCGAGCTGCTGCGCAAGCTGCTGGACGAAGGGCCTCCGGCCGGGCCCGTGACCCTGGACACCGAAATCGTCTAGAGGCTCGCGGGACTGGCGCACAATGGTGGGATCGCACGGCTGAAGGGGAACATGCCATGAGCGCCGAGGACCTCGAGAAGTACGAGACCGAGATGGAGCTCAAGCTCTACCGGGAGTACCGCGATGTCGTCGGTTTGTTCAAGTACGTGATCGAAACCGAGCGTCGCTTCTATCTGACCAACGACTATGAGATGCAGGTGCACTCGGTCCAGGGTGAGGTGTTCTTCGAGGTGTCCATGGCCGACGCCTGGGTGTGGGACATGTACCGGCCGGCTCGGTTCGTGAAGCAGGTGCGGGTGCTCACGTTCAAGGACGTGAACATCGAGGAGCTGAACAAGAGCGATCTGGAGCTGCCGGGCAGCTGAGGCACGGCTGCGGCCCGAGCGGGATTCCCTCGCCCGGGTGACGGGGTTTTCCACAACCGGCGAGTAGTCCACCAAGATCAACTCGGTCGGCCCGGGTGCGTGATCGTTGGCGCCGGAGGTGGTGCCGACATGAACACCCATCAGGCACGCAGTGCACTGGGCAGGTACGGCGAGACGCTGGCCGCGCGGCGGCTGGCGGAGGCCGGGATGACGGTCCTGGAGCGCAACTGGCGCTGCGGCAGGACCGGTGAGATCGACATCGTGGCGCGGGACGGCGACGTCCTGGTCGTCTGCGAGGTCAAGACCCGGCGGACCGGGCTCTTCGAGCATCCGATGGCCGCGGTGACCCCCGACAAGGCGGAGCGCCTGCGGGCCCTCGCCGAACGCTGGATCCACACACACGGCGGAGCACCGCCGGGAGGGGTCCGCATCGACCTCGTGGGGGTCGTGCTGCCCAGTCGCGGGGCGCCCGTGGTCGAGCATGTGCGGGGGGTGGCCTGAGATGGGCTTCGCGCGTACGTGTTCGGTGGCGCTGGTGGGCGTCGAGGGTGTGGTGGTCGAGGTCCAGGCCGACCTGGAACCCGGGGTCGCCGCGTTCACCCTGGTGGGCCTGCCGGACAAGAGCCTGACGGAGAGCCGGGACCGGGTCCGGGCGGCGGTGGTCAATTCCGGGGCCGCCTGGCCGCAGAAGAAGCTCACCGTCGGCCTGAGCCCGGCGTCGGTGCCCAAGAGCGGCAGCGGGTTCGATCTCGCCGTCGCCGCAGCAGTGCTGGGGGCGGCCGAGCGGATCGATCCGCGGGTGCTGGCCGACATCGTGATGATCGGGGAGGTGGGCCTCGACGGCCGGGTGCGGCCGGTGCGGGGCATCCTGCCCGCGGTGCTGGCCGCGGCGGACGCCGGCTACGAGCAGGTGGTGGTGCCGGAATGCGCCGCCGCCGAGGCCGCTCTGGTGCCCGGTGTGTCCGTGCTGGGGGTCCGCAGCCTGCGCCAGTTGATCGCGGTCCTCGCGGACGAGCCCGTACCGGAGGAGGAGCCGGACGACGTGGGCCGCCCCGACCCGCTCATGGCCGGCCTGCGGGTACCGGGCACCGGCGCCGCGACCGGCATGCACGGCCTGGGCGGCGCGCCGTACGACCAGGGCCACGACCTCGCCGACGTCGTGGGCCAGACCTCGGCGCGCACGGCCGTGGAGGTCGCCGCGGCGGGCGGACACCACCTGTTCCTGGAAGGACCGCCCGGCGCCGGGAAGACCATGCTCGCGGAGCGGCTCCCCGCCATCCTGCCGCGCCTCAGCCGGGTGGAGTCGCTGGAGGTCACGGCGGTCCACTCGGTGGCGGGCCTGCTGCCGCCGGGCAAACCCCTGATCGACGTGGCCCCCTACTGCGCCCCGCACCACTCGGCGACGATGCAGGCGCTGGTCGGCGGCGGCCAGGGCATCGCCCGGCCGGGAGCGGTGTCGCTCTCGCACCGCGGAGTTCTCTTTCTGGACGAGACCCCCGAATTCGGCAGCCGGGCCCTGGACGCCCTGCGGCAGCCGCTGGAGGCGGGGCACGTGGTGATCGCACGCAGCGCGGGCGTGGTGCGCTTCCCGGCGAAGTTCCTGATGGTGCTCGCCGCCAACCCCTGCCCGTGCGGACGGTTCTCCAGGACGGACGACCTGTGCGAGTGCCCGCCCTCCTCGATCCGTCGCTACCAGGCCCGGCTGTCCGGCCCGCTGCTCGACCGGGTCGACCTGCGGGTGGAGGTGGACCGGGTCACGCGGGCCCAGCTCGCCCAGCGCGGAGCCCGCGGCGAGTCCACGACCGCGGTCGCCGACCGGGTCCGGGAGGCCCGGGAGCGAGCGGTGGTCCGGCTCTCCGGCACCCCGTGGCGCACGAACAGCGAGGTCCCCGGACGCGAACTGCGCAGTCGCTGGCACGCGGTCTCCGGTGCCATGGACGACGCGGAGCGGAGCCTGGAGCGGGGCGTGCTGACCGCCCGCGGGATCGACCGCGTCCTGCGGGTGGCCTGGACCGTCGCGGACCTCGTCGGCCATGACCGACCCGACGCGACGGACGTCGCCCTGGCGCTGCAACTGCGCACCGGGGTGCCCAGGGGCGTCCCGATGGCCCTCGGAGCGCTGACGTGAGCGTCGACGACGATCCGGACGCCGAGCTGCTGAACCGGGTCTTCCTCACCCGGGTCGTCGAGCCCGGTGACGAGGTCGCCGGGCGCTGGGTGCGGGAGTACGGGGTGGCGGAGCTGGTCCGACGGTTGCGGGGCGGCGGGGCCGACGGGACGCCGTTGCCGGGGGTGAGCTACAAACGGTGGGCCGGGCTGGTCGGGCGGGCCGAAGGGGTGGAGCCCGGGCGGGACCTCGACACCGCGCGGGACGCCGGGGTGCGGTTCGTGGCTCCCGGCGACGCCGAGTGGCCGGGACAGCTCGACGACCTGGGGGACGCGCGGCCCCTGGGGCTGTGGGTGCGCGGCCGACCCAGCCTGCGGATGTGGGCGCTCAGATCGGTGGCCGTCGTGGGCGCCCGCGCCTGCACCGAGTACGGCGCCCACATGGCGGCCACCCTCGCCGCCGACCTCGCCGAACGCGGCTGGGTCGTGGTGTCCGGCGGGGCCTACGGAGTCGACGGCGCCGCCCACCGCGGTGCCCTGGGCGCCGGAGGAGCCACCGTCGCCGTGCTCGCCTGCGGAGTCGACCTGCCCTACCCGCGCGGACACACCCAGTTGATCACCAGGATCGCCGAACAGGGTCTGGTGATCGGGGAGTTGCCGCCCGGGGCCCATCCGACACCGAGCAGGTTCGTGCTGCGGAACCGGGTGATCGCCGCGCTCACCCGCGGCACGGTCGTCGTCGAGGCCGCCCATCGGAGCGGGTCGCTGGTCACCGCACGGGCGGCGCAGCGGTTGGGCCGCCACACCATGGGGATTCCCGGCGCCGCCACCAGCGGACTCTCCGCCGGAGTGCACGAGCTGCTGCGCGGGGAGGCGACGCTGGTCACGGACGCCGCGGAAGTCGTCGAACTCGTCGGTGACATGGGCGAACTGGCCCCGGACCGGCGGGGTCCCGTACTGCCGCGCGATCTCCTCACCGCCGCCGCCCGGCGGGTCCTGGCCGCCCTGCCCGGGCGCCGGGCGGCGACACCGGACGAGATCGCGCGCGGTGCACTGACGACCCGGGACGACGCCATCGCGAGACTGTACGAACTCCGATCACTTGGTTACGTCGAACGACACGGCGACGGCTGGAAGTTGACACGCCAGGCAATGATCTCCGTGAAGGGTGACGGACACGGGTGTTGACCGAGCGTGTTCGGCCGTCCGGGGGAACCCTGACGCCCTTGCGAATTCCCGCAGTTGGCGCGATTCGATGATCACGTAGAGCGATGGGTGTGACTCGGTGGGGCGTCCAGCGGAACGTATCTGCGCATGCTCCGAGGCACGCTCTTCGCGCACTGCGACACGTCAGTCACGCTACGCTCACGTGGATTCCCCCGCAGACGGGTGATCTCGGTATCAGGCCGACAGCTCACCCAGGTCACCACCACTTACGGCAGAACGGCACAAGGCGACGAATGCCCCAGCACACCTCCGGGTCCGACCGGGCGGCGCTCCCCCCAGCCGCCCGTGACGGTGGCGACGTGCGGCCGCCCGCTCCCTCGACGCTCGACGAGCTGTGGCGGTCCTACAAGGCGACGGGGGACGAGCGGCTGCGCGAGCAGCTGATCCTGCACTACTCACCCCTCGTGAAATACGTGGCGGGGCGGGTGAGCGTCGGTCTGCCGCCCAATGTCGAGCAGGCGGACTTCGTGTCCTCCGGGGTCTTCGGGCTCATCGACGCCATCGAGAAGTTCGACGTCGGCCGGGAGATCAAGTTCGAGACGTACGCGATCACCCGGATCCGGGGCGCGATGATCGACGAGCTGCGGGCGCTGGACTGGATCCCACGGTCCGTGCGGCAGAAGGCACGCAACGTCGAGCGGGCGTACGCCACGCTGGAGGCGCGGTTGCGGCGGACCCCCAGCGAGGGGGAGGTGGCCGCCGAGATGGGCATCGCGGTCGACGAACTCCACGCGGTGTTCAGTCAGTTGTCGCTGGCGAACGTGGTGGCCCTGGAGGAGTTGCTGCACGCCGGCGGTGAGGGCGGCGACCGGCTGAGCCTCATGGACACGCTGGAGGACACCGCCGCCGACAACCCGGTCGAGGTGGCCGAGGGCCGGGAACTCAGACGGTTCCTGGCGCGGGCGATCAACACCCTGCCCGAACGGGAGAAGACCGTCGTCACGCTGTACTACTACGAGGGGCTCACGCTCGCCGAGATCGGGAACGTGCTCGGGGTGACCGAGAGCCGGGTGAGCCAGATCCACACCAAATCGGTGCTGCAGCTGCGGGCGAAGCTGGCGAGTTTCGGCCGCTGAGGAAGTGGGAGGGCGGCAGCCACTCCCGTCGGCGCTGGTCCGTCCGTAGAGTGGTTGACGTGCCAAGGATTCGAGCGGCCTCCGTGGCCGAGCACCGGTCGATGCAGCGAGCCGCCCTGCTGGACGCGGCTCGTTCCCTGTTGTCCGAGGGCGGGACGGAGGCGCTGACCTTCCCGGCCCTCGCCGAGCGCACGGGGCTCGCGCGCTCGTCCGTGTACGAGTACTTCCGGTCGCGGGCCGCCGTGGTCCAGGAACTGTGCGAGGTCGACTTTCCCGTCTGGGCGGCGGAGGTGTCGGCGGCGATGGAGCGGGCCGGGACGCCCGAGGGCAAGGTCGAGGCATATGTGCGCCAGCAGCTGGCGCTGGTCGGGGACCGGCGGCACCGGGCCGTGGTGGCGATCTCCGCGAGCGAACTGGACGCCGGGGCCCGGGAGAAGATCCGGGCCGCGCACGGCGGACTGGTGGCGATGATCGTCGAGGCGCTGGCGGAGATGGGGCACGAGCAGCCCCGGATGGCGGCGATGCTGCTCCAGGGGGTCGTGGACGCGGCGGTGCGGCGGATCGAGTTCGGTGCGGCGGAGGAACCTTCGGTGATCACGGAGGCGGCGGTTTCCATGGCGCTGAGGGGCGTTCAGGGCTGACGCCGACTGGGGCCGGGTGGGTCGCGCGACCCGGCGCCGACGGGGTGCCGCCCGCGCCCATCCGTGGCGCCCGCCCCCACCCGTACCGCCCCGCGGCACGACTGCCCGCAGGCTGACGGCGTGGCTGTCGATGAGCCGGCGGGCGTGGCCTGCCGGTGGGGCGGCGGTACGGCTCCCAGGGGCCGGCTGTGTCGGCGTCGAGTGTCGGGTGGGCCCGCTCGCAGGGCGTGGTGTCCTCGTTGCGGCAGCCCCTACGTCGGCCGTCACGGCTCCGGTACCCCGAGGACCGGCAGCAGTCTCGACGGCCCCCGGTGCAACAGCCAGGGCGGCAGCAGGGACAGGGGGTCCAGGTAGGTCTCGCCCCTGCGCAGACCCCAGTGCAGGCAGGGGGCGGTGCAGTGGGAGCCCGTCGGTTCCGTCGTGCCCACCACCTCGCCCGCCGCGACTTCGTCGCCCTTCCGCACCGACGCCCGTACCGGCTCGTAGGTCGTTCGCAGGGGCGGGGCGCCCGTGTCCGGGAGTTCCACCGAGACGACCCCCTTGCCGGCCACACGGCCCGCGAAGGACACCCGGCCCGCCGCCACCGCTCGCACCGGTGTGCCGGGAGCGGCCGCGAGATCGACGCCTCGGTGGCCGCGGCCGTACACCGTCGCCGGGGGTTCCCAGCCGCGCAGGACCGGTGGGCGCGTGCCCACCGGCCAGGCGCGGCCGAGGGGCGGGGCGGAGGTGTCCGAGGCCGCGGGAGTGAAGGGGGCCGGCCGGTCGTCCGGCGGGGCTGCGCAGGTCGCCACGGTCGCCGTCAGCAGCAACAGCAACCCCGTCCACGCACCCGCACATCGCACCGCTCGCACCGCTGACATCGCTCGCATACGGGAAACCGTCCCGCATCCGCCCGGCCGCCGTCGGGCCCTGTGGACCGCCCCGGGGTTGTGGACAACGGCGTCACCCGGTACCTCGCGGGTCCCGTACACTTCTTCTGGCGATCCGGGTCACCGGGTCGACTTCGCACGCCCCGACATCAGGCCGTCAAACAGCCGATGTCAGCGCCTCTCGGTCCCTCGCGGCAAGGCGCATCGCGGGCGTCAGGCGCGGATACCGACCCGGTACCCGCGGCACAACCGAGAAACACAAGGAGAACGGCCATGGCCGTCGTCACGATGCGGGAGCTGCTGGAAAGCGGCGTCCACTTCGGTCACCAGACCCGTCGTTGGAACCCGAAGATGAAGCGGTTCATCTTCACGGAGCGCAACGGCATCTACATCATCGACCTGCTCCAGTCGCTGTCGTACATCGACCGCGCCTACGAGTTCGTCAAGGAGACCGTCGCCCACGGCGGCACGGTCATGTTCGTCGGCACGAAGAAGCAGGCGCAGGAGGCGATCGCCGAGCAGGCGACCCGCGTCGGCATGCCCTACGTCAACCAGCGCTGGCTGGGCGGCATGCTCACCAACTTCTCGACCGTCTACAAGCGTCTGCAGCGCCTCAAGGAGCTTGAGCAGATCGACTTCGAGGACGTCGCCGCGTCGGGTCTCACCAAGAAGGAGCTTCTCGTGCTCTCGCGCGAGAAGGCCAAGCTGGAGAAGACCCTCGGTGGTATCCGCGAGATGTCCAAGGTGCCCAGCGCCGTCTGGATCGTGGACACCAAGAAGGAGCACATCGCGGTCGGCGAGGCCCGGAAGCTCAACATCCCGGTCGTCGCGATCCTCGACACCAACTGCGACCCCGACGAGGTCGACTACAAGATCCCGGGCAACGACGACGCGATCCGCTCCGTCACGCTGCTCACCCGTGTGATCGCGGACGCGGTCGCCGAGGGCCTCATCTCCCGCTCCGGTGTCGCCACCGAGGGCAAGGGTGACAAGGCCGCGGGCGAGCCGCTGGCCGCGTGGGAGCGCGACCTGCTCGAGGGCGAGAAGAAGACGGACTCCGAGGACGCCGCCGAGGCGCCCGCCGCTGAGGCCGCTGTCGCCGAGGCCGAGGCCCCCGCCGCCGAGGCGCCGGCTGAGGCCGCTGTCGAGGCTCCGGCCGAGGCGCCCGCTGCCGAGGCCCCTGCCGCCGAGGAAGCCCCGGTCGCCGAGGCCCCCGCCGCGGACGCCGAGCAGGCCTGACCCCTCACCCCCTTCGGGTTCCGGACGGCGGGGGCTCACAAAGCCCCCGCCGTCCGGCGCCCGTAGATCTTCAGACTTCGAGAGAGATTCCAGAATCATGGCGAACTACACCGCCGCCGACGTCAAGAAGCTCCGGGAGCTCACCGGCGCCGGCATGATGGACTGCAAGAAGGCGCTGGACGAGGCCGACGGCAGCGTCGAGAAGGCCGTCGAGGCGCTCCGCATCAAGGGCCAGAAGGGCGTCGCCAAGCGCGAGGGCCGCTCCGCCGAGAACGGCGCCGTGGTCTCGATCATCTCCGACGACAACTCCTCCGGTGTGCTCGTCGAGCTGAAGTGCGAGACGGACTTCGTCGCCAAGGGTGACAAGTTCCAGGCCGTCGCCAACACGATCGCCGAGCACGTCGCCAAGACCTCCCCGGCCGACCTCCAGGCGCTGCTCGCCTCCGAGATCGAGGCCGGCAAGACCGTCCAGGCGTTCGTGGACGAGGCCAACGCCAACCTGGGCGAGAAGATCGTCCTGGACCGCTTCGCGCAGTTCGCGGACGGTTTCGTGACGGCGTACATGCACCGCACGATGCCCGACCTGCCCCCGCAGATCGGTGTCCTCGTCGAGTTCGACAAGCCGAACGCCGAGGTCGCCCGCGGTATCGCGCAGCACATCGCCGCCTTCGCGCCGAAGTACCTCTCCAAGGAGGACGTGCCGGCCGAGGTCGTCGAGTCCGAGCGTCGCGTCGCCGAGGAGACCACCCGCGCCGAGGGCAAGCCCGAGGCCGCCCTGCCGAAGATCGTCGAGGGTCGCGTCAACGGCTTCTTCAAGGAAGCCACGCTGCTCGGTCAGCCGTACGCGCTCGACAACAAGAAGTCCGTCCAGAAGGTTCTGGACGAGGCGGGTGTCACCCTGAAGCGCTTCACGCGCATCAAGGTCGGCATCTGAGTCCGTACCGCGATCGGCGCGCGACCCCGATAGGGTCGGCGGCAGTCGTCCGTGTACGCCGTCACAGGTGTGGCGGACGACAGCAGATCTGACGAGGAGGCCATTGCCGAGCATGGGATGCGAACGACACCCCACCGGCAATGGCCTTCTTCGCATGTGCACCATGAGGAGAACGTCATGACCACCAAGGCTCACAAGAGCGACGACGGCAAGGTACGCGGGCGGTTCATGCTGAAGCTGTCCGGAGAGGCGTTCGCCGGTGGCGGGGGCCTGGGTGTCGACCCCGACGTGGTGCACAAGATCGCCCGCGAGATCGCCGCGGTCGTGCGGGACGGCGCGGAGATCGCCGTCGTCATCGGCGGCGGCAACTTCTTCCGCGGCGCCGAACTCCAGCAGCGCGGCATGGACCGGGCCCGCTCGGACTACATGGGCATGCTCGGCACCGTCATGAACTGCCTCGCCCTCCAGGACTTCCTGGAGAAGGAGGGCATCGACAGCCGGGTGCAGACCGCCATCACCATGGGCCAGGTCGCCGAGCCGTACATCCCGCTGCGCGCCGTGCGGCACCTGGAGAAGGGCCGCGTGGTCATCTTCGGTGCCGGTATGGGCATGCCGTACTTCTCCACCGACACCACCGCCGCCCAGCGCGCCCTGGAGATCGACGCCGAGGCGCTCCTCATGGGCAAGAACGGTGTGGACGGGGTCTACGACTCCGACCCCAAGACCAACCCGGACGCGGTCAAGTTCGACGCCCTCGGCTACGGCGAGGTCATCACGCGCGACCTGAAGGTCGCCGACGCCACCGCCGTCACGCTGTGCCGCGACAACAAGCTTCCGATCCTCGTCTTCGAGCTTCTGGCCGAGGGCAATATCGCGCGTGCCGTCAAGGGTGAGAAGATCGGCACGCTTGTGGGTGATCAAGTCAGCCAGGGCTGATGACCCTGACCGGGGGATGGACAATGTCCTGCCGGTCGGGAACCGTGCAGGAAAGAGACGCGACGCAGCCGGCCGCCGCCCCACCAAGGAACCGCAGCCGGGCCTACTCAAGACACGCAGGAGCAAGTGGTGATCGAAGAGACCCTCCTCGAGGCCGAGGAGAAGATGGAGAAGGCCGTCGTGGTCGCCAAGGAGGACTTCGCCGCGATCCGTACGGGCCGTGCCCACCCGGCGATGTTCAACAAGATCGTGGCCGACTACTACGGCGCGCCGACGCCGATCAACCAGCTGGCTTCGTTCTCCGTGCCGGAGCCGCGCATGGCGGTCGTGACCCCGTTCGACAAGACCGCGCTGCGGAACATCGAGCAGGCGATCCGCGATTCCGACCTGGGCGTCAACCCGAGCAATGACGGCAACATCATCCGAGTGGTGTTCCCCGAACTGACCGAGGAGCGTCGCCGCGACTACATCAAGGTCGCCAGGGGCAAGGGCGAGGACGCCAAGGTGTCCATCCGCGCCGTCCGCCGCAAGGCCAAGGACGCGATCGACAAGCTCGTCAAGGACGGCGAGGTCGGCGAGGACGAGGGCCGCCGTGCGGAGAAGGAACTCGACGACGCGACGCACAAGTACGTCGCCCAGGTGGACGAGCTCCTGAAGCACAAGGAATCGGAGCTGCTCGAGGTCTGATGAACGACTCTTCCTGGGGGGCGCCGCCACAAGCCGGGTACTGGGGGCCGTCCGACGGAGGGCCTGTCCAGGGGGCTGCCCCGGCGGGTCCCGCGTACGATGCGCATGACGCGCAGCAGACTCGCCCCATGCCCATCGTGCCCGACGTACCCGCACATGGCGGAGACCAGGATGACGACCGGGGGGCCGCTCGGCTGGGCGGCCCCTTGTTCCGCGACGAGACGCCGCAGCCGCCGTACGACGTACGGCAGCCGCAGCCGTACCACCAGCCGCAGGCCTCGCCCTACGGCCCGCACGACATGCCGCAGACGTCGTCCTACGGGGCGGCGCCGCAGAATCCGGAGCCCATGCCCGACTCCTCGCAGCCGGCGCCCGCGCCGCAGAAGAAGAGCGCGGGCCGGGACCTGAGTGCGGCCATAGGGGTCGGTGTCGGTCTGGGTGTGGTGATCGTCGCGTCGCTGTTCGTCGTCAAGGCCCTGTTCATCGGCGTGATAGCGGTCGCCGTCGTGGTCGGGCTGTGGGAGCTGACCAAGCGGTTGGAGGAGCGCAAGGGCATCAAGGCGCCCCTCGTCCCGCTCGCCGTCGGCGGTGCGGCCATGGTCGTCTCCGGATACGTCCGGGGCGCCGAGGGCGCGTGGGTCGCGATGGCGCTCACCGCGCTGGCCGTCCTGGTCTGGCGGATGACGGAACCGCCGGAGGGCTATCTCAAGGACGTCACCGCAGGCGTCTTCGCGGCCTTCTACGTCCCGTTCCTGGCCACGTTCGTCGCCATGATGCTCGCCGCCGACGACGGTCCGTTCCGCGTCATGACCTTCCTGCTTCTGACGGTCGTCAGCGACACCGGGGCGTACGCCGTCGGCTGGCGCTTCGGCAAGCACAAGCTCGCCCCGCGCATCAGCCCGGGCAAGACCCGCGAGGGCCTGCTCGGAGCGGTGGGCTTCGCCATGGTGGCGGGCGCGCTGCTCATGGAGTTCCTGATCGACAACGGCACCTGGTGGCAGGGCCTGCTGCTGGGTCTGGCGGTCGCGGCCAGCGCCACGCTGGGCGACCTCGGCGAGTCGATGATCAAGCGGGACCTGGGCATCAAGGACATGGGCACGCTGCTCCCCGGCCACGGGGGCATCATGGACCGTCTGGACTCGCTCCTGCCGACGGCTCCCGTGGTGTGGCTGCTGCTGGTGATCTTCGTCGGGTCGGGCTGACCGGCTGACGTCTGCCGTCCTTCGTGTGTGGAGCCCCCGCCCCGGCGGGGGCTCCTGGCGTTTTTGGGGCCGCGTCCTTGTCGGTGGGGAACCCGATTCCCGCGAGCGGCGAAGTAGAGGTGAAAGCCCAAGTCTTCGGAGCGTTCGAATCGACGAAAGGAGCCCCGATGACCGTCGAACCAGGCATCAGAGTGGGCCTGGACAGAGACGCCTCGGTGATCGAACGGTCGTGGGACGAGCCCGAGGCGTTCGCCGAGCTCTTCGATCGTCATGCCGACTCGGTGTACGGATACGCGGCACGCCGGCTCGGTGCGGAGGCGGCCGAGGACGTCATGGCGGAGACCTTCACCATCGCGTTCCAGCAGCGTTTTCGCTACAACACGGAGCTGGCCGACGCCCGCCCCTGGCTGTTCGGTATCGCGACCAACCTCATAGGCCGCCACCGGCGTGCCGAGGCCCGGCGGCTGAAGGCGATCGGACGACTGCCGTCGGCCGCCCCCGGCGGTCAGGCCGAGGAGACGGTCGCGGACCGGGTGGCGGCGCGGGTCAGCGCGCAGGCGGTGCGCGGTGAGCTCGCCGGCGCCCTGGCCAGGCTGCCCGCCCGGCACCGGGACGTGCTGCTGCTGGTCGCCTGGGCCGACCTCGGCTACGAGGAGGTCGCGCGCGCCCTCGGGGTGCCGGTGGGGACCGTCCGGTCGCGGCTGCACCGGGCTCGCAGAAAGGTTCGTGAGGCATTGGGCGGATCCGATCCGGCTGCTCTTCGAGAGGAATCAGACGATGAATGAGCTCAAGCTGCTGCGGGAATGGGACGAGCAGCCGCTCGCGGACGCCGGTCGCGCCCGTGCCCGCTTCCGCCTGTATCAGGCGATGCGGGCCCCCGCCGTGTCCCCGACCGTCTCCCGGCGTCCACTGCTGCGGATCGCGGCGGTCACCGTCGTCGCGGCGGCGGTGACCACGACGGTGGTGGTCGCCGACCGTACGGGGACCACACCTCGCACCCACCCGGTGAGCGCGGCCATCGTGCTGCGGGGTGCGGCGGCCGAGGAACGCGGGACGGAGAAGCCGATCGTCCCGCGCGACGACCAGTTCATCTACACCAAGGAGATCACCAAGGAGACCCCGGTCGGAGGCGGCCCGAGCAGGACGTACGTCGACGAGAGCTGGTATTCGGTCGACGGCTCCCAGCGTGGTTATGTCAGTGAGCTGGAATACACCCAGTGGGTCCCGGTGTACCAGCCGGGTCAGAAGGACTGGCCGCCGACCAGGTGGTCGGAGCTGAAGCGGCTGCCCACCGATCCGGGCAAGTTGTCGATCGCCCTGCGCGACGTGGCCGGGAAGCCGGACTACGGCCGGCCGATGAAGGCGGACGAATGGCCGATAGTCCAGTTCTTCCTCGGCGCGCTGCTCCGCCAGGCGGTACTTCCGGAAGGGCTGCGCCCCGCGGCGTTCGAGGCGCTCGCCACCGTCCCCGGCGTCGAGCTGCTGCCGGGCCGGACGGAGGTGAACGGCCGCGCGGGCATCGGCGTCCGGTACGTGGGCCCGTCCGGCACTCCCTGGGTGGACGGCGAACGCGTGCTGATCTTCGACGCGAAGACGTACCGGTACCTCGGCATGCGTGACCAGCGCACCGTGGGAGCAAAGACGTACGAGCAGGTGTCGTACCCGGCCGGCGGCGCCGTGGTGGACCGGGTGAGGCAGCGCCCCTGAACGTCCTCCGGCACCGCTCGGCGCCCCGGCAGCACGCCGGGGCGCCGAGCGGCCGACCCGTGTCGCCCCCGCCGCACGATGCGGCGCCCGGGTCACATCATTCGATCTGCGACACTGGATGAGTTATGCCTGCACCCGGAGAACTCACTTTCGTCGCCCCGCGCGGAGCCAAGAAGCCGCCGCGGCATCTCGCCGACCTCACGCCTGCCGAGCGCAAGGAAGCGGTGGTCGCGGTCGGGGAGAAGCCGTTTCGTGCCAAGCAGCTCTCGCAGCACTACTTCGCGCGGTACGCGCACGACCCGCAGGAGTGGACCGACATCCCGGCCGGATCCCGCGGCCGGCTCCAGGAGGCGCTGCTTCCGGAGCTGATGACGGTCGTCCGGCATCTGTCGACCGACCAGGACACCACCCGTAAGACGCTGTGGCGGCTGTTCGACGGGACGCTCGTCGAGTCGGTGCTCATGCGCTACCCGGACCGGGTGACCATGTGCATCAGCTCGCAGGCGGGGTGCGGGATGAACTGCCCGTTCTGCGCGACCGGGCAGGCGGGGCTGGACCGGAACCTGTCCACCGCCGAGATCGTGCACCAGATCGTGGACGGGATGCGGGCGCTCCGGGACGGTGAGATTCCGGGTGGTCCGGCGCGGCTCAGCAACATCGTCTTCATGGGGATGGGCGAGCCGCTCGCCAACTACAACCGGGTCGTGGGTGCCATCCGGCGCCTCACCGACCCCGAGCCGGACGGTCTCGGGCTCTCGCAGCGCGGGATCACCGTCTCGACGGTCGGACTGGTCCCGGCGATCAACCGTTTCACCGACGAGGGCTTCAAGTGCCGGCTCGCGATCTCGCTGCACGCCCCCGACGACGAGCTGCGCGACACCCTCGTCCCCGTGAACACGCGGTGGAAGGTGCGCGAGGTCCTCGACGCCGGGTTCGCGTACACGGAGCGGTCCGGGCGACGGCTGTCCATCGAGTACGCGCTGATCCGGGACATCAACGACCAGGCGTGGCGGGGTGACCGGCTCGGCCGCATGCTCAAGGGCAAGCCGGTGCACGTCAACCTGATCCCGCTGAACCCGACGCCGGGTTCCAAGTGGACCGCCTCCCGGCCCGAGGACGAGAAGGCGTTCGTCGAGGCCATCGCGGCGCACGGGGTGCCGGTCACCGTCCGGGACACCCGTGGGCAGGAGATCGACGGGGCGTGTGGTCAGCTCGCCGCCACCGAGCGGTAGTCTGGCGAACGCAGGTACATCTTCATATTCCGACAGGGGAGCGCCACAGCGCTGAGAGTGCGGCACCGGCCGCAGACCCTCTGAACCTCGCCCAGGTCATTCTGGGTAGGAAGTTCGGTCACTACTCGAGCTGTTGCGCCCTGCCCGGGAACCCTCGGAGTGCCGAGGGTTCCCGGGCAGGGCCGCGTCTCTTCCTGGTCACCCCCAGGAGGAATCCAGTGAGCATCACCCACAAGGCCACGGCGCTGGTCGTCGGCCTCGGCCTGGTCACGCTGCCCGTGCTGACCGCGTGTGGATCGTCCGACAGCGGGAGCGGTGGAGGTGACTCCAAGACCGTCACCCTCGTCAGCCATGACTCGTGGGCCGTCTCGAAGAACGTCCTCGCGGACTTCGAGAAGCGGTCCGGATACAAGGTCCGGGTCCTCAAGGACGGCGACGCCGGGCAGGCCGTCAACAAGGCGATCCTGACCAAGGACAACCCGCAGGGCGACGTCTTCTTCGGCGTCGACAACACCCTGCTGTCCCGGGCGCTCGACAACGGGCTCTTCCAGTCGTACGAGGCCAAGGGCTCCGACCGGGTCACGGCGTCCTACCGGGCCGACCAGGGCAAACACCGGGTCACGCCCGTCGACACCGGTGACATCTGCGTCAACTACGACAAGGCGTACTTCAGCGAGCACAAGCTGACCCCGCCGGACTCCTTCGACGACCTGGCGGAGCCCGCGTACAAGAACCTCCTCGTCACCGAGAACGCCTCCACCTCCTCGCCGGGGCTCGGCTTCCTGCTCGGGACGGCCGCGAAGTACGGCGATGGTGGCTGGTCGGACTACTGGAAGAAGCTCAAGGCCAACGGTGTGAAGGTCGTCGACGGCTGGGAGCAGGCCTACAACGAGGAGTTCTCCGGCTCGGCCGGCGGTAAGAAGGCGGGGGGCGACCGGCCGCTCGTCGTCTCCTACGCCTCCTCGCCGCCCGCCGAGGTGATCTACGCCGACCCGAAGCCGACGACCGCGCCCACCGGGGTCGCGACGGGCACCTGCTTCCGGCAGGTCGAGTACGCGGGTCTGCTGAGCGACGCGAAGAACACCGCGGGCGGCAAGGCGCTCCTCGACTTCCTGCTCACCGCGGAGTTCCAGGAGGACATGCCGCTGAACATGTTCGTCTACCCGGTCCGGGAGGGCGCGCGGGTGCCGGCCGAGTTCATGAAGTACGGGCCGCAGGCGAAGGCCCCGGAGACCCTGGACCCGGCCGCGATCGCCGAACACCGTGACGAGTGGGTCAAGTCGTGGACGTCACTCGTACTGAAGTAGCCCCGCGCAAGGGCTCCAAGGACTCCAAGGACTCCAAGGACTCCAAGGACTCCGAGAGTTCCAAGGGCTCTGGGAGCTCCAGGGGCTCTGTGGGCAGAGGGAGCGTGGCGGCACGGCTCGGGCTGATGGCCGTGCCCGTCGCGTTCTTCGCCGTCTTCTTCGCCTACCCCGTCGCCGCGATCGTCGCCCGTGGCCTGAAGACCGAGGGGACCTGGCACCTCGGGCGGATCGTGGACGTGCTCGGACAGTCCGACGTCCGGCACGTGCTGTGGTTCACCGCCTGGCAGGCACTCGCCTCGACCGCGCTCACCCTGCTGGTCGCGCTGCCCGGCGCGTATGTCTTCGCCCGCTTCGACTTCCCCGGCAAGCAGGTCCTGCGGGCCGTCGTCACGGTCCCCTTCGTGCTGCCGACGGTCGTCGTCGGCACGGCGTTCCTGGCGCTCGTCGGGCGCGGCGGGCTCCTCGACGAGCTGTGGGGTCTGCGGCTCGACACGACCGTGTGGGCGATCCTGCTGGCGCACGTCTTCTTCAACTACGCGGTGGTCGTACGGACCGTCGGCGGGCTCTGGTCCCAGCTCGATCCGCGGCAGGAGGAGGCCGCGCGGATGCTGGGCGCGTCCCGGATGCGGGCCTGGCGCCAGGTGACCCTGCCCGCGCTGGCGCCCGCCGTGGCCGCCGCCGCCCTCATGGTGTTCCTCTTCACCTTCACCTCGTTCGGTGTGGTGCAGATCCTCGGCGGGCCGACCTTCGCCACCCTCGAAGTGGAGATCTACCGGCAGACCTCCGAGATCTTCGACCTGTCCACGGCCGCCGTGCTGACACTGATCCAGTTCGGCGCGGTGGGCGCGATCCTCGCCCTGCACGCGTGGACCGTACGGCGGCGGGAGAGTGCCCTGCGGCTGGTGGACGCGTCCGTGACCGCGCGCCGGCCGCGCGGGGCCGGGCAGTGGGCGCTGCTCGCCGGCGTGCTCGCCTCCGTCGCCGTCCTGCTGGTGCTGCCGCTGGCCGTGCTGGTGCAACGATCGCTGGACGCACCGGACTTCGCCTACTACCGGGCGCTGGCCGGCGCGGACGGCGGGATCTTCCTGGTGCCGCCGATCGAGGCGGTCGGCAACTCGCTCCGGTACGCCGTGGTGGCCACGGCCATCGCCGTGCTGGTCGGCGGTCTGGCCGCGGCGGCGCTCACCCGGCGGGACGCGGGCCGGTTCGTGCGCGGGTTCGACGCGCTGCTGATGCTGCCGCTCGGGGTGTCCGCGGTGACCGTCGGGTTCGGGTTCCTGATCGCGCTGGACGAGCCGCCGCTGGATCTGAGGTCCTCGTGGATCCTGGTGCCGCTCGCGCAGGCCCTGGTCGGGGTCCCCTTCGTCGTAAGGACCATGCTGCCCGTGCTGCGGGCGGTGGACGCACGGCTGCGGGAGGCGGCGGCCGTGCTCGGGGCCTCGCCGTGGAAGGTGTGGCGGGAGGTGGACCTGCCGATGGTGCGGCGGGCGCTGCTGATCGCGGCGGGCTTCGCCTTCGCGGTCTCCCTCGGGGAGTTCGGGGCGACGGTGTTCATCGCCCGGCCCGACAACCCGACCCTGCCGGTCGCGGTGGCCCGGCTGCTCGGGCGGGCCGGGGAGCTCAACTACGGCCAGGCAATGGCCCTTTCGACGATTCTGATGATCGTGTGCGCGGTGGCGCTGCTCCTCCTTGAGCGGCTGCGGACCGACCGGACCGGGGAGTTCTAGATGCTGCTGAGCCTTGAGAACGCGACCGTACGGTTCGGCGGGCGGGCCGTCCTGGACGGGGTGGACCTCGGTGTCGCCGAGCACGAGGTCGTCTGCGTGCTCGGTCCCAGCGGCAGCGGCAAGTCGACGCTGCTGCGGGCGGTGGCCGGGCTCCAGCACCTGGACGAAGGACGGGTGCTGCTCGCCGGGCGGGACCAGTCGGGGGTGCCCGCGCACCGGCGTGGGGTCGGGCTGATGTTCCAGGACCACCAGCTGTTCCCGCAGCGGGACGTGGGCGGGAACGTGGCGTTCGGCCTGCGGATGCACGGGGCGTCCCGCGCTCGACAGGACGAGCGGGTACGGGAGTTGCTCGACCTGGTCGGGCTGCCGGGGGCGGGGCGGCGGGCCGTCGCCTCGCTCTCCGGCGGTGAGCAGCAGCGGGTGGCGCTGGCCCGGGCCCTTGCGCCCCGGCCGAGTCTGCTGATGCTGGACGAGCCGCTCGGCCAGCTCGACCGCTCGCTGCGGGAGCGGCTGGTCGTCGAACTGCGGGAGCTGTTCGGCCGGTTGGGCACCACCGTGCTCGCCGTGACCCATGACCAGGGTGAGGCCTTCGCGCTCGCCGACCGGGTCGTGGTGATGCGGGACGGACGGATCGCCCAGTCCGGCACGCCCCTTGAGGTGTGGCAGCGGCCCGTGGACGAGTTCGTGGCCCGCTTCCTCGGCTTCGAGAACGTGGTCGAGGGCACGGTCGCCGGGGAGGTCGCGGACACCCCCTGGGGCAAGTTGCCGGTGGCCGGCGGGGCCGCCCAGGGGGTGCGCTCCCTGCTGGTGCGGCCCGCGGGCGTGCGGCTCGTGGGCGCCGACGAGGGGCTGCGCTGTGCGGTGGCCGCGCGGACGTTCAAGGGCACCCATGTCGCCGTACACCTGCAACCCGAGGAGGACGCGCCGCGGCTGGAGGCGGCCTGTGCGCTGCGGGTGGCGCCGGAGGTCGGGGACGTGGTCGGCGTGGAGTTCGCCGCGGCCGAGATCGTCGTCCTCTGACCCGTCTCTGACCCGTGACACAGCGGTGGCCCGGCCCCTGTGTCGTACGAGGGGACGGGCCACCGCTGTGTGCGGGAGGCGTCAGCGGTTGCTGCTCGCCCCACGGCGGCGCATACCGAAGAACACGGCACCGCCACCGATCGCGACCAGGGCGGCCGCGATCCCGGCGATGACACCGGTGTTGGAGTTGGCGCCGGTCTCGGCGAGGTTGGACTCACCGGCCGCGGGCGACGGAGCGCTGCTCACGGGGGTGTCCGCGGGAGCGGTGCTGCCGCTCTCCGAGGGCGAGGGGGTCGGGCTGTCGGACTCCTCCGCCGGGGTCGACGCGGAGTCGGACGGCGTCGGCGTGGGCGACGGCGTCGGGGTGGAGGTGTCCTCGGTCTTGCAGGCCGTGGACGGGGTGGTGAGGTTGGGCTTGATGTCCTCGTCCACGTAGGGCTTGGCCTTCACGTGGATGCGGTACTCGGCGTTCGGCAGCCAGTCCTCTTCGAAGGTGATGGTGGTGCCCTTACGCGAGCCCTTCACCACCTGCTCGCCGACCTTCTTGACGTCGGCGCCGTTGTTCTCGAGGAACACCGTGACGGTGGCCTCGATACCGGCGGCGTCCACGTCGGTGACGTTGATGACGCCCTTCGTGCCGTCGCACTTGGCTTCGGCGGAGAACTCGTTGATGTTGCAGGCGAGCGCACTGCCGGACGCGCTGAGCGCGATCGCGGCAGAGGCGGTGGCAACACCGAGGATGCGCACGGAACGTGCGACGGTACGGCGAGTTATGGACACTTTTGTCCTTTACGAGTCGCGCAACTGCGGGGGGTTGGCGGGATGTTGATGGGACACCATCATCCCCAGGCGTCTCACAGGTCTATAAGCGCTGCATAAGAAGTGTCAACGCATATGCAGGTTACAAGCGTTCCCTTTGCCGTCTTATTAACCACTGAGACGTTTCAGGGCCCCGGGAGCGTCCTCGATTCGGTCAACCAGGGCGATTCGGGCCTCCATCGCCCGCTCCCGAGCGAGCGCCTGGAGCAGCGGCCACGTGGGCAGCCGTTCCGTCCAGTGCGCACGGTCCACCAGGACCATCGGCGTGGGCTCGCCCCGCGACTCGTAGTAGTTCGGCGTCGCGTTGTCGAAGATCTCCTGTACGGTCCCGGCGGCGCCCGGCAGGAACACCACCCCCGCGGTGGAGCGGGCCAGCAGGCCGTCCTCGCGGGTCGCGTTGGCGAAGTACTTGGCGATGTGCGAGGCGAAGGCGTTCGGCGGCTCGTGCCCGTAGAACCAGGTCGGGATGCCCACGGAGGCGCCGCCCTTCGGCCATCGGGCACGCACCTCGAAGGCGGCCGTCGCCCACGCGGTGATCGAGGGCGTGAACTTCGGTGCCCCGGCGAGCAGTCGCAGCGACTCGGTCAGCATCGCGTCGTCGAACGGGGCGGCGTAGGCGCCGAGGTTCGCCGCCTCCATCGCGCCCGGGCCGCCGCCGGTGGCGACCGTGAAGCCGGCGCGGGCCAGCTCCCGGCCGAGCCGCGCGGCACCGGTGTAGGCCTCCGTGCCGCGGGCCATCGCGTGACCGCCCATCACGCCCACCACGCGTGTCCCGCGCAGGAGTTCGTCGAGGGCGTCCGAGACGGCGTCGTCGTGCACCGAGCGCAGCATCGAGGCGAAGATGTCGCCGTCGGCCTTGGTCTGCTGGAACCAGGCGTACGCGCGGGCGTCCGGAGTCGTCTCGTAGCCGTCCGCCAGGGACGCGAACAGTTCGTCGGGGGAGTAGGCCACGCCCCGGTACGGGTCGAAGGGCAGGTCGGGGACGGGCGGGAAGACCATCGCGCCGTCCGCGCGCACCTTGGCCGTCGCGTCCTGGCGCATGGGGCAGCCCAGGAATATCGCGCCGGCCGTGTCCGTGCCGAGCAACTCCCGCGTACGGTCGGTCAGATCGACGGCTTGGATCCGGAACCCGGCGAGCGTCGCACGGGCCGAGACGGTGGCGTCGAACTCCTCCAGGCTCTCGATCTCACGGTCGTTGTGGTGGGCCGCATGGGCGGGCATCGTCTGCACCCGCCCATGCTAGGGGCCCCGGCCACGGCGCGGATCAGCCCCCGACGGCCGCCGGGTCCATCCAGATGACCTCCCAGGTGTGGCCGTCGAGGTCGTCGAAGGAGCGGCCGTACATGAAGCCGTGGTCCTGGGTCTCGCCGGCCGGGGAGCCGCCCGCGGCGAGGGCCTTCTCGACCAGCTCGTCGACCTTCTCGCGGCTCTCGGCGCTCAGGGCGATCAGCACCTGGCTGGTCTTCGAGGCGTCGGCGATCTCCTTCTTGGTGAAGGTCGCGTAGAACGGCTTGGTCAGCAGCATGGCGACGATGGTGTCGCTGATCACCACGGAGGCCGCGTTCGCGTCGCTGAACTGCGCGTTGAGCGAGTACCCCAGGTCCGTGAAGAACTTCTTCGAGGCGTCGAGGTCGTTCACGGGCAGGTTCACGAAGATCATCTGCTGGTAGGTCGCGGTCATCGGTCTCTCCCATCGGGTTATGTCGTGTTCGGTGAGATAGACGCCGGGCCCGGGCGGAACTCATCGGCCGACGGAGATTTTTTTCGAACGGATCCTCAGCGGGCCAGCGGCAGCGCCGCCAGCTCCGCGACGACCAGGGTGAGCGGGCCGAACAGGGCCAGCAGGGCGCCGGCCCGCAGCGCGGCGGCGCTGCGCAGCATCGTGGCGGGGGCGCCGAGCCGCAGCAGCGCGGCCGTGGTGTCGGCCCGGGCGTGCTTGGCCTCCACGGCGGCGGTGAGGAGCGTCGCCACGGTGCAGCCCGTCACCAGGAGCAGTCCGAGGGTGCTCAGCGGCCCGAAGGACGGGTCCGCCGCGTCGTACAGCGCGGCCATGGCGTACGCGCCGGAGGCGACCGCGCAGACGACGCCGAGGGGGCGGCCGATGCGGGAGGACTCCGTCATCAGGACACGTCCGGCGAGGAGCCGCAGGGCGCCCGGCCGGGCGGTCTGCAGGAGACGGCCGCAGAGGTGGGTCAGGCCGGGCCCGGCGAGGGCGAGACCGGCGGCGGTGAGGAGCCAGCCGACCAGGACGGAGGGGGCGCCGCCGAGCCCGCCCGGCAGGGGAGCGTCCGAACTGGTTCCGGAGCGGCTGGCGTACGCCTCCACCGCGAGGCCCGCGGCGAGGACGGCGACGCCCCAGGGGAGACCGCGGGGGGCCTCCCGAGGAGGCGGGGGAAGAGCGCCGGGGTCCAGGTCGGGGGTGGCGGCGTCCGGGGCGGTGGACGCGGCGGGCACGGGTACGAGGGCCGTGCGGGCGGGCTCCGCGGGTTCGCCCGCACGGCCGGTCGCCGGCCGGGCCGGCCCGCTGCCCGCAGCGCGCAGGCGGGCGCCGAACCTGCCGTACGCCCCGAAGGTCTCCCGTGCCGCCGACGTGCCGTAGGCGCCGAAACGGCCGTACGCGTGCGTGCCGGCGCGTGCCGAGGCCGGCCTGTCGTCCCGGGGCCGCAGGACCAGGCCGACCGCCGCCGACGCGATCACCGGTGTCAGGGCCAGCAGGGTGAGGGCGGCCGGGAGGGGGAGGAAGTCCTCCGCCGCCAGGAACTCCGCCGCCGCGCCGTCGAAGGGCATGCCCGTCAGGTCGCCGCGCAGGTGCAGGAAGAACAGCAGGGCGAGCATCGAGCCCAGGGTGCAGGACAGCGCCGTGGTCGTCGCGGAGATCGCCATCAGGCGGGCCGGGCCCAGGCCGATGGCGGAGAGACCGGGACGGGGCCTGGTGGCCGGGTCGGTGCGGGCCACCGCGACCGCGAAGTGGACCGTGGCGGCGAGCGGCGTCGCGCACCAGGCCAGCCGGAGCGCGGCGGCGGCCGGGTCGTCCGGGTGGCTCATCGCGTAGCCGAGGGTGCACAGCAGGAGGAAGCCGGTGCCCGCCGAGGCCGCCGCCACCAGCAGACGCCGGAGCTGGACGGCCGGGTGGGCGCCGCGGGTCAGACGGAGAGCGAGCACGTGGCCCGGCCTTCCGTCTCGACGACCGGCGGCAGGTGCACGGTGTTCACACGCCGTCCGTCCAGCAGTGACACCGTGCGGTCGGCGAGGGCAGCGGTGTCCGCGTCGTGGGTGGCGAGGACGACCGTGATGCCGTGCGAGCGGGCCGCCGTGGTGAGCGTGCGCAGGACGTGCGCGCGGTCCGCCCGGTGCAGCGGGGCCGTCGGCTCGTCGGCGAACAGGACCGTCGGGGCGGGGGCCAGGGCCCGGGCGATGCAGACGCGCTGGCGTTCGGACTGGCGCAGTTCGTGCGGGCGTTTGCGGGTGCTGTCGCCGATGTCGAGGCGCTCCAGCCACTCCAGGGCGGCGGTCTTGGCGCGACGGCGGCTGGTGCCGCGCAGCATCAGGGGGAGGGCCGCGTTCTCCCAGACGTTCAGCTCGGGGACGAGCACCGGGGCCGGGTCGATCCAGCCGAAACGGTCGCGGCGCAGGCGCTCGCGGGTCATCGGGCCCATGGTGTGCACGGGGGCGCTGTTGAACCAGACCTCGCCGCGCTGCACGGGGACCAGACCGGACAGGCACCGCAGCAGGGTCGTCTTGCCGCTGCCGCGCGGGCCGCCGACGGCGAGGATCTCGCCCTCACGGACGCCGAGCGAGACACCGGCGAGTCCGGGGGAGCCGTCGCGGTGGGTGAAGTGCAGGGCGCGTGCCCAGAGCACGTCGTTGTCGGGCGGGGCCTCCATGGGCGTACACCTCGTTCTGGTCCGTTGTGCCTTGCAATCCCCCGTGCGGGGGAACGAAAGCAGGGCCGATCGGTTACCAGGCACGCTAGGGATCCCGGGCGTGCACCCCGGACAGCACGCGGCCCGGGGTGCGCCCTTCTCACTCGTACGGGCGCACCCCGGGCCGTATAAACAGCTGAACCGCCGGAGGCTACAACTTGGTCCACGCCTCCGTGAGCGTCGCGCGCAGGATCTGCTCGATCTCGTCGAACGTCCCCTGGTCGGAGATCAGTGGCGGGGCCAGCTGGACGACCGGGTCGCCGCGGTCGTCGGCACGGCAGTACAGGCCGTTGTCGTACAGGGCCTTGGAGAGGAAGCCGTACAGGACGCGCTCGGTCTCCTCGTCGTCGAACGACTCCTTCGTCGTCTTGTCCTTCACCAGCTCGATGCCGTAGAAGAAGCCGTTGCCGCGGACGTCGCCGACGATCGGCAGGTCGTGCAGCTTCTCCAGCGTCGCGCGGAAGGCGCCCTCGTTGTCGAGCACGTGCTGGTTGAGGTTCTCGCGCTCGAACAGGTCGAGGTTGGCGAGGGCCACGGCGGCGGAGACCGGGTGGCCGCCGAAGGTGTAGCCGTGCAGGAAGGTGTTGTCGCCGCGGTAGAACGGCTCGGCCAGGCGGTCGGAGATGACGCAGGCGCCGATCGGGGAGTAGCCCGAGGTCATGCCCTTGGCGCAGGTGATCATGTCCGGCACGTAGTCGAACTTGTCGCAGGCGAACATCGTGCCGAGGCGGCCGAAGGCGCAGATGACCTCGTCGGAGACGAGCAGGACGTCGTGGCGGTCGCAGATCTCGCGGACCCGCTGGAAATAGCCGGGCGGGGGCGGGAAGCAGCCGCCCGCGTTCTGGACCGGCTCCAGGAAGACCGCGGCCACCGTGTCCGCGCCCTCGAAGAGGATCTCCTGCTCGATCTGGTCGGCGGCCCAGCGGCCGTAGGCCTCCGGGTCGTCGCCGAACAGCGGCGCGCGGTAGATGTTGGTGTTCGGGACCTTGTGCGCGCCCGGGACGAGCGGCTCGAAGGGGGCCTTCAGGGCCGGCAGGCCGGTGATGGACAGGGCGCCCTGCGGGGTGCCGTGGTAGGCGACCGCGCGGGAGATGACCTTGTACTTGGTGGGCTTGCCGGTCAGCTTGAAGTACTGCTTGGCGAGCTTCCAGGCGGTCTCGACCGCCTCGCCGCCGCCGGTGGTGAAGAAGACCTTGTTCAGGTCGCCCGGCGCGTGGTGGGCGAGCCGCTCGGCCAGTTCCACGGCCTTGGGGTGGGCGTAGGACCACACCGGGAAGAACGCCAGCTCCTGGGCCTGCTTGAAGGCGGCCTCGGCGAGCTCGACGCGGCCGTGACCGGCCTGGACCACGAACAGACCCGCGAGACCGTCGAGGTAGCGCTTGCCCTTGTCGTCGTAGATGTAGGTGCCCTCACCCCGGACGATGGTCGGGACGGGGGAGTTCTCGTACGAGGACATGCGGGTGAAGTGCATCCACAGGTGGTCGTACGCGGTCTGGCTGAGGTCCTTGGTGCTCACGGCTATCGGGTTCCCCACATGTAGGTCTGCTTCTTCAGCTTGAGGTAGACGAAGCTCTCGGTGGAGCGCACTCCGGGGACGGCGCGGATGCGCCGGTTGATGACGTCCAGCAGGTGGTCGTCGTCCTCGCAGACGACCTCCACCATCAGGTCGAAGGAGCCCGCGGTCATCACCACGTACTCGCACTCGGACATGGAGGTCACCGCGTCGGCGACGGCCTCCACATCACCTTCCACGTGAATGCCGATCATCGCCTGCCGGCGGAAGCCCACGGTGAGCGGATCGGTGACGGCGACGATCTGCATCACCCCCTGGTCGAGCAGCTTCTGCACGCGCTGGCGCACGGCCGCCTCGGAGAGACCGACCGCCTTGCCGATGGCGGCGTACGGCCGGCGGCCGTCCTCCTGGAGCTGCTCGATGATGGCGAGGGAGACGGCATCCGGAGGGGGGGTGCTGCCGTTCCTGGACTCGCGGGAGTCCCTGGGGTCTGCGCTTCGACTGGCCACGACGTCACTGTGCACGACGTCTCGACACCTTCGCAAGGTCAGGGCGATGAAATTCGTTGTCTGGATGGCAGAGAACTGCGGATTTCGCAGCAATGGCGCGATCGGGGGTGTTGAAAACGTGGACCCGCCGATTAGGGTGGGTGTCTCAGTGAGTGGACAGTTCAACCTTGACAGGAGGCCGGCAGTGAGCACCGAGCTGCGTCGTCTGCGCAACTACATCAATGGTGAGTTCCGGGACGCCGCCGACGGACGGACCACCGAGGTGGTCAACCCCGCGAAGGGCGAGGCGTACGCGACCGCGCCGCTGTCCGGACAGGCCGACGTGGACGCCGCCATGGCGGCGGCCGCCGCCGCCTTCCCCGCCTGGCGCGACACGACCCCCGCCGAGCGGCAGCGGGCCCTCCTGAAGATCGCGGACGCGTTCGAGGACCGGGCCGAGGAGCTCATCGCGGCCGAGGTGGAGAACACGGGCAAGCCGATCGGGCTGACCCGCTCCGAGGAGATCCCGCCGATGGTCGACCAGATCCGCTTCTTCGCGGGCGCGGCCCGGATGCTGGAGGGGCGCTCGGCCGGCGAGTACATGGAGGGGCTGACCTCGATCGTCCGGCGCGAGCCGGTCGGCGTCTGCGCCCAGGTCGCGCCGTGGAACTACCCGATGATGATGGCCGTGTGGAAGTTCGCCCCGGCCATCGCGGCGGGCAACACGGTGGTGCTGAAGCCGTCGGACACGACCCCCGCCTCGACCGTCCTGATGGCGGAGATCATCGGCGGCATCCTGCCGCAGGGCGTCTTCAACGTCGTCACCGGCGACCGCGACACCGGCCGCCTGATGGTCGAGCACCCGACCCCGGCGATGGCCTCCATCACCGGTTCCGTGCGGGCCGGCATGTCGGTCGCCGAGTCCGCGTCCAAGGACCTCAAGCGGGTCCACCTGGAGCTGGGCGGCAAGGCGCCGGTCGTGGTGTTCGAGGACACCGATATCGCCAAGGCCGTCGAGGACATCTCCGTCGCGGGCTTCTTCAACGCCGGCCAGGACTGTACGGCCGCCACCCGCGTCCTCGTCCAGGAGGGCATCCACGACGAGTTCGTCGCCGCGCTGGCGAAGGCCGCCGCCGAGACGAAGACCGGGCAGCCGGACGACGAGGACGTGCTGTTCGGCCCCCTCAACAACCCGAACCAGCTCAAGCAGGTCTCCGGCTTCGTCGAGCGGCTGCCCGCGCACGCCAAGGTCGAGGCCGGTGGCCACCGGGTCGGCGAGCAGGGCTACTTCTACGCGCCGACCGTGGTGTCCGGTCTGAAGCAGGACGACGAGATCGTCCAGCAGGAGGTGTTCGGGCCGGTCATCACCGTCCAGTCCTTCACCGACGAGGACCAGGCCGTCGAGTGGGCCAACGGCGTCGAGTACGCCCTCGCCTCCTCGGTGTGGACCAAGGACCACGGCCGCGCGATGCGGATGTCCAAGAAGCTCGACTTCGGCTGTGTGTGGATCAACACGCACATCCCGCTGGTCGCGGAGATGCCGCACGGCGGCTTCAAGAAGTCCGGGTACGGCAAGGATCTGTCGGGGTACGGCTTCGAGGACTACACGCGGATCAAGCATGTGATGACGTCGCTGGACGGCTGACCGGATCCGGCACGTGCGCGGCCCCGGACGGGAGTTGACCCGTCCGGGGCCGCGTGCGTGTCCGGGGGCGGGGCCGCGTGCCGGCGGGCGGGGCGACCGCCCGCACCTCGTCCACCAGGTGCCGCGCCGCGTCCTACTTCGGCGCCGGCGCGCTCACGACGTTGAGCTGCTGGGCGTCGGGGCGGCGACCATCGGGCGGAGATCTTCCGGATGGCGGTGCGGAACATGGTCGAGGACGTTCACCGCCGGCTCGGGTTCACGCCTCGAACTCGGTGAGGTCGATGGCGTGCACGTGCAGCGCGTGGCCGTACACCGGGTGGGACGTCTCGCGGTCCGGGGACATGCCTAGTTTGCGCAGGACGTTCTCGGAGGCGTCGTCGCCCATGCGGTGGATGGCGACGACGCGGTCGAGGCCGCGGTCCTGGAGGGCGAACTCCAGGACGGCGTGGGCCGCTTCGGAGGCGTAGCCCTGGCCCCAGAACGGGGAGCCGAGACGCCAGCCGAGGGCCACGGCGGGCAGCACCTCCGGCAGGAACTCCGGTACGGACAGGCCCGCGAAGCCGGCCAGCTCGCCAGAGGCCAGCAGTTCGACGGCGAAGAGGCCGAAGCCCTCCTCGTCCCAGTCCTCCTCCCACCGCTCGACGGCCTCGGCCGTGGCGTCCGGGCCGAGGACCGCGCCGTCGTCGACCCAGTGCATGACCTGGGGGTCCGCGTTGATTTCCGCCAGGGGGGCGAGGTCGTCGTCGTGCCACTGGCGCAGGAGGAGGCGGGGGGTGCGGATCTCGGTCATGGCGCCCATCCTGCCCGACGGGTCCGGCCGGTCCGCGCGCGGAGTACCCGCGGCGACGACGGTCCTCGGAGGGTGGGGTACGGCGTTCCCCGTGGCCCGCGCGGTCGGCGGGCGCACGACAGTGGGGCAGGCGCCACCGGCCCGGCCGGCGTCGTGGCGCTCCGCGGGCCGGGCCGTACGTGGCACTCGGCGACTCCCGCCGGCCCTCCGAGGGGCCCCACGCCTGCCCGGTACCCCGCTGGACGGAGCCGCTGTCGCCCCGACCGGCCGCCGCTGCGACGCGCTCCGACGCGCACGGCGCCCGCGGTCTCGCGGACGCCGTGCCGTGCACCCTCGACGGATCGGGGTGAGTGCCGAGTCCCCCGCGGTTATGTCGCGTTCGCGCTCGACGGGCCGAAGAACTCGATCTCCGCTATCGCCACCTGCTTGGTCGAGGAGATCTGGTGGGCGGACTCGATGGTGAAGCGGACCGCGGTGACCTCGCCGACGCGGAAGGCACGGCGCTGCCAGCCCGCACCCTGGTCGAGGGTGAGCTGACGGGTGATGGTGGTCTTCCCGTCGGCCAGGGTGATGGTCGCCTTGACGCGGTGCGGGAGCGCCGATTCGGAGAGCTGCTCGGCGCGGGTGGAGACGCCCGGCGTGATGACCACGTCCAGCAGCCGGGTCGGCTCGCTGAAGCGGGCCTCGATCCACTGACCCCGCCCGGAGTCGGCCACTCCCGGCCCCCACCAGGTGTTGTTGAGCTTGTCGAAGGCCAGCTGGGGCTTGTGACCCGGGTAGAAGC
The DNA here is from genome assembly GCF_055578825.1 of Streptomyces sp. NPDC032822. Taxonomy (NCBI): domain Bacteria; kingdom Bacillati; phylum Actinomycetota; class Actinomycetes; order Kitasatosporales; family Streptomycetaceae; genus Streptomyces; species Streptomyces sp. NPDC032822. The sequence goes on along the minus strand of NZ_JBVIOL010000009.1, from coordinate 129,147 downwards.
GGGACGCGCTGACCTTGTCCGGGGCGACCGGGGAACGCTTGGAGAAGTGGTCGCGGGTCGCCTGCACCCCCTTGGGAATGTTGAAGGCCAGCACGACCAGCAGGGCCAGCACGACCGCCACGGTGAGCCAGGTCAGGATGCGGTCGAAGGCGCGGCGCAGCCGGGGACGGTCGCCCGCCCACGGGGTCTCCCGGTAGCCGAAGAGCGCCGTCCGCCGCCACCAGGGCAGGCGCCGGGGCGTGTTCCCGTGCCCGGCCATGGGCATCGCGCACCGGGTGCAGTAGTGCCGGTCGGGGCGGTTGCGGGTGGCACACCACGGGCACGGCGTGCCGCCGTCCGTGCCGAGTTCCTCACCCGGGGCCTGGACGGACTGCGGGCGCTGGACGGCCGGACGGCCGGGCAGGACCGGGGCGACGGAAGGGGTCGGCGCGGGGCGGGGCTCGGGGTCGGAGAGCGGGACGAGGAGCCGTCGGGCCCGGTCGTTCATCCCCTCCGCTTCCGCGTCCGCGGGGGAGGAGGCCGGGGACGCCGTCGTGGCGGGGACCGGCACGGTGGGCGCGGTCTCGTCGACGGGGTGTCCGGGGGCCCCGCCGTCCGGGGCGGAGGAGCGGGTGTCGGGCTCGTCGGGGGCGGGATCCGGTGCCGTCGCGGGGTGATCGACCAGGCGCCGGGGCGCGGGAGCCAGGCCGGCTCCGCCGTCCGCACGGGTGAAGGCGTCCCAGTCCGCGCCGCCGTCACCGGAGGCCGTACCCGACGAAGGCGCCGACGACGCCGCCGACGAAGGAGCCGAGGCGGACGCGGACGCCTCGCCGGCACTCCCCGCACCCGAGCCGGAGCCGCCCGAGCCACTGGAGCCGCCTGTGCCGCCCGACCCGCCGGACGCCCCCGCGCCGCCGCTGGCGACCGAGGCCTCCTCACGTTCCGGTTGGCCCGCCCCCGTCCGGCTCGCCGCGCGGTCCGTCCAGCTCAGGACGGCACCACAGGCGTCGCAGAACGACTGGCCCGGTTCCGCGCGGGTGCCGCATTCGGCGCAGTTCTGGGTGGTCGTCATCTCTCCGGGGTCCTTTCGGCGGGTGTACCGGCGGTCACCTGGACCGTGTACGGCATATGGGCGGGGCGTGCGGCGGCCACGAGGGTGTCCAGGCGGTGGCGGTCCGCCGAGGTCGGCTCGGGCAGCCGCAGGTGTACGTGCAGTCGGGGGCGTGCCTCGCCGGGGAACGGTCCGAGCGGGCGCTCGTTCCACGAGGCGCCCCCGCTCTCGGTGATCTCCGGCTCCACGCCGAACGCGAGCCGGATCGCCTCGACCAGTCCGCGCCGGGTGCCGCGGATGCGGTGCAGGTACGCGGCGGCGGCGACGGCGGCGCGCAGCAGTTCCTCGGGCTCGGTGCCCTCGGTCTCGGCGCCCACCCAACCGCCCAGCCACTGGGCGAAGTCGAGCGGCGCGAGCGAGGGGCGGAAGTAGCTGTCGAGGCAGTCGAGCACGCTGTGGATCGGCGCGACGACCTCGTCGAGCCCGGCGACGAAACGCTGGGCCAGGTCGTCGTCGGCGAACACGGCGGGCAGCATCATGCCGATCGGCGCGGAGGATGCGAGCCCGTCGATCGAGCCTCTCATCCGTGCCTCCCCGTGAGCGGCGCGCAGGCGGTCGTGGTCGGGTCGGGGGCCATCAGGAGCCGTCCCCGATCACCCGGACGCGATGGTCGAAGGAGAACACCAGCGACGGCGGGGACAGGTCGATACGGTCCGTCGCCTCGCCGCGCTTGCCGTTGAGCGGGTCGGCGGGGTGCAGGACCACCTCGTCGACCAGTTCCACCCCCGGCACGCGTTGCAGCACCGCGAACACCTCACCGGCCTGGACGGGCCGCCCGAAGGGCCAGCCCTTGCCGTCCGACCCGCCGGTGAGCGGGTCGAGGTGCCGGTAGAGGGCGTCGTGGGCCTGCCGGCGCACCTTGTCGGTGTCGACGCCCCGGAAGGCGTGCACGGTGGCCACCACCGTGACGCCCTGGTAGTACGGCGGCCCCACGGACAACCGGGTGCCGATCAGGCGGCGTTCGTCCAGATGCCGGGTGATGCGGTCCAACAGGGCGTCGCCGGGGACGAGTTGTTCGAAGCGCAGTCGGCCGCCGGGGTCCGCGACGGCCTGCGGCACCACCAACACCCGTACCGCGTACGCCCCGTGCTCGCCCTCCTCGCCCTCCAGGCAGGTGATGCGCGCGGTCTCGGGTGCGGCCCGCCGGGCCAGCTCCTCGTAGTCGCGCAGGGTCACCGCCCGCTCCTGGGCGCGCAGCGTGATCGGCGCCCTGACCTTCGCCTCGGCCACCGTCTCGCCCTCCACCCCGCCCCGTGCGGCCTCACGGTTGACGACCTCGGAGACGTACGGGATGGAGGTGCGCAGGATCTGGACGGCGCCGCGCGCCACGTTGCCCGCGCGGCCACCGCCGGTGCGGTAGCGGCGGGCGCGGATCGGCGAGCCCTTGGGGGCGACCATGCCGTACTGGCGCAGCGAGCCGTCGGGTTCGCGCACGGCGGGCCCGAAGGCGACCTCGCCGGTCGTCGCGTCGAGGGTGACATGCCGGTCGTAGGGTCCCGAGGCGGCGAAGTTCGGCACGACCCGCCAGTCCGTCCACCCGTCGTGCTCGGCGGTCTGCAGCAGCAGCGGCGGGTCGTCGCCGACCACCGGCGCGTGCGCCAGCCGCAGCCGCTGGCCCGGCAGACCGGTCGACTCGCCGATGGCCTCGTCGTACACCGTCTCGGCGTTGACGACCGCGGTGGTCCCGCCGATCGTGAAGGCCTCGACGGAGCGGACGGTCGGCGAGGTGGTGTAGAAGGGCTGGCCGGGAAGGGGCTCGGTGACCCGGCAGCGCAGCCAGCCGGCCTCCTGCCCGGCGTTGCGGGACAGCACGTGTCCGCCGGGGACGTGCAGCACGATGTCGCCGGGCCGGTTGAGGCCGCCGGTGCCGTCCCGGTCGACCTCGCAGAGCTGCCAGCCGTCCGCGGTCCACGCCTCCCACACCAGCGGCGGCTGCCGCGGGTCCACGCCGACGCCGTCCACCCGGCTGTCCAGGTCCAGGGCCAGGGCACAGTGCGGTACGGCCGCGGTCAGGCCGAACATCATGCAGTCGCCGGGGTCGGGGGACTCGCTGAAGCACAGCACGTCCTTGTCGTCCTCGGCGAGGTCCGGCGTCCTGTCGGCGGCCGGCTCACCCGCGTGCTGCACCAGCAGATGCCGCAACTCGCAGGGCACGAGGGACAGTTCGCGCTCGGTGGCGAAGACGACGGCCTCCTCGCTCTCCGTGCGCAGGGTCGCGACCTCGGTGCCGACCGGCACCGGCACGGTCTCCTCCTGCGGGGCCGCGAGCCAGAACGTCACGTCGGTGCGGGCGGCGGACGGCGGGAACAGCGTGATCCCCACCAGGTCCAGGAACGCCAGATGGTTCTTCTCCGGCACCCGGTTGAGCCGGTACACGATCTGGTCGGCCATGTGGGCGACCGTCTCGACGAGCGTGACGCCGGGGTCGGACACGTTGTGGTCGGTCCACTCCGGGGCGCGCTGCTGGATGTAGCGCTTGGCGTCGTCGACGAACTGCTGGAAGCGCCGGTCGTCGAGGTTGGGGGAGGGCAGAGCCATCAGCGGTCGCTTTCGGGAGCTGTCCCGGACGGGCCGGCGGGGCCGTCCGGATCGTCGTGGGAGGGGATGACGTAGAACGGGAAGACGAGGCTGCGCGGGTTGTTGGCGCCGCGGATCGAGTAGCGGACGTCGATGAACAGGACGCTCTGGTCGTCGCCCGTGCTGACCTCGACGTCCTCGACCACGATGCGTGGCTCCCAGCGGTCCAGGCTGACGTACACCTCGTGCTGGATACGGCCCGCGGTCTGCTCGTTGACCGGCGCGAACACCAGGTCGTGGATCGCGCAGCCGAAGTCCGGCCGCATCGGACGCTCGCCCGGCGCGGTCGACAGGACCAGCCGGATCGCCTCCTCGATCTCCCGCTCCCCGCTGACCAGCGCGATACCGCCGGTCGGCCCGATGCGCAGCGGGAACGACCAGCCGGATCCGACGAACTGCTCGGCCATCAGGGGGCCACCTGCCTTCTCCTTCTGCTGACGAACCCGGCGGGGCCCGTGGAACGATGCGGCCCTCCGGTCATGCCGGGAGCGGGTACTTGACGTTGTTGACGAACACGAAACCGTTCAGCCCGATCCTGGCGCTCGTGACGTTCGTGGTGGCGGAGTTGATCGCCACGATCCCCGAGGCGCTGAGCGACGCGGCGCCGGCTGCCTTCATGTTCAGCGCACCGGCCGCGTCCAGGGAGAGCACGCCCCCGATGGACCGGACGTTGACCATCCCGGTGCCCCGGATGTTGACGGTGCCGCCGCTCTTGATGGTCACGTTGCGCCGGGCGCTGAGCGTGAGGTCGGTGCCGGCCTCGACCGACACCGAACGGCTGCCCTTGATCGTGACCGAGCCCTTGCTGTCCACGACGATCTCGGTCTTCGTCCGGTCCAGGAAGACCGTCAGCTGCTTGTCACCCGAGATCAGCCGCACGCCCTGCTTGCGGGCCGCGGTCTTCTGACTGAGCAGGTCCATCCGGTTGCCGTCCCGGTCGGAGACGGTGTGCCGGCTGGCCTTCTTGCGCACGGTGTCGTGCAGCGGCACGTCACCGACGACGGTCGGCTTGTCCCGGCCGTTGTAGAGCCCGCCGATCACGAACGGATGGTCCAGGGCACCCCGGTCGAAGGCGACCAGCACCTCGTCGTTGACGTCCAGCGGGAAGATCCCGCCGCCGCCGAGGCCGCCCATCTGCACGGTCCGCGTCCAGTCGCTGACGTAGGCGTCGTCCAGCCACGGGAACTGCAACCGGACCCGTCCCTGCTTCAGCGGGTCGTTCACGTCGGTGACCAGCGCGTTGGCCACGCTCGGCAGCCGGGGCGAGGTGTCCGCGCCGCCCGAGGCGAGCCCGTACAGCGAACGCCACTGCCGTCCGCTGACCGTCACCCACGCCTCGTAGTGCTTGCCGTCGCCGAAGACGTGCCGTACCGACGTGACCGTGTACTTCCCCTCGAAGGGCTTGCCGACGTCCGCGAGCGCCACCGGAACCCCCGGGCGCAGCTTGGGGTTTCCGCGGGCGACGACCTCCAGTTCGGCGAACGAGGACGTGACGTCGTCGGCGAGGGCGTCGGCCGCGAACTTCACCTCGGTCTGCTTGTCGTACGGCGTGCCCGTCTCGACCAGCTTGGCCGCCTTGAACTTGCCGGCCGCCGCGCCCGGCGTGGTGCCGATGCTGATACCCGGGTTGGAGATCCCCGGCGAGGTCGCGGTGATCTTCTTCTTCGTCGTGACGTCCCAGCCCCGCGACTCGACCTTGGCGACCTGGTCGGCGGCGGTGACGGCGGACCGCAGCCGCAGGATGTCGTGTCCGGCCTGGAGGACGAACGGGCTCTTGTCGCCGTCGGTGTTCGGCGAGGGCGCCCCCGACGACGGCTTCGGCTTGACGAACTGGAACTTCCCGTCGGCGTCGACCGACATGACCATCTCGTTCTCGTCGGCGAGCCGCGCGATGAAGTCCCAGTCGGTGACGTTGGACTGGCTGATGAAGTCGTACACCGTCTTCGTCGACTGGATCCGGCCGATCGGCACGCCGTCCTGCGCGGCCAGCTTGCGCGCGATGTCCGACGCGCTCTGGTTGCGGTAGGCGGCCACCCGGCGCTGGCGCAGCAGCCGGTGCCCGAAGTCGTAGCCGCGGATGACGGTGAACGTGCCGGTTCCGTCGTAGTCCGCCTCCAGGCCGGTGACCTCGCCCGTCAGCAGCGGATCGGCGGAGCCCTGGCCGTCGGTCACCGGCGCCAGGATCACCTCGGTGCCGAAGGTGACGCCCAGCTTGTCGAGGATGAGCCGGTACGGGTCCCGGAAGGTGAGCCGGAACGCGGCCGGCACGCCGACACCCTGGTCGACCCAGCTCTCCGTGAGCGCCCGGGCGTACTCGGACGGCAGCTTGGCGCCCCCGAGCTTCACGTCGATGACATTGGAGAACGCGTACTTGGGCATCAGGAACGCACATCCTCGGTGGCGGGCAGGATCAGCTCGACGCCGGTCGGCAGCCGCGCCGGGTCGTCGATGCCGTTGGCCTCGGCGATCGAACGCCAGGCGCCGGCGTTGCCGTACTCCCGCCAGGCCAGCGACTGCAGCGAGTCGCCCGCCACCACCCGGTGCACCCGCTGCGCGGTGAGCGCGCCGGACGTCGGGTTCTGACCCTTGGTCTTGCTCGGGATCTCGTGCAACTGGAGCCGACAGGTGGCCCGGATGGGCACACCGGTCGTCCCGAACAGCCCGTAGTTGGCCTCCACGGAACTGACGTACGCCGTGAACCGGGCCGTCGAGAACGACCCCCACTGGAAGACGACCCACGGCGGCGACGGCTGCTTGGCCGCGATGCTCTTGGTCGTCACCTCGCAGCAGTCGAGCAGCGACTCGACCTTCTTCAGCACGGTGTTGCTGGTCGGCTTGTCGGAGGAGTCCAGGAAGATCTCCACGCTCATCTCGCGCGGCTCCGAACCCATGAACTCCGGCAGCGAACCGTCCCGTTCGATCTGCGCGGGAGTGGCCTTCCACTGGGCCCGGCGGGTCAGCGACAGCTGCGCCGGGTTGAAGTCGAAGGCGAACGTCTTGATGATGCCGCCCGGGGTGGTGCTCCCGCCGACCGGCGGTTCGTGGATCGCGAGCGTGGCCCGTACGAGGCTCTTGCCGGCGCCCTTGCTGCCCTTCGCCATGTCTCCCGGTCCCCCTTCAGTCCGTGAATCCGTGGTGGGCGATCTCCAGGACCTCGGTCGCGACGGCCGGGTTCGCGGGGTTGAGAGTGGGCCCCGTCCAGCTCACCGGCAGCACCTCGATCAGCCCCCAGCGGGCCACCTCCGACCCGTCCGCGCGCAGCGCCGAGATCTGCGCGGTGGGCCGCTTGATGCCGGTCTGCACGGACGAGATCCACTTGGCGACCTTCGTGGTGTCCGGGGTCAGTGGCCGGGTCAGCCGGATCGTGGAGAACGTGACACGGGTGGGGAGTTGCCAGACGAAGCCGTTGTTGCCGCCCTCCTGGCGGTGCTCGACCTCCACCTGGGACGACAGGCCCTCGCATCCGTTGAAGTAGCCGAGGCTCTCGCCGTCGATGCTGAGGGTGAACCAGATGGTGGAGCCCGGGTCCTGGCGGGACATCGAGGGTGGGCCTTTCTGTTCTGTCGTCCTGGTCGGAGGGCGGAGGCGGGACGGGCGGCGGTGGGTGGCGGATGGTGGTCGGTCAGTTGCGGGGATCGCGGAGCTTGCCGATCCGTTCGCGGTCCAGGCGCAGTTCGGTCCGGATCAGCCGGGTGATCCGGCCGATGATCCGGTGCACCAGCTCGTCGAGCTGGAAGTCGGTGAGCTCCCGCGGATCGAACCCGCCCGCGGGCACCGCCTCGTACTCGGGCGGCGGCGTTTCGTGCGCGGTGTGTGCGTACGAGGGCGGCGCCTGCGCGGAAGCCGCGTAGGAGGGCGGGGCCTCGGAGGTCGGGCTGTACGCCGGCGGAGGGGCCTCGTGGCGGGTGGCCGTCAGCGGTGTGCCGATCGTGTCGGCGACGGTTGCCGCGGCGGCGGCCGCGAGGGCTCCGGTCGCCGAGGACCTGACGGGGGGCTTGGCCGACTTGGCCGACTTCTTGCTCCTCGGCCACAGACGCTGCACGACGGGCTGCGCCGGGAGGCCGGGACTCGCGGACGCGGGGCGCACCGTGAGGGGGGCCACGGGGAGCGGAGCGCGGGTGCCCGCGGAGGTGCCGGGAGCGGTCGGAGCGCCGGGAGGGGTCGAGGTGCCGCGAGCGGCGGGCGCCGCGGGCATCGCCGGAAGCGCCGGAGTCGGGGAGGAGAGAGAGGCCGGCCTGCGCAGGGGGACGGGCCTGATGGTGGGTGCTGCCGCGCGTTGCACGGTGGAGGTCGTGGCCGTGGCGGCGGTGGTCGGCGCGGTAGGCGTGACGGGGGCGGTGAAGGGGTGCGGCGCGGGCGTCGGCGGAAGGGACGGACCGGGCGGCGACGGAAACGTGGGAGGGGGTGCCGCAGCGGCGAGGGGGCCGGGGACCGGGGACGGTGTGTGCGCTCGTGTCACCGGGGCGCCGAGAAGGGGCATGGCGTCGGTCGGGGGCGCGGTCAGCGGGGCGCCGATGGGAGAGCGGCGCGCGGGTGGGGTGGGAGCGGTGCGGGCGGTGGCCGCGGCGCGCTGGATGGTGGGCGCGGACGACGGAGCGGGGGGTGCCGACGCGGGTAGCGCGGGTGAACTCGCGCCGGGGAGAGGGGAGTCGGGGGTGGGGCCGGGTACCGCGGACTCGGCTTCGGGGCCGGAGAAGGGCGCGGAGAGGGGGGCGCTCGGACCTGGTGAAGGGCTCGCCGGGGTGACGGGACGCGACGAGACCGGGGCGCCGAGGCCGATACGGGGCGTCCGGCGGGCGGTGCTTCGCTGGACGGGGGACGCGGGAGATGCGGGGGTGGCCGCGCGGGCCGGCCCGGTGGTCTGGGGACCGGAGTCGGTCGTGGACGCGGATGCGCCTGAACTGGTGCTGCGCTGGACGGAGTTGCCCGTCGCGGCGGAGGAGCCGCCCGGACCGGTCTGACGGGCGGGACCGGCGTCGGCCACGGGGTGCGGTGCCGGTGTCGGTGTGCTGCCGGAGCCCGCGTCCGCGCCCGCGTCAGCCGGTGTCTGCGGCACGGACGTCTCTGCCGTCGCCTGTTCCTGCGCCCGCGCCTTCGCCGTCGGTGAGCCAGGCGCGGCGGCCGACCGCTGTACGGGGGCGACCGCGGGGCGCGGACCGGGGCTCTGCGGGCTCTGCGGGTGATGGTCCGGAGAGACGACGGGGACAGCGGGCGGGGTCGGTGATGCGGCGGCGCGGGCATCGGAACGGCTCGTGGCGCGCTGTACGTCGCTCGTCGACGGCGTGGGCACGCCTGCGGCCGACTCCGGGGTGGCCCGGGTGGGCTGCGAGGGCGTCGGCGTGGGCGCGGAGCCGGAGGTCGTGCCGTCCGGCCGGGCGGGCTGCCGCGTCGGAGCGGGGGCGCTGGAGTGGTCCTGAGCGGGAGGCGTCGGCGTGGGGCTGCCGGACGATGTCGTACCGCCGCCCTCGGCCGGTGCCGGACGCGGCTGCCCGGATGCGGTCGCCGCCCGGCGCTGGACGGCGGGGCCGGCTTCGCGGGAGCCGCCTACCGGCCCGCGTGAGGCCGGGGAAGGGGCCGGAGACGGAGTCGGGGAAGGAGTCGACGGCGAGGGCGTGGAGGTGGGGGCCGGGGTGGGGCCGTCGGCCGGGTGCGGGTGGCCGGGATCGGGCTGCCGTGGGCCGGCCGCGGTGGCGCGGGGCGTCCGCGTCTCGCGTGGCGGAGCGGGTGCGGCCTCCGGCGCCCGCTGCACGGCGGCGGTCGCGGCCGTGGGCCCGTTGGTTCCGGGGGCGCCGGGCGTCGGATCTGCCGTATGGGCCACGCCCGTTGGGGCCGTTGCACCTGGTGTGGGCGCCGGGCTGGACGGGTTGGGGCCTGCGGTCTTCGGTGCGTCCGCGCGACGAGGAGCCGCCGCGGCACGCTGGACAGGAGCAGGAGCAGGAGCCGGGTTTCCGGCGGTGGGTGTCGGTCGCTCGCTCGTGGGTGCGGCTCCGGCGGGGTGAACGTTCGCTGGGCCGCTCTCCGTTGAGGTGCTGTCGCCCGGGTTCTCCGACGCCTTCGTCCGGGCCGGCGCGGCGGCCGGTGCCGTGCCCGTGGGCGCGGAGGGCTGTCGTACGGCGGGCAGGGTCCGGCGCTGCACCACGGTTGCCGTGGGCTGTGCCTTCGTCAGGGACCGCCGGGGCGGCGACGGGTGGGTCGGCACGGGGGTCACCCGGCGACCGGAGACGGGTCGTGCCGCGGCAGCCGGAGCCGGAGCCGGAGCCGAGGAGGCTGTGGGCGAGGGCGTCGCGTCCGCCGAGGACACCGAGCCGGTGGAGTCCGCCCGCTGGACCGGCGGCGGAGTGTCCGTACGAGCCGTCACCGCACTGGAAGCGGCCGTCGCGGTCGCCGGATCCGAGGCCGCCGGGGGCGTCTGCGCCACCCGCTGAACCGGCTGGCCGGGGACCGCCGGGGAAGCCCCGGCGGACCGCGCACCCGAAACGTTCCGCGCGAGCGTCGGGACGACCGCGGGCCCGACCGGGACCGCGGGCCTGACCGGAGCCGCCGACCTCACAGGAACCGCCGACACGACCGGTACCGCGGGCACTCCAGGCACTCCGGATCCACCCCGCGCGGGGGCGGCCCCACTTGTGGTCGGACCCGGACCGGCCGCGCCAACCGTGCCCGCCGTCCCCGGTGTTGCCGGTGTTGCCGGTGCTCCCGGAACTCCTGGCGTCCGCGGCGGAATCGCCCGCAGCGGTACCGCCGGAGCCCGCTGCACCTGCGGCGGGAGTCCGGGGCCGCCGGGCATGGCCAACGGCAAGGTGCCCGTGGGGCGTTCGAGACCCGTCACCGGTCGGCCGGTGGCCGCGCCGGCCGCGTCGCCGAGCAGCCCGCTCGACCGGCCGTCCAGGACGGAGTGGGAGGCGGTGCCCATGAACGACGGGTTCTGCCAGGTCGGCAGCCGTCCGCCGAACCCGGCGTCCGCGACCCCGGTCCGCCCCTGGGGGAGGGCACGCTGAATGGGCGGCAGCCTCGACCAGGAGGCGGCCACCACCTCGACGGCCCCGCCGACGGGAGCCACTTCCCCGGGGGCCGCTTCACCCGCGGACGGCACCACGGCGGCGGCAGCCGCATCGCCGCCACCGTCACCGCGGACGCCACGGTCGCCCTCGCCGTGGCCGTCCGTACGCCCGCGCAACCTGTCCAGGAACCCCACGTCTCAGCCCTCCGCCTCGGCCCGCGTCACCAGGGACGCGATCTCGCCCGTGTACCGGCGGCGATCGTGGTGTTCGAGATCCAGGATCTCCTCCATGCTCCAGTGGAAGTGGTAGGCGACGTACGCGATCTCCTCGTGCAGCCGGTCGGTCGCGTACGTCACGATTCCCCCAGGCGGCTCCCGCCGAGTTCCACCTCGAAGGGCTCCGCGCAGTGCGGGCACTCCACGGCGGCGCGGGTGTGGCCCTCCGCGTTGATCTGGCGGTAGAAGTCCTGAAGGAACGCCAGGTCGGAGGCGAACATGTTCTCCACCGTCCCGTCGTGCACCATCGCCAGCGTGCCCAGCCGGGTGATGACCCGGCCGAGCAGCACCACCGACAGGTACGCCGGGTTCTCCTGCACGCGCACGTCCCGCAGCGGGACGAGTTCGTCCCGTGCCGTCGACAGCCGCATCACGCCGTCCCGGTGGACGGTGCCCGCGTCGTCGACGTATCCGCGCGGCAGCTGGAAGGGGAACTCGGTGCGCAGTTCCCGGGGTTGCTGCGCGGGGGCGGAAGCGGCGGCCTGGGCCGGCATCGGCCCCGGCCCGGGTGCCACGTCCGCCCCCGCTTCCGGCGCGGGCGCCGAGGCGTCCGCGCCGGAGTGCGAGAGGGCGCCGCCGGTCCTGGCAGCGGTACGGCGCATTACTCGATGACCAGTTCTTCGAAGACGATGGTCACGGTCTCGGTGAGCGCGGAGGCCTCGCCGGCCTTCAGGGTGCTCGCGGTGATCTTGCTGCACCAGGCCCTGCGCATGTTGTAGCGCTTCACCGGGTTGTTCTCGTAGTCCATCATGATGATCGAGGCGTTCTTGCGGGCGGTGCCCATCCGGCCGGCGATCGAGTCGTTGATCCACGTGGTGAACGCCGGCGACATGGTCATGCCGCGGACCACGGTGCACTGCCCGTCCTTCTGCACGCCCGGCATGAGAGTGATCTCGGGCCTGCCCTGGGCGGAGTTCTGCGGACTCTTGATGACGTCCTGTTCCATGTTGAGGCCGTCGACCGACGTGAGGTACTCGACCATCACACCGTCGATCTGGAGGCCGAAATTATGTGAAGTGAGGGAGTCACCCTGGCTGAGACTCATCTGCTCTCTGTCTTTCTGCGGAGTCGTGACGACGGAGTTCGGGGGCTACGGGTGCAGGCGGACCGCCTACTCCTCCAACTCCCCGCCACCGCTGGAGATCTGGGCCAGCCGGAAGATCACGAACTCGGCGGGCTTGACCGGTGCGATGCCGATCTCGCAGACGACCCGGCCGATGTCGACCGACTCCGGCGGGTTGGTCTCGTCGTCGCACTTGACGTAGAAGGCGTCCTCGGGCCGCTGGCCGAACAGGGCTCCGCTGCGCCACTCGTTGACGAGGAACGCCGAGATGTTGCGCCGGATCCGGGCCCACAGGTTGTGGTCGTTCGGCTCGAACACCACCCACTGGGTGCCGATGAGGATCGACTCCTCCAGGTAGTTGAAGTACCTGCGGATGTTGAGGTAGCGCCAGGCCGGGTCGGAGGACAGGGTCCGGGCACCCCAGACGCGGACACCGCGGCCGGGGAAGGCACGGATGCAGTTGACGCCGATGGGGTTGAGCAGGTCCTGCTCGCCACGGGTGATCTGGAGCTCCAGGTCCACCGCACCGCGGACGACCTCGTTGGCGGGCGCCTTGTGCACACCGCGCTCGAAGTCGTTGCGGGCCCAGATGCCGGCGACGTGACCGCTCGGCGGGATCAGCCGGGACTGGCCGCTGCTCGGGTCGAAGGACTTGATCCACGGGTAGTACAGGGCCGCGTACTTGGAGTCGTAGCCGGCCGTCTCCTGGCGCCAGACCCGGATCTGACGGGCGTTCAGGCCCGGCGGCGGGTCGACGATCGCGACCCGGTCGCCCATGAGCTCGCAGTGCGCGATCAGGCCCAGCTGAACGGCCTTGACGGCCTCCAGGTCGATCGTGCCGCGCTGGTAGGCGGCCATCAGGTCGGGCACCGCGACCATGGAGATCTCGTCCAGGGCCTCCAGGCCGCCGAAGCCGGTGCGGTCCGAGGAGTCGCCGAGATAGTGGGCCGGGCCGGGGTGCGACTCGTCGGCGTCCTTGGCGGGTACGGCGGGCGCGGGCGCCGGGGCCGCGAGGGCCACCGTCTGGTTGTCCGGACGGACCAGCTGCGCGGCCGGCGCCGACTCGGTCAGGTTGATGAGCTTGGAGCGCTCCTTCACCTGCGTGACGACGTAGTTGCGGCCGCCCTTCTTGGCGGTCACGTCGAAGTTCTCGACGGCCTTGTCGCCGTCCTTGACGATCAGCTTGAAGCGTTCGGCGGGGCCCTCGCCCTCCGGGTCGGCGACCTCGACGCTCAGCGCACCGTTGCGGCCGGACGCGATCGCGGTCACCGCGAACGTGCCGAGCTGCTGGGGCTCACCGGACGACAGCGCGGCCCGGTCGGCGGAACCGCCCACCGCGGCGGGAGCCGAACCGGCCGTACCGGCCAGGGGCGCGCCCTCGTCGGAGCCGCCGACACGGACCACGTACGCGGCCGATCCGCCGTTGTTGAAGAATCCGTAGACCGAGTGCGCGAGGTAGTACCCGTCGGTGAACTCACCGAAGGCCGCCACGTACTGGGTCCAGTTGGTCACCAGGGTCGGCTCGTTCAGCGGGCCGGTCGGCGCGAGTCCCACGAAGGCCGCGACCGAGGTGCCCACTCCCTCGATGGGGCGCGCGCCGCTGGACACCTCCTCGACGTAGACGCCGGGCGACAGGTAGGACGGCATGCTCTGCTCTCCTCGGGGTACGAGTCAGGAACGCTTCTCACCTTCACGCGCGCAGCGCGTTCGCCGAAACGTCCTGCGGGGCCGGTCCGGGGGCAACATCGGTGCCCCCAGGGGCAGTCCGACGCGCCCTCGTCGCCGCCGGACCACCGGATCTGCCCTCGGGACTGCCCCTCAGGTCCTTCCGCCCGCCGGGGCCGGTCGGCTATCCCGGGAGGGCGGCGCACCGTTTTGACCGCTGTCACAGCACCCGTACGCCCGCTTCCACAGCACCCCAGCCTCAGAGCACCGCCGCCCGACCGGGAAGGGCCCATGCGCGCACACGAAGAGAACCGACCGTCAGGCGAGCGCGGCCCCGGGCGCGTCGTGCCCCCGCAGGCCGCCGCGCTTCCGCCGCTGCTCGCCCTGCAGCGCACGGCGGGCAACGCCGCGGTGGCGCGCGCGATCGAGGCGGACCGCCATGAGCACGGGTCGGGCTGCGGCCACGACGACCCGGCCGTCCAGCGGGCCGAGGCGCAGCCGGCCGTCCAGCGCCGGTCGTCGGTGTTCGACGCGGTGAACTCCCCGGCCACTCGCCTGGAGCCGCGCATCCAGCAGAAGGCCGAGCAGGCGTACGGCATGAGCTTCGACCATGTCCGGGTGCACTCGGGACCGGTGGCCCAGCGGTCGGCGCAGGAGCTGGACGCCCGCGCCTACACGACCGGCTCCAGCATCGTCGTGGGGCCGCAGGGCGCGGACGACGAGACGATGTTCCACGAGATCGACCACGTCCGTCAGCAGAGCCAGGGGCCGGTGGCGGGCACCGACAACGGGTCGGGAGCGAAGGTCTCCTCGCCCGACGACGCCTTCGAGCGCCGGTCCGCGGAGAACGGCCGCAGGGTGGACCAGGGCGTCGCCCCCGATCTGGGCAGTGTCTGACGCTCGGACGCCCGTCCTCGGCGTGGGCGGAGCCCGACGCCGGACCGCTTGCCCTCGGTGACCGCCCGCCGGTCCGCGGGGGCGGGCCGGGCTTCCCGGTGGGCCGTGAGGGCAGCGAGCTGTGCACGGAAGGCTCCTGACCTGCCGCCGGTGCCGCACTAGCGTCGACGCGTGAGCCTGTGGACTTCTCTGGAACCCGCCTCCGCGACAGTGGACCCGGGTGGCAGTACGCGTGTTCGGCTGCGGTTGCGCAACACCGGCGATGTCGTGGACGAGTACCGCTTCGAACCGGTGGGGCCCGTGGCTCCGTGGACGACGGTGGAGCCGCAGACGCTGCGGCTCTTTCCGGGGACGACGGGAACGGTCGAGCTGACGTTCTCGCCGCCCCGCACGCCGGATGCGACGGCGGGTCCGAACGCGTACGCGGTACGGATCACGCCGACCGAGCATCCCGAGGCGGTGACCGTCCCCGAGGGCAACCTGACGATCACTCCGTTCACCGAGCTGCGCGCCGAGTTGGTGCCGCCGACGGTGAAGGGCCGTTTTAGGGGTCGTCCTCGTCTGGCGATCGACAACCTGGGCAACACGAAGCTCACCGCGTCGCTGAACGGCAGTGACACGGGCGACCAGTTGTCGTACGACCTCCACCCGAGCAATGTGCAGATCGAGCCCGGCCGCGCCGCGTTCGTGAAGACGACGTTGAAGCCGCGGGACATCATCTGGTTCGGGTCGAAAGAGGAACGGCCGTACACGCTGTCGGTGATCCGTTCCGGGGCCACCCCGCTTCCCGTGGAGGGCACTTATGTCCAGCGCGGGTTCCTGCCGCGCTGGCTGGCCACGTTCTTCGGTATCTTCTTCGCCCTCGCGCTGACCTTCGTCCTGCTCTGGATCGCCTACAAGCCGCCCGTCAAGAGCGGGGCCAACCCGCAGGTCGTCGAAGCCGGCAGCACGCTCGCGCCCAGCCCCTCGGCGTCGGAGCTGCCGCCGGCGGCGCCCTCCGACGTGGCCACGACCCCCACGCCCGTGGCCTCGCAGCAACAGGAGGACTCGGCCGGTTCCAGTGCGGGCGGCGGCGGAGGCGGAGGCGGCGGTGCCACGGCCACCGTGACCGCGAAGCCGAGGCCGGACACCGCGGCCACCGCCGTGCGCCGCCTCGCCAAGGACGACCCGTCGGGACGGCACATCTGCTACCGCGCCTTCGTCACGGGACAGGGCTGGCAGAAGCCGGTGTGCGACGGCACGATCGCCGGCACGACGGGACAGCAGAAGCCGATCAGGGCCCTCAACATCGCGGTGGCGGGCACGGGGGGCTCGTCCGCCAACGCCTTCTCCTACTACGCGGACTCGACCGACGGCAGGGGCAAGTGGGCGCCGAACTGGACGGCCGTCAAGGCCGACGGCAAGGACGTCTACGTCGGCAGCTCGAAGCAGGGCGCCCCGTACATGACGGGCTTCGCCGTCAACATCGGCAGCGGCAAGATCTGCGAGTCGTCCCGTGGCAAGGACTACGGCTGGAGTCCTGCGGAGTGTGCCGACGCCCGCCCCGACTACGAGTTCGGCGGCAGCCTCGAAAACGCCCGCTGGCTCGAAGCCGTCAAGCTCACGGTCTGATGGGTGCTCGGTGACATGACCCTCTGGACTTCTCTGGAGCCCGCCTCCGCGACCGTGGATCCCGGTGGCAGTACGCGTGTTCGGCTGCGGTTGCGCAACACCGGTGACGTCGTGGACGAGTACCGCTTCGAACCGGTGGGGCCCGTGGCTCCGTGGACGACGGTGGAGCCGCAGACGCTGCGGCTCTTTCCGGGGACGACGGGAACGGTCGAGCTGACGTTCTCGCCGCCCCGCACGCCGGATGCGACGGCGGGTCCGAACGCGTACGCGGTACGGATCACGCCGACCGAGCATCCCGAGGCGGTGACCGTCCCCGAGGGCAACCTGACGATCACTCCGTTCACCGAGCTGCGCGCCGAGTTGGTGCCGCCGACGGTGAAGGGCCGTTTTAGGGGTCGTCCTCGTCTGGCGATCGACAACCTGGGCAACACGAAGCTCACCGCGTCGCTGAACGGCAGTGACACGGGCGACCAGTTGTCCTATGACCTGCAGCCGAGCAATGTGCAGATCGAGCCCGGTCGTGCGGCGTTCGTGAAGACGACGTTGAAGCCGCGGGACATCATCTGGTTCGGGTCGAAGGAAGAGCGTCCGTACACGCTGTCGGTGATCCGTTCCGGGGCCACTCCGCTTCCCGTGGACGGGACTTATGTCCAGCGTGGGTTCCTGCCGCGTTGGCTGGCGACGTTCTTCGGTATCTTCTTCGCCCTCGCGCTGACCTTCGTCCTGCTCTGGATCGCCTACAAGCCGCCCGTCAAGAGCGGGGCCAACCCGCAGGTCGTCGAAGCCGGCAGCACGCTCGCGCCCTCCCCGACCGCCACTCCGACCCTGACCCCCGCAGCGCCCGAGGCGCCCGCGCAGTCACCGGAGACGGCCGCCGCAGGCGACGGCGGCGGAGGTGGCGGCGGTGGCTCGGGCGGGGGAGGCGCGCCGCCCAAGCCCACCGCGACCAAGAAGGCCCCGAAACCCGTCGTGCCCGCGAAGAACGTCCTGCTGCGCAACCCCACCACCAAGAAGTGCGCGGACATCCCGAACTACGACAAGGGCAAACTCGACGGTCCTGTACGCCAGTTCACCTGTGACGGGACCTCGCGCGACAACCAGCTCTGGAACCTTGAGGTGGTGGACGAGAAGGGCGGGCCGGGAGGCCAGGCGCTCTTCCAGATCCGCAACGTCAAGGACCAGCTCTGCATGGACCTGCCGTACTACGGGGCGCAGCCCATCCGGACCCCGATCACCGAGTTCACCTGCGACGGCACGACCGCGGACAACCAGCTGTGGTGGATTCAGAAGCAGCCGAGCGGCGCCTACTGGATCCGCAACGTCGCCAGCAAGAACAAGTGCCTGGACGTGGCCGGCTACAGCACCGGTGGCAACGACGCCAACCTGACCCTTTTCGACTGCTCCAATGACGACGACCAGGAGTGGCTGATCGTCCGTACCTCGGGGGACTGACAGACATGACAGGGTTGTGGACTTCTCTGGAGCCCGCCTCCGCGACAGTGGACCCGGGTGGCAGTACGCGTGTTCGGCTGCGGCTGCGGAACACCGGTGACGTCGTGGACGAGTACCGCTTCGAACCGGTGGGGCCGGTCGCGCCCTGGGCGACGGTGGAGCCGCAGACGCTGCGGCTCTTTCCGGGGACGACGGGAACGGTCGAGCTGACGTTCTCGCCACCCCGCACGCCGGATGCGACGGCGGGCCCGAACGCGTACGCGGTACGGATCACGCCGACCGAGCATCCCGAGGCGGTGACCGTCCCCGAGGGCAACCTGACGATCACTCCGTTCACCGAGCTGCGCGCCGAGTTGGTGCCGCCGACGGTGAAGGGGCGTTTCAGGGGTCGTCCTCGTCTGGCGATCGACAACCTGGGCAACACGAAGCTCACCGCGTCTCTGAACGGCAGTGACACGGGCGACCAGTTGTCGTACGACCTGCAGCCGAGCAATGTGCAGATCGAGCCCGGTCGTGCGGCGTTCGTGAAGACGACGTTGAAGCCGCGGGACATCATCTGGTTCGGGTCGAAAGAGGAACGGCCGTACACGCTGTCGGTGATCCGTTCCGGGGCCACTCCGCTTCCCGTGGACGGGACTTATGTCCAGCGTGGGTTCCTGCCGCGTTGGCTGGCCACGTTCTTCGGTATCTTCTTCGCCCTCGCGCTGACCTTCGTGCTCCTGTGGATCGCGTACAAGCCGCCGGTCAAGTCCGGGGCCGACGAGCAGGTCGTCGAGGCCGGCAGTGCCCTCGCTCCCTCCCCGACCGCCACTCCGGCCCTGACCCCCGCGGCGCCCGAGGCACCTGCCGAGGAACAGCCCGGCAAGGAGGTCGAGGTGCCGAGCGGCTCGGGCGGGTCCGGCGGGTCCGGCGGGGCGGGGGGCTCCGGCGGTTCGTCCGGGGGCGGAGGGTCGGGCTCCGGCAAGTCGAAGGCCACGCCCAAGCAGTCCGCCCCGCCCGTGGGGCAGTTGATCATCGGGAACCCCTCGAACCGGTGCATCGACGTCACCGACGCGCAGGACGGCAAGGTCAAGGACGGCACCCGGCTCCAACTCTGGGACTGCGCGGGCACGGCCAACCAGACGTGGGACTTCCGCGGCGACGGCACCGTCCGCGCGGGCGGCATGTGCATGGACGTCGCGTGGGGATCCAAGGACGACGGGGCGGCGATCCAGCTGGCCCGCTGCAGCGGCAACCCCGCGCAGCAGTTCGTGATGAGCACGGCCGGTGACCTGGTGAACCCGCAGGCGGACAAGTGCGTGGACGCCCTGGACAACGGGACCGGCAACGGGACCAAGCTCCAGCTGTGGACCTGCTCGGGGACGCCGAACCAGAAGTGGCACGTGCAGGACTGAGCGGGACGAGCCCCGGCGGGCGGGGCCCTCGTCCCGCTACCAGGTCCCCTCGCCCGGAACCAGCCGCCCCGCCTTGCGGTACTCGCGCCGCGCGCCCTCCAGCAGGTCGGCGGTGGTGACCGGGTCGCCGCGTCCGGCGGCGAGATACGCGGCCGTCACCACGGCACTGCGGATGGAACCGCCCGCCAGCTCGAAGTCGTCGGACACCGCCCCGAAGTCGATGTCGTCCGTGCGCGGCACATGGGAGAGGCTGTGCCGCCACAGGGCGCGGCGCTGCCCGGCGTCCGGGAACGGGAAGTCGACGACCAGGTCCAGGCGCCGGGTGAACGCCTCGTCGATGTTGGCCCGCAGGTTGGTGGTGAGCAGCGCGATGCCGCTGAAGGACTCCAGGCGCTGGAGCAGGTAGGCGCTCTCCATGTTGGCGTACCGGTCGTGCGAGTCCTTCACCTCGGACCGCTTGCCGAACACGGCGTCGGCCTCGTCGAAGAGCAGCACGGCGTCGGTGCGGTCGGCCTCGGTGAAGATGCGTTCGAGGTTCTTCTCGGTCTCGCCGATGTACTTGTCGACCACGGACGACAGCTGGACCACATAGAGATCCAGGCCCAGTTCGGCCGCCACGACCTCCGCGGAGAGCGTCTTGCCGGTGCCCGACTCGCCCGCGAACAGACCGAGGACACCCCGGCCCCGGCCGCCGCCCGCGCTGAGCCGCCAGTCGCCGAGGACCCGGTCGCGGTGGCGGGCCCGCAGGGCGAGTTCGTGCAACTGGGTCAGGGGCCGCTCGGGCAGCACCAGGTCCTGCCAGTCGACGGCGGGCCGGATCCGCCGGGCATGCTGCTCCAGTCCCGACGCCGACTGCTGGCGGGCGCCGAGCCGCAGATGGGCGGGGGTCAGCGGGGTGCCGTCGAAGCCGGCGAGAGCCCGGGCCGCACGGGCGGCGCGGACGATGTGGTCGCCGGCCAGATGGTACGGGGCGACGGTGGCCGCCAGGTCGAAGCCGGGCTCCTCGCCCAGCGCGTCCGACCAGGTCCGCACCACTCCGGCGCGCTGCGGGGGCGCGTCCAGGACCAGGGGGTCGTGGTCGCACCAGTAGGGATCGTAGGGGCGTGGTCCGGCGATCAGCACGGACACGTCGGTCGTCGCGGCCAACTGCCGGACCAGCGCCGCCGGTTGGTCGGGCAGGCCGGAGACGACGACCGCCCGGCCGCCGAGTCGGGCCTCGCGCAGCAGGTCGGGGACGCGGTCCTCCGGGCCGGAGAAGCGCAGCGCGGGGAGGCCCGCCGTGTGCAGGGCGGCGGCGACACAGGCGAGTCCGTCGCCCTCGCGGGCCTCGCGGAGGTAGACGGTGAACGGCGGACCGGAGGCGAGTCGCGCGGCCAGCAGACGCACGAAGCGGGCGAACTCCCCGTCCGCGCCCCGCTCCTCGTCGTCGTACGACTCCGGCGGCGGGGTCAGCCGGTGCAGATGACCGGCGAGGGTGGCGTCGGGGGTGTCGTCGCCGAGGAGGTGCGCCACCAGCCGGTCCGGGACCCGCAACGAGCGGCTGAGGAAGGGGCGTTCGGGCTCCTCCACGGTGAGCAGGCCGAGCGTGGACAGCGGGGCCGAGGGGTGCAGCCGGGCCCGGGCGCCCACCAGATGGACCGGGACACCGCACAGGTCGAGGGCGAGCGCGACCGTGGCCCGCCGTCGGCTCACGTCGTCGTTGAGGTAGCCGTACAGCGGCTCGAAGGTGCGGTCCAGGTCCGGGGCGAGCGCGATGAGGAGGAGGGCGGCGTCGACTTCGGTCAGGCCCAGGCGTACGCACAGGTCGGTGAGCCGGTCGTCCGGAGTCGTGGCCCCCAGGGCGTCGACGCCGCCGAAGTGGTCGGCGTGGGGCGGCTCCACCGGGCGCAGGAGATGCCGTACGGCCTCCTCCGACAGGTAGAGGCCGCGCAGCGGATCGGAGGCGGTGGGGTCGTCGGCGGCACGGTGGTCGACCAGCAGGGCGACCCGGTCCCGCAGACCGTCGAGGCGGCCGAGCAGTGCGACGGCCGGATCGTCGTACGGCGGCTTCGGCTCGGTCGTCTCGCGTACGGGTGACTCCGTGGTCACGTCGTCCTGTCCCGGCCTCGGCCGCGCCGCGCGGCGTTGCGGGCGGCACGGATCGCGGCCACCTGCCGGGGCCGGTGCGCGCGTTCCTCCGCGTCCGCCGTGCCGTCCAGGGGGCGCACCCGGAGCGCCGCGCCCTCGGTGACCGGCGGACCGACGTCGTACTCGGGGTAGGCCGGGAAGGGGGCGGTGACCACGAGGTCGAGGGACGGCTTGAGTTCGCCGCCGAGCGCGGACCAGATCTCCGCGAGGGACCGCGACTCGGTCTGGATGCCCGCCACCGACATCGGCACCGACAGACCCAATTGGGACAGCGAGGGGGGCAGTTCGGAGGGGGCGAGCAGTTCGCGCGGGATCAGTGTGGCCAGCACGGCGGACAGCAGCCGGTGTTCGTCCTGGGGCAGCTTCGTCCACGCCGTCAGCAGATACGACAGCCGGAACCAGCGCGGTGGTTGGCGGCGCTTGACCACGATGTCCTGCTCGTCGTAGACCGGGACCTGCCCCCGCTGGCGGCGGTTGATGTCCTCGCGGATGTCGTACAGGTAGGCGTTGATCGTGGGGGCGTTGCGGCGGGCCGCCCAGTCGCGGGTGGGTGCCTCAAGGGCCACGTCGATACCGGAACCCGCCAACGCACCGCTCTTGAGCAGGTTCTTGAGTACCTCGTCCACTTCGTGGATCACCGTCGTGCTCCCGCCCTGCCGTGCTCAACCCCGCGTGTCACCGGCCGTCGTACCCGCTGCGGCACCGCGGCCGCCGTACTGGATCCGGCACTTCGCGGCCGTCGTATCCGATCCTGCCCTCCGTGCCGCCCGTCCCGCAGGCACGCCGGGGACGACGAGGGGGCAGACCGAGTTGCCCGGAGAGTCGATTTCGGATGCACGTTCGGTCAGATGTAGCCTTCCCGAAGGGCATACGCCACGGCGTGCGCCCGGTTACGCAGATGCAGTCGGGTGGTCAGCCCGTGCATGACGTTCTTGACGGTGCGTTCGGAGTAGGACAGCTTGCTGGCGATCTCTCCGGTGTCGAGCCCCTCGGCCACCAGCCGAAGGACGTCCACCTCACGGGGTGACAGCCCCGACGACGGCGTGCCGGACCGGCCGGCGGCGCTGCGGTGCAGCGTGCCCACCTGGTTGATGAGCCGGCCCAACAGGTCGGACGGCAGATCCCCGTCACCGCGCGCGGCGGCGACGACGGCCTGCACCAGCCGGGTCGCGGTGGCCTCCCGGCGCCACACGATGGCACCGACCCCACACTCGATCACATCGAGCAGTTCGCTCTCCCGCAGCGCGCCCACCACGAGCACCGCCCGCGTTCCCTCGCTGCGCACCAGACGGCGCAGCCGGGTCAGGGCGGTCTCGTCGAGCACGTCCTCGATGAGCAGCGCCACCGTGCCGGGCCCGGATTCGCTCTCCTCCCGGAGGTCGACCTCCGGGAACCGGCGCAACTGGCTGAGCGCTCCCTCGCGCGAGATCGGGTCCGGGGCGTGCACCGTCACCGGTATCCGCTCCGGTGTGTCGGCGGCGCCGGAGCCTGTGGTCCGCGTAGAGCTGAGCAACCGTCTCCCCTATGTCCACGTACGCGCCACCCGGGTGGAGTCGGTGGCAGGCGTGCGCTGTTCACACTCGTGGGGCGGGTGGGACCGGCGCAATCGTGGAGCACCACGAGCAGCACCACGAGATCGGCCGCACGACCACCACGAGAGCGACGGTTCGTCCGGTTCCCGGGGGTCTGGATCCGGCCGTCGTGGCACTTGTCACGGCACCGCCTGCCCACGGTCCTCGTCCTCGTCGGCAGAAGACGTCACGTCCGAGCAAGGAGGCAGGGATGTCCGAACCTCAGCGTGAACAGCTGTGTGCACCTACCCACGAACAGCCCCGCGAACACCGGGAAGCCGCCGCCTTGTTGGCGGACCGGGCCGCGCGCGCCCGGGCCGGCGCCGGCGGCCTCGTCCTGCTGCGCGGCGCCACCGGCACCGGCCGGACCACCGTCCTGGACGCCGCCGCGGAGGCCGCCGCCGGACACGGCATGCGGGTGCTGCGCGCCCGGTGCTCACCCGGCGACGCCACCGTGCCCTTCGCCGCCGTACTCCAACTCCTCGGCTCGGAAACGGGCTTCGCCCACGACGACCTGCGGGGCAGCGAACGGGAACAGGCCACCGAGCTGTGGCGGATCCTGCGCTCGTACGCCGACACGTCCCCGTTGCTGGTCGCCGTGGACGACGTCCACCTCGCCGACGCGCCCTCGCACCGCTGGCTGGTGGAGTCCGCCCGGCACGTGGGCCGATTACCCGTACCGGTCCTGCTCGCCGTCACCGAGCGCAGCCAGTACGACATCGACCCGCCCGTGCCCGGCTTCGCCCACACCCTGCCGCCCGCCCTCGTGCACACCCACACCCTCGCCCCGATCGGCCCGGACTCGGCCGCCGCTCTCGTGCGCGCCCGGTTCCCGGACGCCGCCGACTCATGGGTCGAGGACTGCGTGCGGGCCGGCGCGGGCAGCCCGGTGCTGCTGCGCGCCCTCCTCGACGACCTCGACGCCCCCGGCCGCCACCCGGCGTTCCCGGCGACGACCGCGGCGCTCTACCCCGGGGCCTACCCGGAGGCCGTGTCGTGGTGGCTGGACAGTGCCGGACCCGGCACGGCGGAGGTGGCGCGGGCCCTCGCCGCCCTCGACGAGGGCTGGGACCACACGGTCGCCCAGGACCCCGGCTGTCCCGCCGAGAACCTCGTCGCACTGCTCGCCGGCCTGGCGGACGCCGACCCGGCCCGGGTGGCGGGCTGGCTCACCGCGATGACCGGTCTCGGCCTCCTGCGCCCCGGCCCCGCCGCCTGCCCACACCGGCCCACCTGCACGACACCGTGCACCGATCCGCACCAGGTACCACGACAGCGCCGGGCGGGGGACCGGGAAGAGCGCCGAGGCGAGGAGCCGGAAGAGCGCTGGGCGGGGGACCGCGGAGAAGTCTGGGCGGAGCACCGAGGGGGACGTCGGGCCGAGGACCGGCGGGGAGAGGACGGGGAAGGGCGCCGGGCCGGTGACCGAGGGGAACGCTGGGCGGAGGACCGGAGAGAAGTCTGGGCGGAGCACCGAGGGGGACGTCGGGCCGAGGACCGGCGGGGAGAGGACGGGGAAGGGCGCCGGGCCGGTGACCGAGGGGAACGCTGGGCGGGGGACCGGGGAGAAGTCTGGGCGGAGCACCGAGGGGGACGTCGGGCCGAGGACCGGGGAGAGCGGCGAGGCGAGGAGCCGGAGGGGCGCTGGGCTGGGGACCGCGGAGAACCCTGGGCTGGGGACCGCGGGGGACGTTGGGCGGAGGGCGGGGGAGAGCCCCGAGGTGAGGAGTCGGAAGAGCGCTGGGCGGGGGACCGTGGAGAACCCTGGCCGGAGGGCCGGGGAGGGCGTTGGGTGGCGGGGCGAGGGGAGCGTCCCGTGGGGGACTGGCGGGGGCGCCGGGGGGAGTACGTGCCCACGGCGACACGGGCCGGCGGCCCGAGGGCCGTCCTCCGGGCGGACGGCGAGCGCGCGACGGGAGGGCCCGGCGGCCGGCCTCACTACGCCCATCCCCTGCTGCGGGACGCGGTGCTCACCGGCGTGCCCGCGACCCGGCGCCGCGCGGCGCACCGGGCGGCCGCCGAGGCGATGCTGCACCGCGGCGCCCCGACCGAGACGGTGGCCCGGCAACTCCTGCTGTCCGACCCGGTGGGCGCCGACTGGACGCCCGCCGTGCTCCAGGACGCCGCCGCCCAGGCCCTGAGCGAGGGCCGGCCCGACGACGCCGTCGACTTCCTGCGCCGGGCCCTGGACGAGCCGCTGTCCGACGGGCGCCGCCAGCGGCTGCTGACCGAACTGGGCTCCCTGGAGGTCGCGGTACGGGAGTCCGCGGCCGGGATCCCCCGCCTCACCGAGGCATTGAACCTGCCGGGCGCACCGCAGGACCGGGTGCGCGCCGCCGTGGCGCTGGGCACCGCGCTCGCCGGACGCGGCCGGACCCGCGCCGCCGTGGAGGTGCTGCTCACGGTGGACGGCCAGCTCGACGACCGCCCCGAACTGGCCACCATCCTGCAGAGCGCGTCCGCCCTCCTGTCCGACCAGGACCAGACGGTCCGCCGGGAGGTGTACCGGCGGCTGAGCGACACCGCCGAACGCTCACCCGAACTCGTCGGCCCGCCCGTCCGGGCCCTCCTCGTGCGGTACGCGGCCACCGCGGGCCTCACCTCGGCGGCCGACGCCATGCGGCGGGTGCACGACCTGCTCGCCGAGTCGGCCGATCCGCTCACCGAACCCTTCCTGTTGGGCACGGCCGCCGTGGTCGCCCAGTGGGCCGACGAACTCGACGAGGCGGACCGGCTGGTGGACCGCGGCCTGGCCGGGCAACGCCCCGACCTGCTGCACCCCATGCACGAGGCGCTCCTCAACACCCGGGCCGACATCGCGGCGGCGCGCGGCGAGTACGCGCACCTCCCGGCCGAACCCCCGGTACTCTCCGCCGCGGGCCCCTCCAACGTGCACGCCCTCACCCTGGTCGCGCTCGTCGACACCGGCCGCACGGCCGAGGCGGCCCGCCTCGCGAACGGCTTCGACCTGCGGGAGGCGCCCGACTCCTGGGAACTGAACCGCTTCCTGTACGCGCGGGGCGTACAGCGCGCCGCCGCGGGAGACCGGGCCGGAGCACTGCACGACTTCCTGGAGTGCGGCCGGCGCCAGACCGCCCGTGAGGTGGTCAGCCCGGTCGTCACCCCCTGGCGGACGGCCGCCGCCGAGTGCCGGCTCGCCCTCGGCCACCCCCGGGAGGCGCTCACCCTCGCCGCGGAGGAACTGCGCCTGGCCCGGGTCTGGGGCACCCCCCGCACGGTCGGCCGCGCCCTGCGCGTCCTCGGCACGGCCACCGGGGGCCGCCGGGGTCTGGAACTGGCCGAGGAGGCCGTACGACTGCTGCGGGACGCGTCGGCCGCGACGGAGACGGAACTGGTGGCCGCGCTGATCGCCCAGGGCCGGCAGCTGACCGCCGCCGGGGACCGTACCCGGGCCCGCGCCTGCCTGCGGGAAGCGGCCGAACGCGCCGAACGACGGGGCGTGCTGCGGCAGTTGGCCCTCGCGGAGGAAGCCCTGCGGGAGGGCGGCGGGCGCGGCGTGACCACCGCCCGCACCGGATCCCGCTCCCTCACCGACAGCGAGCGCCGCATCGCCCGGCTGGCCGCCGACGGCCACACCAACACGGAGATCGCCGCCCTGCTCCACCTCGCCCGACGCACCGTGGAGACCCATCTCACCAGCACCTACAAGAAGTTGGGCATCAGGCGGCGCGGGGAGCTGAGCGGGCTGCTGGGCGCGGACTAGTCGGCAGGCGGCGGAGGCGGACCCGTGGCCTCGCGCGTGCCCACGCGTCGTTCTCCGGGCCCGAGGCACCCTGTCCGGAACTCTTTTGAACATGTTCAATTCGGGGCGTAGGCTGCTGCCATGAACGACAGAGCCGCCCTGCTCAAGGGCATCCGCGTCTGGCTGGCCCTCTTCGTCGTCTGCCTGGTGCTCAGCGGCGCCACCGCCTTCCCCCTGGTCCACGAACTGCGCTGGACCGAGGAGCTGCTGGGACACCTGCCCGTGCCGGACGCCCTGATGGACTGGATCGTGCGCGTACGGCAGGGGCTCGACACCGCCGACGCCGACTACCCCTTCCTCCTCTACGGCACGGACTGGCTCGCCTTCGCGCACCTCGTCATCGCGGTCGCCTTCTACGGCCCCTACCGCGACCCCGTACGCAACATCTGGGTCGTCGAGTTCGGCATGATCGCCTGCGCCGGGATCGTGCCGCTCGCGCTGATCTGCGGGCCGCTCCGGGGCATCCCCTTCTGGTGGAGCGTGATCGACCTGTCGTTCGGGGTGTTCGGGGTGATCCCGCTGTACGTCGTGCGGAACAAGATCAAGCGCCTGGAGGGGCTGACCGCGAACGCGCGCCCGGCGCCCGCCACTTGGGCTACGTGAACCGTGTGAAGCGCATGAACCGCATGAACTACTTGACCGCGTGGGCTACTTGAGCGCCGCGCGGGCGATCTGCTCCGTCACGGGGTTCATGCCCTCGCCCTTCGCGTCCGTCGCGCCGACGGAGACGACCAGGGTGCGCGAGAGGTCGCGGGTCGCGGCGATCAGCGTGCCGTAGCCGTAGCGGGCGCCCGACTTGAGCCAGTAGACCCGGCCCTCGAACTCGAACCTCTGCAGGCCGGCGCTCATGGTGGCCCCCTCGATCCGCGAGGGGACGGTGAACATCTCCTTCAGCTGCGGCCGGGGGACCAGGTCGCCGCGGAAGAGCCGGACGACCAGCCGCTCCAGGTCGGCGGTGGTGGAGATCATGTCCCCGGCCGCGAAGCGGTCGGCCTGGTTCCATTCGGTCACGTCGAGGAACTCCGTGGTGCCGTCGGCCCGCTTCACCGCCTGGTAACCCCGGTTGTGCGGCCCCCGGATCGCCGGGTCGGTGCCGGGGAAGTAGGTGTCCCGCATCCCGGCGGGCCTCAGCACCCGCCGGGCCGCCGCGTCGGCGTACGACTCCCCGGTCACCTTCTCCGTCAGCAGCCCGAGGATCGTGTAGTTGATGTTCAGGTAGTGCTGCTGACGGCCCGGCCGGAACTCCGGTCCCTTCGCCGCCGCCGACGCCACGACCCGGCGCGGGGCGAGCGTCTCGAACCGGTGCGCGTACACCTCCTCGAAGGTGTCCCCGAGTCCGTCGCCCGGCTGGATGCCGCTGGTGTGGTTCAGCAGCTGCCGTACGGTGATCGGCTCGAAGTCCTTGCCGAGCAGCCCCGGCAGGTAGCGCTGCACGGGCGTGTCCAGCCGCACCTTCCCCTCCGCCACCAGGTGCAGGACGACGGCCGCCGTCACCACCTTCGTCGTCGACCCGGCCCGGAACCGGGCGTCCGGATCCGCCGCCGACCCGCTCGCCAGATCGTGCACGCCCGCGCTGCCGCGCCAGGTGCCGTCCGTGCCGCCGACCCGGACGAGCGCGGAGGTCGCGTCCTGGTCGGGGAGGTTCCGCAGCGCGGCGCGCAGGGCCTCGGTGTCCAGGGCGTGGGCCGGCCTGTGGTGCGCGGATATCGGGGCGGCGGCCGGTCCGGAGGCGGCGAACGCGGGCGCGGCCATCGAGGCGGCACCGAGGGCCAGGGCGAGCGAGGTGGCGAGGACGGTCGTACGACGGCGGGCGCGCATGCGACTGCTCCAGAGGTCGGCGGATGTGGTGGTGATCAGCCTCCGATGGCACGTCCTTCCTTCGGATCGTCGGCGAGGAGGACATCGACCCTGGGCCTGCCCCAAGTAAGTCCCTTACAGGGAAAGGAGGTTGTCAGGGCCCACCCCTAAGGGCGCGCCCGGGGCGGCGAAAAACCGTTATCCGCGTCCCCTTCACGCCGTCTCCGCACTGTGATCCCGGACATACGACAGCCCCGGCCCGCCTGAGAGGGTGCGTGCAGAAACCCACAGACCCCAGCCGTCACCCTCATCGCTCCCAGCACCCCCGTCACCGAAAGGGCCCCGTGGAAACCCAGCACTGGCGCTCCACCATCGCCGCCGCGCAGGCCGGTGACCGGCGGGCGCTGGACGAGCTCGTCGCGGGCTGGCTGCCACTGGTGTACAACATCGTCGGCCGGGCCCTGAACGGTCACGCCGACGTCGACGACGTCGTCCAGGAGACGATGCTGCGGGCCGTCGGCAACCTCGGCTCCCTGCGCGACCCGGACAGCTTCCGGTCCTGGCTGGTGGCCATCGCCATGCGGCAGATCCGGGACCGGGCCCGCCGCCGGACCACCGACCGGCTGGACGAGTCGGCCCCCCAGAGTGCCTCCGACGCCGCCGACTTCGCCGAACTGACCGTCCTCAGGCTCCAGTTGGAGGGACAGCGGCGCGAGGTCGCGGAGGCGGTGCGCTGGCTCGACGACGAGGACCGCCCACTCCTGTCCCTGTGGTGGCTGGAGGTCGCCGGCGAACTGACCCGGCGCGAACTCGCCGCGGCCGTCGGCGTCAGCCGGCAGCACGCCGCCGTCCGCGTCCAGCGGATGAAGGAACGCCTGGAGACCTCGCGCGGCATCGTGCGCGCCCTCGACGGCGCCTGCCCGGACCTGCGCGAGGTGACCGCCCGCTGGAACGGCCGGCCCGACTCGGTCTGGCGCAAACGGCTGGCCCGGCATCTGCGCGGCTGCGGCTACTGCGGTGACACCCGCGAACCGGTCGTCCCCGCGGAACGCCTCCTCGTCGGGATCGCGCTCGTCCCGGTCCCCGTCGGCTTCACCCTCTCGCTGGCCTTCGGCGGCAAGACGGCCGCCGCCACCGCGGCCACCTCCGTCGGCTGGTCCACCAAGGTGCTGGGCGCACTCACCAAACCGGCCGTCGCCATGACGGCGGGCGCGACCCTCGTCGCGGGCGGCGCGTACGTCGTCACACGCCCCCCGGACCCCACCCCGCCCCCGCGCGCCCTCGTCACCAGCTCCGCCCCGCCGGCCACTTCCGCGCCCGCACCCCCTCCGTCCGCCTCCCCGCGCACGACCCCGACCCCCACCCCCTCGCCGTCGAAGACGAAGGCCGACCCGTACGGCACGGTCGTCGACGCGGTCGACCGGGCACCGGACCCGGACACCGAGCCCGCGCCGCTGCCGCACCGCCCCGAGAGCGGGATCACCAGCACCTGGGGCGCGAAGGCCGTCATGCAGCACCGCGGCGAGAAGGTGACGCTCAGCGGCCAGGGCTACGTCCTGGTGCGCTGGCAGATCTCCCCGCAGTCCCGCCCCGGCGCACTGGTCATGCCGGCCTGGACCGGACTCGACGGCCGGATCCTCCACGTCGCCTCGGGCGGCGGACGCCGCATGGACGACCCCGTCAGCGCCACCGACAGCTCCGCCACCGGCATGGGCAACCGGACCACCGGCTACACGGTCCTGCCGGACGGCACCCAACAGATGTGGCAGAACGAGTACTTCTACGTCGACGGCACCGTCACCCTCAACCAGAACGAACGCGGCGCCGACTACGGCGTGATCGTCTTCCCCACCACCTGGGACGCGGTCGACCAGGACATCCGGACCGGTCCCCCCGAGGGAGTGACCCGCTACGGCCTGACCCGCGACACCGGCGGCGACGACACCCCCGTCCCGCAGTACGCCACCCGCGCAACCCCCACCGACCCGGCGACCGTCCCTCAGGAATCACGCGTCCAGCGCTCTGGTGCCTCCCTCACCTGATCGCCGTCGTGAAGGCCTTCGACCTCCGTCGTGCCGACGTCCGGCGCCTCACCGCACCCGTCTTCGACGGCCGCCCGCTCGCCGTTCCCCGGTGCGGGGCGCTTTCTCCGTCGTACGACGACGCGTACGCGACCTCGGCTGCGAGTCCCCGAACGCCGGGGGACCGGACCGGTCCGGACTGCCGGAGACGACGGCCGCGCCGCTGATCGGGCTGCGGGTGGGGAGGGGTGCGGACGCCCAGGTGGTCGCCCCGCCGGTGGAGTCCGCGTGGCCGAGAGCCCGGGCGCCGTCGGTCGTCAGTCGCCGTCCCGCAGTGCGCAGAGCACGTCGACGCGGTTGCTGGTGATCGAGTCGACGCCCGCAGTGACGAGTCGACGCATCGAGCGGCGGGTGTCGGGGGTCCAGACGGAGAGCAGGTAGCCGTCGTGGTGGACGCGTTCGGCGAGGGCGTGGTCGACCAGCCCGAAGCGGTAGTTCAGCCAGCGCGGCCGGACCGCGGCCAGCAGGGCGGGCCGCGGCGGGGCGAGAGTCGTCCAGGTCAGGGCGATCTCGGCGGCCGGGTCGGCGGCGCGCACGGCGAGCATGGCCGTGGCGTCGGCGCAGTAGTACACGCGCTCCTGGGCCCCGTGCTCCCGCACGACGTCCACGATCCGGCGCGCCACCCGCACCTCGGACGTGCCGGGCAGGTCGAGCATCACCCGGCCGCCCTCGGTCGCGGCCAACGCCTCGGCCAAGGTGGGCACTTGGCCGTCGGTGAGGCCGCGCACCTCGTCCGCCGACAGTGACCGCAGCGGGCGGTCGTGCTCCCACAGCCGCTTCAGCGTCTCGTCGTGCAGCAGGACGGGCACGCCGTCCCGGGTGAGCCGTACGTCGATCTCGACCGCGTCCGCGCCCCGTCGGAGCGCGGAACGCAGCGAGTCGATCGTGTTCTCACGGACGCGGTAGGGGTCGCCGCGGTGGGCCACGGCGGTCAGCTTCTGCATGCGTCCATTGTGTCGGCGTCAGCAGCCCTTCGGACTCAGGGGGCGAGCCAGGCCGCGGTGTAGGTGTCGATCTCTTCGTTGATACGGGCCTTGCCGGCCGGGTCGAGGAAGGACGCCTCCACCGCGTTCTTGGCCAGCTCGGCCAGGCCCCGCTCGTCGAGGTCGAGGAGCCGGGCGGCGACCGCGTACTCGTTGTCGAGGTCGGTGCCGAACATCGGCGGGTCGTCCGAGTTGATGGTGACCAGCACGCCGGCCCGCACGAACTCCTTGATCGGGTGCTCGTCGAGGGTGCGGACCGCGCGCGTGGCGATGTTGGAGGTCGGGCACACCTCCAGCGCGATCCGGTGCTCGGCGAGGTGGGCGAGGAGCTTCTCGTCCTGCGCGGAACTGGTGCCGTGCCCGATGCGCTCGGCGCGCAGGTGGGTCAGCGCGTCCCACACCGTCTCCGGTCCGGTCGTCTCACCGGCGTGCGGCACCGACCTGAGGCCCGCCGCGATGGCCCGGTCGAAGTACGGCTTGAACTGCGGCCGAGGTACGCCGATCTCGGGTCCGCCGAGCCCGAACGACACCAGCCCCTCCGGCCGCAGCCGGTCGTCGGTGGCCAGCCGTGTGGTCTCCTCGGCGGCCTCCAGACCGGCCTCGCCGGGGATGTCGAAGCACCAGCGCAGCGCGGTCCCGAAGTCGGCCTCGGCCGCCTTGCGGGCGTCCTCGATCGCCTCCATGAAGGCGCCCTCGTCGATACCGCGGCGGGTCGAGGAGAACGGCGTGATGGTCAGCTCGGCGTACCGCACCTGCTGCCGGGCCAGGTCCCGGGCCACTTCGTACGTGAGCAGCCGGACGTCCTCCGGGGTGCGGATCAGGTCGACGACGGACAGGTACACCTGGATGAAGTGCGCGAAGTCCGTGAACTGGAAGTAGTCGACCAGGGCCTCGGGGTCGGTGGGCACCTGCGAGTCGGGGTGGCGGGCGGCCAGTTCCGAGACGATCCGCGGGGAGGCGGAGCCGACGTGGTGCACGTGCAGTTCGGCCTTGGGCAGCGACGCGATGAACGCGTGCAGGTCGCGCGGGACGCTGGGTTCGATGAGGTGTTCGGTCAAGGTTCCTCCCCGGGAACGGCGTCCCCGTCCGGAGTACGGCACGGAGGGACGCGGGTGATCGGCTGATCGGTGACTCGGGATCATCGTAGGCCGGGGTCCCGCCGGACGGGCTCGGGCCTTAGCATGACGGCACGTTCAACAGAGGGGGGCCCGCGCATGTCCGACGACGCGCAGCAGCCGCAGACGCCGGAAGCGCAGGACGACACCGCACACCGGTCCGCACCGGCGGGGGGAACCGGCGAGCCCGCCGAGGCTCCCCGCGACCCGTGGGCCGCGCCGGCCGACCCCGCCCCGAAGACCTGGCCGACCCCGCCGCAGGACGCCGTCCCCGGCCCCGGTGCCACCATCGCCGACATCCCCCCGACGGCCGTCCCGGAGATCTCCGCGACGCAGGCCTCCGCCCCGACGTCCCCCCTCCCGGCCTCCTCCGTGCACGACCAGCAGACGGTCACGTCCATGCCGGGCGTGGGCGGAACCGGGCCGGCCGACGCCGTACCCCCTGCCGACCGCGCCGGAACCCCGCAGCCCTGGTCCTCGCCCTTCGCCCCGCCGAACTCGACGGCCCCGGTGAACGGCTCGGACAACCCCTTCGCCCCGCCGAACCCCGGGCCCGTCCCGGGTGCGCCCTACGGGCACGAGCAGGTCCCGCCGCCGCCCGTCGCCCCGGGCGGTCCCGGCCAGGCGCCGTACGGCTACCCCGGCGGCTACGGCTACCCGGCCCCGCCCGGCTACGGCGCCCACGGCCCGCAGGCCCACGGCGTCGGCGGCTACTACGGCTGGCCCGGCATGGCACCCGCCCCGAACAACGGGATGGGCACGGCCGCGCTGGTGATCGGCATCGTCTCCGTCGTCGGCTTCTGCCTCTGGCCCCTCGCCATCCTCGGCGGCATCCTGGCGATCGTCCTCGGGGTGATCGCCCGCCAGAAGACACGACGGGGGGAGGCCACGAATCCCGGCCAGGCGCTGGCCGGGATCATCTGCGGCTCGACGGGACTGATCCTGGCCGTCGGCATGATCGCCCTGCTGTTCTTCGTGTCGTAGGGCGACCCGGACCATCCGTGGGTCCCAACCATCCGGTCGATCCAGCACCATCCGTCGATCCGGAGCCATCCGCAGGGCCGGGTCATTCGTGGAGCCGGGACCATCCGCGGAGCCGGGTCATTCGTGGAGCCGGCGTCTTCCGTGGGACCGGAGCAGCCGCAGGGCCGGGCAGCCCTAGGGCCGGGCCAGCCGCAGGGCCAGGGCCTCCGTGGATCCGGCGCCATCCGCAGGGCCGGACCAGCCGTGGAGCCGGCACCATCCGCGGGGCCGAGTCGGACGTGCAGTCGGCCACCCGTCAGCCGCGTGGCCGGCACCATCCGTCCGGCCATGTGGCCGGACCGAGGGCGTCAGTGTGGGCCGAGCGGCCCCCGTAGCCGCTCCCGCGCCTCCATCAACGCGAACCCCAGCAGGTTCGGCCCCCGCCACCGCCGCGGATCCCCGGCCGCCTCGTCGTCCGCGGTGAGGCCGATGCCCCACACGCGGTCCACGGGGCTCGCCTCCACCAGCACCCGGTCACCGGTGCTCAGCAGGAACGCCCGCAGCGCGGGGTCCGCGGCGAACTTGTGGACGCTGCCCTCGACCACGATCCCGAAACGCTCCCGCTCCCAGACCGCCTCGTCGAAGCCGCGCACGAGCCGCCCGGCCTTCTTGGCCTCGGCCGGATGCCCGGCCGCCAACACCCGCCGTTCCGCCTCCGGGTCTGCGAAAAGCCGCGCCTTGCCCGCCATCATCCAGTGCTCGGCGGTCGCGTAGACCACCGAGTCGACCACGAACGGTGACGGCCACCACTGGCTCAGACAGCTCGCCCCGACACGGCCGTCAGGTCGCGGCCGATGTCCCCAGAAGTGCAGATACTTGATCCTCGCGCCCGCCAGGACCGCCTTGACCAGCGTTTCCCGTGAGTCGATCTTTCCCGTCCGCCCCGTTTGACCTTCCATGCACGCGAGTCTGGCAGGCACCACTGTCACTCCGTCCTCCCTTTTCCATGGTGACTCGACACCTGGTCGACAGATTCCGTCGCGTAACCAAAAGGCAACAACGGAATCACTTGTTGGACGCCCTTTGCTCTGCCAGGATCGGCACTCAAATCGAGCTGGAGCTACGCCATACCCGCCTTCGCGCCGACGCGGGGCGACGGCGGAGGAGAGCGAGAGCGACATGCACAACCCGGGCAATACCACCCCGGAACGATTTCCGGCCCAGGAACGCTTCGCGGACGGCGCGCAGTTCATCGCCGGGCGCCCGACCCGCGGCACCTCCGGCCGCACGCACGCGGTCGTCGACCCCTCGACCGGCGAGCCGGTGTACACGTACGAGCTGGCGGGCGCCGCCGACGTGGACGCGGCCGTCGCCGCCGCCCGCGCGGCCTTCCCCGGCTGGTCCGCGGCCACCCCGGGCGAGCGCTCGGACGCCCTGCACCGCTTCGCCGCCGTGGTCGCCGAGCGCGCCGAGGACTTCGCCCGCGCCGAGTCCCTCCAGTGCGGCAAGCCGCTCAAGCTGACCCGGGAGTTCGACGTCCCGGGAACGATCGACAACATCGCGTTCTTCGCCGGTGCCGCCCGCCACCTCCAGGGGCAGTCCGCCGGTGAGTACTCCGGCGACCACACCTCCTACGTCCGCCGTGAGCCCATCGGTGTCGTCGGCTCCATCGCGCCCTGGAACTACCCCCTCCAGATGGCCGCCTGGAAGATCCTCCCGGCGATCGCCGCGGGCAACACCATCGTCCTCAAGCCCGCCGAACTCACCCCGCTCACCTCGCTGCTGTTCGCGCGGGCGGCGACCGACGCCGGGCTCCCCGACGGGGTGGTCAACATCGTCACCGGCACCGGGAAGGAGGCCGGCGAACACCTCGTCGCCCACCCGGACGTGGCCATGACGTCCTTCACCGGTTCCACCGCCGTCGGCAAGCGCGTCGCCGAGGTCGCCCTCGCGACCGTCAAGCGCCTCCACCTGGAGCTGGGCGGCAAGGCGCCCTTCGTCGTGTTCGACGACGCCGACCTGGAGGCCGCGGCCAACGGCGCGGTCGCGGGCGCGCTCATCAACACCGGGCAGGACTGCACGGCCGCCACGCGCGCGTATGTGCAGCGGCCCCTCTACGAGGCGTTCGTCGAGCGGACGGCCGCCCTCATGGAGACCGTCCGGCTCGGTGACCCCTTCGCCCCCGGCACCGACCTCGGCCCGCTGATCTCGCACGCCCAGCGCGACCGGGTGGCCGGTTTCGTCGACCGGGCGCGTGCCCACGCGCGCGTGGTGACCGGCGGCGAGGCCCCACAGGGTGAGCTCAAGAACGGTGCGTACTATCGCCCCACCCTGGTGGCGGACGCCGCCCAGGACAGCGAGATCGTCCAGTCGGAAATCTTCGGCCCGGTGCTGGTCGTACTGCCGTTCGACGATGATGATGAAGGTGTCCGGCTGGCCAACGACACTCCCTACGGCCTCGCCGCCTCCGCCTGGAGCCGTGACGTCTACCGGGCGAACCGCGCCACCCGCGAGATCAAGGCGGGCTGTGTGTGGATCAACGACCACATCCCGATCATCAGCGAGATGCCCCACGGCGGATACCGGGCGTCCGGCTTCGGCAAGGACATGTCCGCGTACTCGTTCGAGGAGTACACCCAGATCAAGCACGTCATGTTCGACAACACGGCGGTGGCCCGCAAGGACTGGCACCGCACGATCTTCGGGGACCGATAGCCGTATTCAGGCCGCCTGACCCGCGGCCGCTCCCATCCTCCCGAAAGGGCAACACGCGCATGGAGCAGTACGAGCCCGACCGCCTGTCCCCGGCCCAGGTGGCCGCCATGCGGCGCAGCCTCCGCAGCGGCAGGGCCGCCATGACCCGGCGGTCCGTGTTGCGCGCCTCCGCGGGCGGCGCGCTCGCGGTCGGCGGAACGGGCGCCCTGAGCGCCTGTGGCATCCCCGCGGCGGGCAAGACCCAGGGCGGCGTCTCCGCGGACGACCTCTCGGCGAAGGAGAAGACCGTCAGCTTCTCCAACTGGACCGAGTACATGGACGTCGACGACGGCAACAAGCACCACCCGACGCTGGACCAGTTCACCGAACAGACCGGCATCAAGGTCAAGTACACCGAGGACATCAACGACAACAACGAGTTCTTCGGCAAGATCAAGCCGCAGCTCGCCGCCGGCCAGGACACCGGCCGCGACCTCATCGTCCTCACCGATTGGCTGGCCGGCCGCCTGATCCGCCTGGGCTGGGTCCAGAAACTCGACCCGTCGAACCTCCCGCACGCCTACGCCAACCTGTCG
This sequence comes from Streptomyces sp. NPDC032822, assembly GCF_055578825.1. Classification (NCBI taxonomy): domain Bacteria; kingdom Bacillati; phylum Actinomycetota; class Actinomycetes; order Kitasatosporales; family Streptomycetaceae; genus Streptomyces; species Streptomyces sp. NPDC032822. The sequence continues at coordinate 92,432 of NZ_JBVIOL010000009.1, read as the reverse complement.
GCGCAGTTCCGCAACCCCGACTGGGATCCCGGCCGCGCCTACTCGTACGTCTGGCAGGGCATCTCCACCGTCATCGCCTACAACAAGAAGGCGCTCGACGGCGTCGAGGTGAAGTCCCTCTCCGACCTCCTCGACAACCCCAGGCTCAAGGGACGCGTCGGCTTCCTCTCGGAGATGCGCGACAGCATCGGCATGACCCTGCTCGACATGGGCAAGGACCCCGCGAACTTCACCGCCGACGACTACGACGCGGCCATCGCCCGCCTCCAGAAGGCCGTCGACAAGGGCCAGATCCGCCGCTTCACCGGCAACGACTACACCTCCGACCTGACCAGCGGCGACTTCGCCGCCTGCGTGGCCTGGGCCGGGGACGTGGTCCAGCTGAAGGCGGACAGCCCCGACATCGACTTCGTGATCCCGGACAGCGGCTACATGACGTCGACCGACAACCTGCTGATCCCCAACAAGGCCCGTCACAAGACGAACGCCGAACGGCTCATCGACTACTACTACCAGCCGAAACCGGCCGCCGAACTCGCCGCGTACATCAACTACGTGTGCCCCGTCGACGGGGTGAAGACCGAGCTGGAGAAGATCGACAAGGATGCGGCGAACAACCCGCTGATCATCCCCGACCGGGCCACGGCCGAGAAGTCCCACGCCTTCCGCTCCCTGAGCGCGAAGGAAGAGACGGCCTTTGAAGAGAAGTTCGCCAAGCTGACTGGGGCGTGACCACCGTGACGACGAACAAGACCGACCACGGCGGCGACGTCCGCCTTACGGGCATCAGTAAGACCTACGGCTCCTTCACCGCCGTACAGCCGCTGGAACTGACCGTGCCGCAGGGCTCCTTCTTCGCGCTGCTCGGCGCCTCCGGCTGTGGCAAGACCACCACCCTGCGCATGATCGCGGGCCTGGAGGAACCGTCCTCCGGCACGGTCTTCCTCGGCGACCAGGAGGTCACCCGTCTCCCGCCGTACAAGCGGCCGGTGAACACCGTCTTCCAGTCCTACGCCCTCTTCCCGCATCTCGACATCTTCGAGAACGTCGCCTTCGGCCTGCGCCGGCGCGGCATCAAGTCGGTGAAGAAGCAGGTCGAGGACATGCTCGACCTCGTGCAGCTCGGCGAGCAGGCGCGCAAGAAGCCGCACCAGCTCTCCGGTGGCCAGCAGCAGCGCGTCGCCGTGGCCCGGGCGCTGATCAACACCCCCAAGGTGCTCCTCCTCGACGAGCCGCTGGGCGCCCTCGACCTCAAGCTGCGCCGTCAGATGCAGCTGGAGCTCAAGCGCATCCAGACCGAGGTCGGCATCACCTTCATCCACGTCACGCACGACCAGGAGGAGGCCATGACCATGGCCGACACGGTCGCCGTGATGAACGCCGGCCGCGTCGAACAACTCGGCTCGCCCACCGACCTCTACGAGAACCCGCACACCACCTTCGTCGCCAACTTCCTCGGCACCTCCAACCTCATCGAGGCCGAGGTCGACTCCAAGAGCGGCGAGGACATCGTCCTCAAGGCGGGCGACGGCAAGCTCGTCCTGCCCGAGGCACGCTGTTCCGCCCCGACCCGCACCGGCGGCAAGGTCCTGGTCGGCGTCCGCCCCGAGAAGATCGCCCTCACCCACGCCGACGACGCGGGCGAGATCCCCGAGGGCCGCAACCGCATCACCGGCACGATCGCGCACGGCAGCTTCATCGGCGTCTCCACGCAGTACGTCATCGACAGCGCGGTCTGCCCCGAGTTCGAGGTCTACGTCCAGAACGTCGACCGCGACCCGCGCCTGGTGCCCGGCGCCGACGTCGTCCTGCACTGGAGCCCGGCCCACACCTTCGGCCTGGACGCCGCGCAGGACATCGACGCGGGTGTCGAGGAAGGGGCGGCGGCCTGATGGCCACGGTCACCGAAGCGCCACCCCTGGCGCCCGTCCCCGAGAAGAAGCCCCCGCGCGGACGCGGTCGCCTCGTCCCGTACTGGCTGCTGCTGCCCGGCATCCTGTGGCTGCTGGTCTTCTTCGCGCTGCCGATGATCTACCAGGCCTCCACGTCCGTGCAGACGGGCTCCCTGGAGGAGGGCTACCAGGTCACCTGGCACTTCGCCACCTACTGGGACGCGCTGACCGAGTACTGGCCGCAGTTCGTGCGCTCGGTGCTCTACGCGGGCTCGGCGACCGTCCTGTGCCTGGTCCTCGGCTACCCCCTCGCCTACCTGATCGCCTTCCGGGCCGGCCGCTGGCGGAACCTGATCATGATCCTGGTGATCGCGCCGTTCTTCACCAGCTTCCTGATCCGCACCCTCGCCTGGAAGACGATCCTCGCGGACGGCGGCCCGGTCGTCGGCGCCCTCAACACCCTGCACGTCCTGGACGTCACCGGCTGGCTCGGCTGGACCTCCGGCGACCGCGTGCTGGCCACCCCGCTCGCCGTCGTCTGCGGTCTGACGTACAACTTCCTGCCCTTCATGGTCCTGCCGCTGTACTCCTCGCTGGAACGCATCGACGGCCGGCTCCACGAGGCGGCGGGCGACCTCTACGCGCGGCCGGCCACCGTCTTCCGCAAGGTGACCTTCCCGCTGTCGATGCCTGGCGTGGTCTCCGGCACGCTGCTGACCTTCATCCCGGCGGCCGGCGACTACGTCAACGCGGACCTGCTCGGCTCCACCGACACCCGCATGGTCGGCAACGTCATCCAGTCCCAGTTCCTGCGGATCCTCGACTACCCGACGGCGGCGGCGCTCTCCTTCATCCTGATGGCCGCGATCCTCGTGATGGTCACGGTCTACATCCGCAAGTCCGGAACGGAGGATCTGGTCTAGATGGTCACGCGAAGGAGTCGTACCTTCGGCACGGGCGTCGCCTGGCTCAGGCGCCATCTCGTCGTCATCGGCGGCCTGCTGACACTCGGATATCTCCTGCTGCCGAACATCGTCGTCACGGTGTTCTCCTTCAACAAACCGAAGGGGCGCTTCAACTACGAATGGCAGCGGTTCTCCACGGACGCCTGGAAGGACCCCTGCGGCGTCGCCGGCATGTGCGGCTCACTGTCCCTCAGTCTCCAGATCGCCTTCTGGGCGACGCTCGGCGCGACCGTCCTCGGCACGATGATCGCCTTCGCGCTGGTCCGCTACCGCTTCCGCGCGCGGGGCGCCGTCAACTCGCTGATCTTCCTGCCGATGGCGATGCCCGAGGTCGTCATGGCGGCCTCACTGCTCACCCTGTTCCTCAACATGGGGGCGCAGCTGGGCTTCTGGACGATCCTCATCGCCCACATCATGTTCTGCCTCAGCTTCGTCGTCACGGCGGTGAAGGCCCGCGTGATGTCGATGGACCCGCGCCTGGAACAGGCGGCCCAGGACCTGTACGCCGGACCGGTGCAGACCTTCGTCCGGGTCACCCTGCCGATCGCCGCACCGGGGATCGCGGCGGGCGCGCTGCTCGCCTTCGCGCTCTCCTTCGACGATTTCATCATCACCAACTTCAACGCGGGCTCGACCGTCACCTTCCCCATGTTCGTCTGGGGATCGGCACAGCGCGGAACGCCCGTTCAGATCAACGTCATCGGTACGGCCATGTTCCTCGTCGCCGTCCTGTTCGTGCTGACCTCGATGGTCATCTCGAACCGCCGCAACAGGCAGAAGGCATAACCGGAAACACCGTGTAGGGAGTTGGGATCATGGCCCCGAGCGCCATGAGCAGGTGGACGAAGTCGCTCTCCGAAGCCCAGCCGGTGCCGTACTGGCTGGACGACCCCGGCAAGCCGCACCCCGAGCCCGCGCTCACCGGCGCCGAGACCTGCGACCTGCTGGTCGTCGGCGGCGGCTACAGCGGACTGTGGACCGCGCTCCTCGCCAAGGAGCGCGACCCGTGGCGGGACGTCGTCCTGCTGGAGGGCCGCGAGGTGGGCTGGGCCGCCTCGGGCCGCAACGGCGGCTTCTGTGCCGCCTCCCTCACCCACGGTCTGCCCAACGGCCTGACGCGCTGGCCGGGCGAGATCCACCGGCTCCAGGAGCTGGGCGCCCGCAACCTCGACGAGATCGAGAAGGCGGTCGCCCGGCACGACCTCGACTGCGACTTCGAGCGCACCGGCGAGATCGACGTGGCCACCGAGCCGTACCAGGCACGTGAACTGCGCGACTGGTACGAGGAGATGGAACGCGAGGGTCTCGCCGAGGGCGTCGAGTTCCTGGACGCCGAGGCCGTGCGCGAGCAGGTGTCCTCACCGACCTTCCAGGCCGGCCTGTACGACCGACGGGGCGTCGCCCTCCTCCACCCGGCCAAGCTCGCCTGGAACCTGAAACGGGCGTGCGTCCGACTCGGCGTCCGCGTCCACGAACACACCCCGGCCCTCACCCTGAAGCCGTACGGCTCCGGGATGGCCGTCCGCACTCCGTACGGCTCGGTCCGGGCCCGCCGGGTCGCCCTCGGCACCAACATCTTCCCGAACCTGGTCAGACGGGTACGGGCGTACACGGTCCCGGTCTACGACTACGCGCTGATGACCGAGCCGCTGACCCCCGAGCAGTCGGCGTCGATCGGCTGGAAGAACCGGCAGGGCCTCGGCGACTCCGCGAACCGGTTCCACTACTTCCGGCTGTCCGCCGACAACCGCGTCCTGTGGGGCGGCTACGACGCGATCTACCCGTACGGTGGCCGGGTGCGCGCCGAGTACGACGACCGCCCCGAGACGTACGCCAAGCTCGCCGAGCACTTCTTCACCTGCTTCCCGCAGCTGGAGGGCGTCCGCTTCACGCACGCGTGGGGCGGCGCGATCGACACCTGCTCGCGCTTCTCCGCCTTCTACGGCACCGCCCACCAGGGCAAGGTGGCGTACGCGGCGGGCTACACGGGGCTCGGCGTCGGGGCCACCCGGTTCGGCGCCGACGTGATGCTGGACCTGCTGGCGGGGGAGCGGACGGAGCGCACCTGCCTGGAGATGGTCCGCAAGAAGCCGCTGCCCTTCCCGCCGGAGCCCTTCGCCTGGACCGGCATCGCCCTCACCAAGTGGTCACTGGCCCGGGCCGACACGCACGGCGGGCGCCGCAACCTGTGGCTGCGGACGATGGACCGGCTCGGACTCGGCTTCGACAGCTGAGCCGTGATCCGATGACATGTGATCCGGTTCACTCCAACGAGGGCCGGAAACCCGCGTAATGCGGCGACGGGACCTCCCTCTCTCTCGTGACGCGACCCGCGTCCGATGAGAAAGAGAGGTCCCCTCATGACTGGGGCGAAGACGGCCGTGGAGTGGCTCGCATCCGTCGCACCGGATCCAGAGGCCTGCCGCTGGGAGTGGGAGCGCAACCCCCTGGGGGTCGCGCTGCTGCCCGCCGGCAGGGCCTGGGACGTACTGATCCTGCCGGGAGAACTCGGCTACCCCACGCTCGACGTCCTCACCCGCATCCTCGACCAGCCGGGCCCGGTGCTGGTCGACTTCGGCGACGCCCGCATGGGCTTCTTCGTGCCGCCGGGCACCGCGGCCCGCTGGCTCGGCACCGGCATCCGTACGGCGGGGGCGGGCACCTGGATCGTGGTGCCGTATCCGGGCCGCGCCACCGGAGGGGTCCGCTGGCTGGTCTCCCCCGACGGCTCCGGCACCCTCACCGACCCGGCACTTCTCGAACTGGCGATGCACGAGGCGGCGGCGGGCCTGGCGACGGAGGAGACCGACTAGGCGGGCCCGGACCCCTTCACCGATCATTCGTCGGCCGCCCGTGCGGCCGGCGCGGACGACCGCACCTCCGCTCCCGCCCCTACGTCCCTTGTTCCTTCCGCCGACCGGGCGTCCCCCGCCCGAGCAGCAGCCACAGCGACGAGAGCAGTACCCCACACAGACACCAGCTGGCCACGACATCCAGTGGCCAGTGGTAGCCGCGGCGGACCAGGCCGAAGGAGACCGCGAGAACGAGCGTGGCGCAGGTGACGACGAGCGCGCGGCGGGCAGCCCGCGAGCGCAGCCAGGGCAGGAGGAGCAGGGCCGCGCCGCCGTACGCGATGGCGGCGGTGGCCGTGTGGCCGGACGGGAAGTAGCCGGTGCCGGGTGGCATGACCGGGGTGCCCGGACGGTCGGTGAGTTCCTTGAGCGGGATGATCAGCACCGGGACCAGCGCCATGAGGAGGGCCGCGGCCGTGGCGGGCAGCCACCAGCGGTCCGTCCCGGCACGCCGGGTCCGCCGGGCCACCCACACCAGGGCGAGCGCCAGGGCCGGCACCGCGACCTGGACATTGCCGAGGTCGGCGAGGAGTTCGGAGACGCGGTCCGGGTGGACCAGCGAGCGGCTCAGCCGCTCGTCCAGGCGCAGCAGGGGGCCGTCGGCCACGACCTGCCAGGTGATCAGCGCGAAGAGGAGGGCCGGAAGCCCGAGAAGGAAGAAGGAGGTCGGCCGCCCCGGAACAGGGGGGGTGGTTCCGGGGCGGCCGATCAGATCGGATGGTCGCGCGCCCCGGGGGGTTTGGGGCGGGCGACTGTCCGATCGGTGAGGAGATCCGGAGCCAGAGGCCCCGGTTGTGTGCGCGAGGGCACGACCAGGTCGAAGCTGGGGAGGCCCCGGCCTGAAGTCGCCCACAGTCCCCTGTGGGCGGGGTGTATCTCTCATCTGGAAGAGAACCTACGGCAGGGAATGGGCCCGGGACAGGCGGAATCGAGTCCTGACAGCGACCTCGCACACCTTCTTCACACGCTCTGCCGTTCGTCGCCGCAGCCCCGGAAACCCCTGTGGACTCCTGAGCTGCGGTGAGCGCGAACGAGCGCGATCCGGTGACGCCGGACGCGCCGGAAGGCCTGCGACAGATGGGGTACGACGGCCTGCGTCAGATGCGCGTGAAGGCCTGCTCGATGATGTCGAGGCCCTCGTTCAGGAGGTCCTCGCCGATGACCAGCGGGGGCAGGAAACGCAGCACGTTGCCGTAGGTGCCGCAGGTCAGGACCAGCAGGCCCTCCTGGTGGCAGGCCTTGGCGAGGGCCGCGGTGGCCTCCGGGTTCGGCTCCTTGGTGGCGCGGTCCTTGACCAGTTCGATGGCGATCATCGCGCCCCGGCCGCGAATGTCCCCGACGATGTCGAACTTCTCGGCCATGGCGGTCAGCCGGGCCTTCATCGTCGTCTCGATGGCCTTCGCCCGGGCGTTGAGGTCCAGCTCCTTCATCGTCTCGATGGAGCCGAGCGCACCGGCGCAGGCGACCGGGTTGCCGCCGTAGGTGCCGCCCAGGCCGCCCGCGTGCGCGGCGTCCATGATCTCGGCGCGGCCGGTCACGGCGGCGAGCGGGAGACCGCCGGCGATGCCCTTCGCCGTCGTGATCAGGTCCGGGACGATGCCCTCGTCCTCGCACGCGAACCACTGGCCGGTACGGCAGAAGCCGGACTGGATCTCGTCCGCGACGAACACGATGCCGTTGTCGGCGGCGAACCGGCGGATCGCGGGCAGGAAGCCCTTCGCCGGCTCGATGAAGCCGCCCTCGCCGAGGACCGGCTCGATGATGATCGCGGCCACGTTGTCCGGGCCGACCTGCTTGGTGATCTGGTCGATGGCCTGCGCGGCGGCCTCGGGGCCCGCGTTCTCCGGGCCGGTCGGCCAGCGGTAGCCGTAGGCCACCGGGACGCGGTAGACCTCGGGCGCGAACGGACCGAAGCCGTGCTTGTACGGCATGTTCTTCGAGGTCAGCGCCATCGTGAGGTTCGTCCGGCCGTGGTAGCCGTGGTCGAAGACGACGACGGCCTGGCGCTTCGTGTACGCGCGGGCGATCTTCACGGCGTTCTCGACGGCCTCGGCGCCCGAGTTGAACAGCGCGGACTTCTTGGCGTGGTCACCCGGCGTGAGCTCGGCGAGGGCCTCGGCGACCTCGACGTACCCCTCGTACGGCGTGACCATGAAACAGGTGTGGGTGAAGTCGGCGAGCTGGGCGGAGGCCCGGCGGACGACGGCCTCGGCGGAGGCGCCGACGCTGGTCACGGCGATGCCGGAACCGAAGTCGATCAGCCGGTTGCCGTCGACGTCCTCGATGATCCCGCCGCCCGCGCGCGCGGTGAACACCGGCAGCACGGAGCCCACACCCTGCGCGACCGCGGCGAGACGGCGGGCCTGCAACTCCTGCGACTTCGGGCCGGGGATGGCGGTGACGACGCGGCGCTCCTGCGGAAGTGCGGTCATGGGGGGCTCCTGGGATGGTGCTGGCACGTGCCTGGTCCTTTCTCGCAGGCTAGGGCGGGGACCGGAGGGTGGGCATGCTCCATGTGGGCGTTCTCGGTGAAGTGGCTTGTCCGACTTGGACATAGAGGAGCAGGGTCCTTGTACGGGCCGGTGAGCCGGGACCCGGCCGTGTAAGCGGTGAACTCCCTTGGCAGGGGCATTAGATTGACCGCTGACGGTGGACGGAACGGCTGGTCAAGGGGCGAGGGCGATGGACAGCGACGGGACGCGGGACGCGCGGAGCACGCATGCGAACCCGGTGCCACGTCCGGCGGGGCCTCCCGAGGTTCCGGCGATGCCGCCGCGGCCCGCGGCGGCCCCGGCGCCGGGCGTGCCGCCGATGCCGGACGGGTCGGCCTTCCTCGCCTGGCTGCGGACGGCCCGGCCGGAGGCGGCACCGGGGGTGTGGCGCCTCGGACACCGGCCGCGGGCCGCGGAGGAGCCGGAGCAGGTTCCCACGCGGCAGCTGCTCAGCGGTGCGGTGATCGCGTTCCTCTGTGGATGGCTGCTCTGCTCGCTGTTGTGGAACGGCTACCTGGGCGGCTTCTGGCAGTGGCCGTGGTACGTACTGGCTCCGGATTCATGGACACAGGGGCGATCTGAGCTGGGCGGTATGTTCTCCTACGCCTATTTCATCCTGGTATTCGCCGGTATCTTTGCCATGTTCGGGAAGATCGGTCGTTGGGATGTGCTGTGGCGGCGCTTCGGCCCCTCCGCCTGGCGTCGGTCCGCGCCCGTGGCGGAGCGGCCGCCCGCCCCCGAGCAGGACCCCGCCGAGTGGCCGCAGCTGCGGGCCGCCGGAGCCGTGGACGCCGCCGAGCGGCTCGCCGCCGAGGCCCGGGCCGGGCTGATGCGGGACGTCGACCACGCTCGGATCGAACGCGCCTGGCAGGGCGTACGCAGCGGCCGGCACCGCCTCGCCGACTTCACCGGCGCGGTGCTCGGCGAGGGTGCTGCCGCCTGTCCGCACCCCTCCGGCGCACGCGACCTGCCGACCCGGATCGCCCGGCACGACCTGGTCACCGGTCAGGTGCGGCTCGGCACCACGGCCGACGACGCCCGCAACCCGTACGCCTACCGCGCCACCGGTCTCGGTCTCGGCCCCGACCTCCTCGGCACCTCCCTGCTCGCCGTCGGACCGGCCGGCTCCGGCAAGACCGGGACCGTCGTCGGCCCGCTCACCGAGTCGCTGTGCCTGCACGCGCTCGCCGGGCGTGCCGCCGTCGTGGTGGTCGGCGCGGCCGGCGCCGGGCTCGGTCCGGCCGACTCCTACGACGTCGTCGTACGGATCGGGAACCCGGAATCGGTCTACGACCTCGACCTGTACGGCGGTACCACGGACCCGGACGAGGCGGCGGCCGTGCTGGCCGAGGCGCTGGTCGGGGACCTCGCCGAACCGCACCAGGGCGGGGACACCAGGCGCTCCACCACCGTCCTCGCCCAGCTCCTCGGCCCGTTCCGGGCGGTCCACGGGCGCTTCCCCTCCGTACCGGAGCTGCGCCAGCTGCTCGACGGGGCGCCCGTGCCGCTGGCCGCGCTGCGCAAGGGCCTGGAGGACGCCGGACAGGAGTCGCTGCTGCGTGAACTAGACGCGCGGGAGCGGCAGTTGGGGCATCCCGGCGATGTCGGCGGGGTGCTCGCCGACCGGGTCGCGCTGCTCGACCGGCCGGCCTTCGCGGGCTTCTTCGACACCTCCGGACGGTCCCGGCCCTTCTCGCTGAAGGCGCTGGACCACCCCGTGCGGGTACGCGTCGACCTGCCCCGGCGCGGCCACGCGGACGCCTCCAAGATGCTGGCGCGGCTGGTGCTGGCCCAGTTCACGGCGAGCGTGGCGGTACGGGAGGACCGGTCGCTGTTCGCCTGCCTGGTGCTCGACGACGCCACCGGCGTGGTGACGCCCGAGGCCGTCCGGGGCATCCAGCGGCTGCGGTCGGGCAACGCCGGGGTCGTGCTGACGCTGCGCTCCCTGGACGACGTACCGAGGCCGCTGCGGGGACCGCTGCTCGGGGCCACCGGGTGCCGGATGGCGCTGTCCGGGATCACCCCGTGGGACGGGCAGGACTTCGCCGAGGTCTGGGGCAAGGAGTGGATCGAGGCCCGGGACGTCACCGACCGGCAGATCATCGCCGAGACCCCGGCCGGCAAGGCGCTGCACGCGGTACGGCGGGTGATCACCGGCAAGGCGCCGACCGCGCGGGCGGTGACCGTACGGCAGGTCGAGCGGGAGCGGTGGTCCGCGTCCGAACTGGCCCACGGGGTGCCCCCCGGGCACGCGGTGCTGTCGCTGACGAGTGTGAAGGGGGAGCACGCGCCGCCGCTGCTGGTGGATCTGCGGGACTGAGGGCACGCGGGGACCGTACGGTGAGGCAGAATCGGCACAGGCCGTTCATACGTCACGGCCAAATGGACACAAAGATCACGATCACCGCACGCGCGCCCGTAGTCTCCGCCGTCGTCCCCACCTGAAGGCCCCATGCCCCCCACGCTCGCCTCGCTCGTCCACCACTCCGCGCTGAAGCTGACCGTGCGGGCGGGAGCGGACCGCCTGGACGTGCCGGTCCGCTGGGCGCACGTCAGCGAGCTCGCCGACCCCGTGCCCTACATGGAGGGCGGGGAGCTGCTGCTGATCACCGCGCTGAAGCTGGACGCGGCGGATCCGGAGGCGATGGCGCGCTATGTGAAGCGGCTGGTGGGCGCCGGTGTGGTCGGGCTCGGCTTCGCCGTCGGGGTCACCTACGAGGAGATCCCCGAGGCGCTCCTCGACGCCGCGGGCAAGGAAGGCCTGCCGGTCCTGGAGGTACCGCGCCGCACCCCCTTCCTCGCCATCAGCAAGGCCGTGTCCGCGGCCATCGCCGCCGACCAGTACCGGGCGGTGACCGCGGGCTTCGCCGCCCAGCGCGAACTGACCAGACAGGCCCTGACGGACGGCCCCGAAGGGCTGCTCGGCGCCCTCGCCTCGCAGGTCGACGGCTGGGCGGCGCTCTACGACGCCTCGGGCGCCGTCGTCGCCACCGCGCCCGAGTGGGCCGGGCGGCGGGCCGCCCGGCTCACGGCGGACGTCGAGCGGCTGCGGGAGCGGCCCGCGCCCGCCTCCTCCGTGGTGGGCGGCCCCGAACACGAGGACCGGGTCGAACTGCACTCGCTGGGCACGGGACGACGGCCCCGAGCCGCCCTGGCCGTCGGCACGGCGGCGGCCCTCGGCACGGCCGCGCGGTACGCCGTCCACTCCGCCATCGCCCTGCTGACCCTCACCACGGAACGGTCCCGCGCGCTCCAGGAGGCCGAGCAGCGGATCGGGGTGGCGGTGCTGCGCATGCTGCTCGCCGGGGAGCCCGACCACGCGCGGACGGTCGCCGGGGATCTGTACGGCGAACTCCTCGACGCCCCCTTCCGGATGATCGTCGCCGAGTCGGCCTCCGCCGCTTCCGCGGCACGCGTGCACGGCGACGACCACCCGCCCGTGCCGCCCACCCAGCCGACGGCCGCGACACTCGCCGCCGCCGACACCCACGGCGATCCGCTGGGCTCGCTCACCGAGGTGGTGGAGTCCGCGGCGGCCCGCTCCGGCGAGGCGGTGCTGGTCGTGCCGGAGAACGAGGGCGAGGACGGGGAGCGGCTGGTCGTGCTCGTCGCGGACGGCGGCGCCGCGCTGGCCGTGTGCGGGGAGTACGCGGCGGCCCTGGAGGCCGCGCGGGCGGGGATACGGGAGCAGGCGGCCGGCGGGGACGAGGACGAACTGGTCGTGGGGGTGTCGGCGCCGGTCGGGCCGATCGCCGCGGCGGCGGCGTACAAGCAGGCCGAGCAGGCGCTGTCGGTGGCCCGGCGGCGGGGGCGGGTGCTCGTCGAGCACGAGCTGCTGGCGTCGGGATCCGTGCTGCCGTTGCTGGCCGACGACGCGGTGAAGGCCTTCGCGGACGGGTTGCTGCGGCCCCTGTACGAGCACGACGCGACCGGGCGGGGCGACCTGGTGGCCTCGCTGCGGGCGTGGCTGTCCCGGCACGGCCAGTGGGACGCGGCGGCGGCCGACCTCGGTGTCCACCGGCACACCCTCCGCTACCGCATGCGCCGCGTCGAGGAGATCCTCGGCCGCTCCCTGGACGACCCGGACATGCGGATGGAGCTGTGGCTGGCCCTGAAGACAACCGCGACGGACTAGACACCCGCCGCCGGCACGAACCACCCTGGGAGCTCCGCCCCCCGGACCCCCGGACCCCCGGACCCCTGGACCCCCGGACCCCCGGACCCCTGGACCTCCGGGCCCCCGGACCGCCGGACTGCCGGGCCCTCCGGACTCCCGGACTCCCGGGCCTCCGGACTCCCGGACTCCCGGACCTCCGGACCGCCGGGCCCTCGGACCTCCGGACCGCCGGGCCCTCGGACCGCCGGGCCCCTGGACTCCCGGACCGCTGGACCGCCGGACTCCCGGGCCTCCGGGCCCCCAGACCCCGGGCCCCCAGATCTGTGCCCACCCACCACCCGCTCGGTTGGATGAACGGTCGGCCAACGGGGGTCCGGGGGCGAAGCCCCAGGGAGGCGTCCCCCCACTTCGCCAATCCGGCGCACCCACCCCGCCCACCCCTACGCGCCGTACAACCACCCCCGCCCCGCCCCGCCCTACCGTGGACCCATGACTTCCACCCACGCCTTCTGGCTCGCCGGCCGCCGGGTCACCGGCGAGGACACCTTCGACGTCACCTCGCCCTGGGACGGCCGCCTCGTCGCCAGGGCCGCCGTACCGGACGACGCGCAGATCGAGGAGGCCGTCGCCGCCGCGTACGCCGTCCGCGAGGACTTCGCGGCGACCCCCGCCCACGTCCGCGCCGCGGCCCTCGACCACGTGAGCCGACGGCTCGTCGAACGCACCGAGGAGATCGCGCGGCTCATCTCCGCCGAGAACGGCAAGCCGGTCAAGTGGGCCCGTGGCGAAGTCGGCCGGGCCGTCTCCGTGTTCCGGTTCGCGGCCGAGGAGGCGCGGCGGTTCAACGGCGGCGAGGCCCAGCGCCTCGACACCGACGCCGGCGGTCAGGGCCGCCTCGCCCTCACCCGCCGTTTCCCGAAGGGTGTCGTGCTCGGCATCGCGCCCTTCAACTTCCCGCTGAACCTGTGCGCCCACAAGATCGCCCCGGCGATCGCGGCCGGCGCGCCGATCATCCTGAAGCCGGCGCCCGCCACCCCGCTCTCCGGCCTGGTCATCGGCGAGCTGCTCGCCGAGACCGAGCTGCCCGCCGGCTCCTGGAGCATCCTCCCCGTCCCGAACGACCGGATGCCCGCCCTGGTCCAGGACGAGCGCCTGCCGGTCATCTCCTTCACCGGCTCGGAGAAGGTCGGCTACGCGATCATGGACTCGGTGCCGCGCAAGCACTGCACCCTGGAGCTGGGCGGCAACGGTGCCGCCGTCGTCCTGGGCGACTGGGCGAGCGACGAGGACCTCGACCTGGCCGCCACCCGTATCGCCACCTTCTCCAACTACCAGGGTGGCCAGTCCTGCATCTCCGTGCAGCGGGTCATCGCGGACGCGTCCGTGTACGACCGCCTGCTGCCGCGCCTCGTGGCCGCCGTGGAGGCGCAGGTCACCGGCGACCCCTCCGACGCCAAGACCGACGTCGGCCCGCTGGTCAGCGAGGACGCCGCCCGGCGCGTGGAGGCGTGGGTGAAGGAGGCCGTGGAGGCCGGCGCCACCCTGCTCACCGGCGGTGACCGCGACGGCGCCTCCTACGCTCCGACCGTCCTGGCCGATGTGCCGGCGGACACGACGATCTCCTGCGAGGAGGTCTTCGGCCCGGTCCTCACCGTGCGGAAGGTGGACGGGGAGGCGGCGGCCTTCGCCGCCGTCAACGACTCCAAGTACGGCCTCCAGGCAGGCGTGTTCACCCACGACCTCCAGGCCGCCTTCCGCGCCCACCGTGCGCTGGAGGTCGGCGGTGTCGTCATCGGCGACGTGCCCTCCTACCGGGCCGACCAGATGCCGTACGGCGGTGTCAAGCAGTCCGGAGTCGGTCGCGAGGGCGTGAGGTTCGCGATGGACGACTACACGTACGAGCGGGTCCTGGTGCTGACCGGGATCGCCCTCTAGCTCATGGGAACCATTTTCATATAGAGTCGCGGTCATGCGGCTCACGCCGTCCCTGAAAGGGCCCGGCACCGATGCCTTCCGGTGCCGGGCCCTTTTCTGTGCCGGTCTCCCGCGGACCCTCAGCCGGAGAAGCCGACATGCGCGAGCCGCACCGAGCCGCGCAGACTGAGATGGACGTCCCGCACACCCTCGGCGACGATCCCGGCGCCGAGCGTGGTGTACGCGTACGGCCCGGACCCGGATTCCTCCGATGACTCCGGCCCTTGTCGCCCCTCGCGCTCCCCTCGCTCTTCCCGTGCGTCCCGCTCTTCCCACGCCTCGGTCGTCAGCGCTGCCAGCACCGCGCCCCCGTCCAGCGACAGCTCGACCACGCCCTCGCCGGACACGGTCACCGTCACCTCGGTGACGCCGTCGCCGAAGTCGCAGTCCCGGTAGACCAGTTCACCGGTCCGGCCCTGTGCGGCCGTCACCGCGTCGCCCGCGGTCTTCGTGCGGTCGACGATCTCGATGTCGGCGAGGTCGTCGAAGTCGGCCGCGTCCAGGCCGCGTTCGAGCACCGGGCGCGGGGCCGAGGGCTCGCCGTCCAGCAGCACGGTCGTCCGCAGGCGGACGTCCTCGCTGGAGGCGCCGGCCAGCAGCTCGTAGGGGCCCGGTTCCAGGCGCCACCTGCCCTGGGCCACATCCCAGAACGCGAAGGCGGACAGGGGGAGTTCGAAGGAGAGCTCCACCCGGGCGCCCGGTGCCAGCGTGACCCTGCGGTGGGCCAGCAGTTCGCGGCGCGGGCGCGGGAGCACCGGGTCCACGGCCCGGGTGTAGAGCTGGGCGACCTCGTCGGCCCTCACGTCTCCGGTGTTGGTGACGGTGAAGGTCGCGGTCAGCGTCCCGTCGGTCACCCGCACGTCCAGGTCGCCGTACGCGAAGGACGCGTACGACAGGCCGTGTCCGAACGGAAACAGGGGCGTGCCCTCGAAGTAGAGGTATGTCTGGCGGCTGCCGATGATGTCGTAGTCGAGGAGGCCGGGCAGATCGGCGTCGTCGGCGTACCAGGTCTGCGGGAGGCGGCCGGCGGGGGAGACGTCGCCGGCCAGGACCCGGGCGAGGGCGGTGCCGGCCGCCTGGCCCCCGTGGGCCGTCCACAGCACCGCGGGCAGGTCGGCGGTGTCGACGGCGTAGGGATAGGCCGAGGTCAGCGCCAGCACGGTGCGCGGGTTGGCGGCGCGGGCGGCACGCAGCAGCCGCTCCTGCTGGGCGGGCAGGCGCAGTGTGGTGCGGTCCTCGGTCTCGCGGCCGTTGATGTGCGGGTCGTTGCCGGCGACCACCAGGACCACATCCGCCTGGGACGTGACGCGGGTCACTGCGTCCTCGCCGTATTCGACGACGATGAGCTCGAAGACTTCCGCAGCCCCGACCGTTTCCGGGGTCTCGCCCGTCTCCGGATTCTCGTCGGCAACCTTTACCCCGCCGGCGGAGACAGAGACGTGGCGATCCGTGCCGACATGCCTGAGGAGGTGTCCGTGTTCGTGCGGTTCCAGTCGGAACGTCTCCTGGACGATCCAGCCTCCCGGCTGGTCGGCGGAGGCGCGCAGGTAGCCGTCCTCGGCGACCGAGAGGTAGCGGCCGTCGGGCGCGCGCAGCGTCAGCACGCCCTCGCCCCAGTCGACGAGCGCGAACTCGGTGCCGGTGGCGTCCGTGGTGAGCGGGGGCAGGTCGGTGCGGCCCGCGAGCAGCGCCGGGTCGATGGCACCCTCGGCGCCGCGCACCTCGTCGGCCGCCCCCCGCGCCTCGGGTACCTGCAGGAACGTACCGGCGGACGTCTTCAGCCGGACCCGGTCCACGCCCTCCGCGAACTCGACGCGCTCCGCGCCGAACCGCTCGTACAGGCCCTCCAGCGGGGTCGAGCGGTGGATCAGGGTGCCGCTGTACCAGTCGAGCTTGCACTCGTCGGCGAGCAGGCCGACCACGGCGATCCGGGTGTCGGGGGCCAGCGGCAGCAGCTCGTCGTTCTTGAGCAGGACGACCGCCTGCTCGGCGCTCTCCAGGGCGAGCGCGCGGTGCGCGGGGGTGTCGAAGTCGTTCGTGTCCGCGTACGGGTCGTAGTGCGGGTCGAACTCGCCGAGCCGGAAGCGGACCGAGAGCTGGCGGCGGACCGCGGTGTCGACGTCGGCCTCGGTCAGCAGTCCCTTGTCCAGGGCGCCCCGCACGCGCGCGACGATCTGCGAACCGTCCGTGCCGTGGTCGGTGAAGCTGTCGACCCCGGCGAGGAGCGAGGCCGCGGTGGCCTCCTCGTGGGTGTCGAAGTAGTGCTCGGAGTCGACCAGGTTCGAGGGCGCGCCCGCGTCCGAGCAGACCAGCAGCTCCTCGTCGGTCCAGGCCCGCAGGTGTTCGCGCAGGGAGGGCGAGACATGGTTGGGGCGCCCGTTGACCAGGTTGTACGCCGGCATCACCCCGGCCGTCGCGCCCGCCTCGACCGTCTCGCGGAAGGCGCGCAGGTCGTACTCGTGCAGCACCCGCGGGCGGACCGAGCTGGACGCGGTGGACCGGTCCGTCTCGTTGTTGTGCGCGAGCCAGTGCTTGAGGACGGGCGCCGTGCGCCAGTACGTCGGATGGTCGCCGCGCAGACCGTGCGTGTAGGCGATGGCGATGGCCGAGGTGAGCTTCGGATCCTCCGAGTAGCCCTCCTCGTTACGGCCCCACAGCGGATGCCGGAGCAGGTTCACCGTCGGCGACCAGACGTTGAGGCCGACGCGGTCGTCGCGGGCGCGCATCGCGCGGGTCTCCTTGGACACCGCCTCGCCGACCCGGCGTACGAGATCGGTGTTCCAGGTCGCGCCGAGGCCGACGGCCTGCGGGAACACGGTGGCCGGGCCCATCCAGGCCACGCCGTGCAGGGCCTCCTGGCCGGTGCGGAACGCGGCGACGCCCAGCCGCTCGACGGCGGGCGCGAACTGGTGCAGGAAGCCGACCTTCTCGTCGAGGGTCAGCCGGGACAGCAGATCGTCGATGCGCTTCGCGAACGGCAGGCGCGGATCGCGGAAAGGCGTCGTAGGCGGCGTTTGTGCGGTCACGTGGGGATCCCCTTGCGATGGAGCGGCGAAGCGCTTTCGAAGCGCTTCGATGCTCATTCGATCCAGGGGCGGGTGTCAAGAGAGCAGCGCCATCACTTCAAGCGGTACATAAGGAAAGGTCACGTCACGCAGCTCCGAGGAATCTTGGGAACGACCCTTGTGCACCCTGAGACGTTCACTTAACCTCACAGCAACATCGAAGCGCTTCGACTACGGGAATCCGGTGTAAGCGTCGGAGATCCGCTTCAGCTCAGCCAGTTCCACTCAAGACACCGCAGCCGACGGCTCCACCGCCGGGTGTCCTGGTGCGCCATGAAGGGTTGACGCAATGACGCCGAACGCCGCCACCTCCTCCTCCGCCCCCAGTCGGAGAAGCTTCCTCGCCTCCACAGCGGTCGCCACCGCCGCGGTGGCCGGGGGAATGCCCCTGCTCGCCGCCTGCGGCGGCGGTCAGGAAGGGAGCAAGGACGGCACGACCTCCGGCAAGGCGGCCGAGAAGATCCTCCCGGCCTTCGTGGCGTCGAGCGTCGTCGTGCCGGACCTGCCGTCGAAGAACGGCTCGTCGGCCGGCTTCACCAAGGCGATCGACCTGAACGCCCTGAAGACCTCGGTGCCCAAGAAGCTCGGCGGCGGCAGCCGGCTGAAGATCATGGCGCCGATGTGGGGCAGCCCGCCCTCCAACGACAACCCGTACTACACGGCCATGAACAACGCCGCCGGCGTCAAGGTCACCTGGCAGAACCAGGACGGCACCACCTACGACGAGAAGCTGGGCGCCGTCCTCGCCTCCAGCACCATCCCGGACGTGGTGGTCGTCCCGGGCTGGAACCTGAACGGCAAGATCCCCAGCGCCATCAACGCCAAGTTCGCCGACCTCGGCCCCTACCTGTCCGGCGACAAGGTCAAGGCGTACCCGAACCTCGCGGCCGTACCGACCGACGCCTGGCAGCGCTCCATCTTCGGCGGCCAGCTGCGGGCCGTCCCGATGCCCGCCTCGTACGTCACCAACATCGTGCCCTTCTACCGCAAGGACATCTTCGACGCGAAGGGCTACGAACTCCCCAAGACCGCCGACGAGTTCCTGGCCTGGGCGAAGGAGGCCACCGACGCCAAGGGCAAGGTGTGGGCCTGCGACGACCTGAAGTGGACCGCCTTCAACATCTACGGCGTCCTCAACGGCAGCGACAAGGCGCTCTGGTGGGACCTCAGGGACGGCAAGCTCGTCAACCGCATCGAGACCGACGAGTACCTCGAAGCCCTGGAGTGGATGCGCAAGCTCTACGCCGCCGACGTGGTCCACCCCGACGCCAAGGCCGCCAAGGGCGACGCGTCCAACCGCTTCACCGCCGGCCAGTCCCTCGTCTTCAACGGCGACATCTCCTACTGGTACGCCTCGACGGCCGAACAGAAGATCCAGAAGACCGACTTCGAGATGGGCGCCTTCGACATCTTCGGCCCCGACGGCGGCGACCCCACACTCTGGGCGACCCAGCCCGCCGGCATCTTCACCTTCGTCAGCAAGAAGGCGTCCAAGCAGCAGATCAAGGACTTCCTGGCGCTCGCCGACTACTGCGCCTCGCCGTACGGCACCAAGGAGTACATGCTCACGGTCTACGGCGTGGAGGGCACCGACTACACGCTGAAGGACGGCATGCCCGTCAAGACCACCAAGGGCAACAACGAGGTCTTCGGCGCCTACGACTACACCGGCGACCCCGCCGCCTACCTCGCCCACCCCGACCTCCCCGAGATCGCCAAGCTCCAGGTCGAGTGGCAGCAGCGGATGGGCGCCTTCACCAAGAAGTCCTCCTTCTACGGACTGACCATCACCGAGCCCAACCGCTACACCAACCTCGCCAACGACTTCGAGCAGCTGGAGGACGACGTCGTCCGCGGCCGCAAGAAGATCAGCGACGTCCAGCAGGCCGTGTCCGACTGGAAGACCAAGGGCGGCGACGGGCTGCGGGACTGGTACCAGAAACTGCTCGACGACAACGGCTCCGCGGCCAACTGACCCAGGGCTGAGGCAAGGAGAAAGCCGTGTCCCACAGCACGGTGCCTCGGACCAGGGCCGAGGCGAAGACCGACGAGAAGACCGACCGTCGGACCTCGGCGTCCGGCGGCGCCGGCCGCAAGGCCGAGAAGCGCGCCGGCAAGGTGAGCCTCCGGCTCAGATTCCGACGCGACCGCACACTGATCCTGATGACCCTGCCGGCCGTACTGCTGCTGCTGGTCTTCAACTACATACCGATCTTCGGCAACGTGGTCGCGTTCCAGGACTACGACCCCTACCTCAGCGACAACGGCTTCGTCGCCATGTTCGAGAGCGCCTGGGTCGGCCTGGAGAACTTCGAGCGGATCTTCCAGGACTCCGGCTTCTGGCACGCGCTGCAGAACACCTTCGTCCTGTTCTCCCTCCAGCTCGTGCTGTTCTTCCCCATCCCGATCGTGCTCGCGCTGGTCATCAACAGCGTGATCAGGCCCCGGGTCCGGGCGGTCGCCCAGGCGATCATGTACCTGCCCCACTTCTTCTCGTGGGTGCTGGTCGTCACCGTCTTCCAGCAGATCTTCGGCGGCGCCGGCATCATCGCGCAGACCCTGCGCCAGCACGGGTACAACGGCTTCGACCTGATGACCGACCCCGGGATCTTCAAGTTCCTGGTCACCGCCGAGGGCGTCTGGAAGGACGCCGGCTGGGGCATCATCGTCTTCCTCGCCGCGCTCTCCGCCGTCTCCAACGACCTGTACGAGGCCGCCGCGATGGACGGCGCCGGCCGCTGGCGCCGGATGTGGCACATCACGCTGCCCGCACTGCGACCGGTGATCGCCCTGCTGCTGGTGCTGCGGGTGGGTGACGCGCTGACCGTCGGCTTCGAGCAACTCCTGCTCCAACGCGACTCGGTGGGCCCAGGGGCCTCCGAGGTCCTCGACACCTACGTGTGGTGGAACGGCATCCGCAACCAGGACTTCAGCTACGCCGCGGCGGCCGGCCTCATCAAGGGCGTGGTCGGTCTGGCCCTCGTGCTGACCGCGAACAAGGTCGCCCATCTCATGGGTGAGCAGGGGGTGTACAAGAAGTGAGCGCCGTCATCGACCAGCAGCCCGACAAGTCCGCGGCACCCGACCGGGCCCCGTTCCGGCCGAGCCTGTGGGCGGCCCCGGAGCGGCCCGCCTGGGAGGAGGAGCCCTCGAAGGCGGGCGTCGCCGGCAAGGGGCTCGTCCTCACCCTCGCCTGCTTCGGGATCCTCTTCCCGCTGTGGATCGTCATCGTCACCAGCCTCGCGTCGAAGAAGACCATCGACGCGACCGGCGGCCTGGTGGTGATCCCCAAGGACATCACCTTCATCGCCTACCAGGAACTCCTCAGCGGCGGACAGGTCCAGCGCGCCGCCCTGGTCAGCGTGGGAGTGACCCTGGTCGGCACCCTGTTCAGCATGACGGTGTCCGTCCTGTCCGCGTACGGCCTCTCGCGCACCGGGTCCCTCGGGCACCGCTGGTTCCTGATGCTGCTGCTCGCCACGATGTTCTTCGGCGCCGGCCTCATCCCGACCTACCTGCTGGTGCAGGGCCTCGGGCTGACCGACAGCTACCTCGCGCTGATCCTGCCCAGCGCGGTGAGCGTCTTCAACATCCTGGTCCTGCGCGCGTTCTTCATGGGCATCTCGCCGGAACTCATCGACAGTGCCCGCATCGACGGGGCCGGGGACTGGCGGATCCTCTGGAAGATCGTGATGCCGCTGTCCCGGGCGGTGCTCGCGGTGATCGCGCTGTTCTACGCGGTCGGGTACTGGAGCGCCTGGTTCAACGCGTCGATCTATCTGACCGACCAGGACATGATGCCGCTGCAGAACGTCATGATCCAGCTGGTGCAGAAGCAGGAACGGCCGGTGGGGCTGGCCACGCAGATCAACACGGGTCAGCTGTCGCCGCTGGCCGTCCAGATGGCCGTGATGGTCATGGCGCTGATACCGGTCGCGGTGCTCTCGCCGTTCGTCCAGCGGCACTTCAAGAAGGGCATGCTCACCGGCGCGGTGAAGGGCTGACCGTCCGCCCGGCCGACGGGCGTCTTGGCCCGTCGGCGGCCGTGGGTTCGTCGTGGCGGGTCGCGCCCACGCGGCGGAGCCGCGTGTCGGGACAGCCCTCGCGCCCCTGAGGCGCGCCACTTCCCCTTATCCCAGAGCGAGGTTCGTCATGCTTACGTCCAGGCCCAGCCGTCGTGCTGTTCTCGCCGGGACCGCGGCCGCCGCCGCGATCACCGCCGTCCCGCTGCTCCCCGGGCCCGCCCAGGCCGGGGAGGCGGCCAAGGCCGCCACCCCCTCCTACCGCTGGCGCACCGCCGTCATCGGCGGCACCGGCTTCGTCACCGGCGTCCTCTTCCACCCCACCGTCCGGGGTCTCGCCTACGCCCGTACCGACATCGGCGGCGCCTACCGCTGGGACGACCGGGCCGCGCGCTGGACCCCGCTGACCGACCATCTCGGCTGGGACGACTGGAACCTCCTCGGCGTCGAGGCGATCGCCGTCGACCCCGCCCACCCCAACCGTCTCTACCTCGCCCTCGGGACCTACGCCCAGTCCTGGGCCGGCAACGGCGCGGTCCTGCGCTCCGACGACCGTGGCGCGACCTGGAAGCGCACCGACCTCACCGTGAAGCTCGGCGCCAACGAGGACGGCCGGGGTACGGGGGAGCGGCTCCTGGTGGACCCGCGTGACAGCGACACCCTCTGGCTGGGGACCCGGCACGACGGACTCCTCAGGTCCACCGACCGCGGCGCCACCTGGAGTGCCGCGACCGGCTTCCCGGGCACCGCGAGCGCCACCGGCCAGGGCATCACCCTCCTCGTCGCGGCCGGCCGCACCCTCTACGCCGGCTGGGGCGACGGCGACGGCAGCTCCGCCAACCTGTACCGCACCACCGACGGCACCACCTGGGAGGCCGTCCCCGGACAGCCCTCCGGCACCGCCGCCAAGGTCCCGATCCGCGCCGCCTACGACCGCCACACCCACGAGCTGTACGTGACGTACGCCAACGCGCCCGGCCCCAACGGACAGTCCGACGGCAGCGTGCACAAGCTGCGCACCACGAACGGCAGGTGGGCCGAGGTCACGCCGGTGAAGCCGGGCGGGACCGCGGGCGACGGTTCCTCCGACACCTTCGCCTACGGCGGTGTCGCCGTCGACGCCCGGCGCCCCGGAACCGTCGTAGTCTCCACCAACAACCGCTGGGCGGCGCTCGACACCCTGTACCGGACCACCGACGGCGGCCGGAACTGGACGTCCCTCAAGGACACCGCCGTGCTCGACGTGTCCGAGACCCCCTATCTCAAGTGGGGTGCGGACAAGCCGAAGTTCGGCTGGTGGATCCAGGCGGTCGGCGTCGACCCCTACGACTCGAAGCACGTGGTCTACGGCACCGGCGCCACCCTCTACGGCACCCGCGACCTCAAGCACTGGGCCCCGCAGATCCGCGGCCTGGAGGAGACGTCGGTGCGCCAGTTGATCTCGCCCCCGGTCGGGGAGGCGCACCTGCTCAGCGGGCTCGGGGACATCGGCGTGATGTACCACGAGCGGCTCACGGCGTCCCCCTCGCGCGGTATGGCGTCGAACCCCGTGTTCGGGTCGGCGACGGGCCTCGCGCAGGCCGCCGCCAAGCCGTCGTACGTCGTCCGGACCGGATGGGGCGACAACGGCAACGGGGCGTTCTCGAACGACGGCGGGCGCAGCTGGGCGCCCTTCGCCGCCCAGCCCGCCATGGCCAAGGACGCACCGGGGCCGATCGCCACCGACACCGACGGCAGCGTGCTGCTGTGGACCTTCGTGCACTGGGACGGCACGAAGTACCCGGCCCACCGCTCCACGGACAACGGCACGACATGGTCCGAGGTCCCCTCCTTCCCGAAGGGCGCCACGCCGGTCGCCGACCCGGCCGACCCGAAGCGCTTCTACGCCTACGACACCGATGCGGGAACGCTGTACGCCAGCACCGACAGCGGCCTCACGTTCACCGCACGGGCGAGCGGACTGCCCTCCGGTGACAGCCAGTTCGCGCTGGTCGCGGCGCCGGGAAGATCCGGTGACCTGTGGCTGAGCACCAAGGGGAACGGGCTCTACCGGTCCACCGACGGGGGCGCCGGCTTCACCAAGGTGGCCGGCTGCTCGGCGTCGCACGCGGTCGGGTTCGGCCGGGCGGCCAAGGGCGCCGCCTACCCGGCGGTCTACCTGGTCGGTTCCACCGAAACCATCACCGCCCTCTACCGTTCCGACGACGGGGCGAAGACCTGGACGCGGATCAACGACGACGCCCATCAGTGGGGGTGGACCGGCGCGGCGATCACCGGCGACCCGCGGATCCACGGCCGCGTCTACGTCGCCACCAACGGACGCGGGATCCAGTACGGGGAGCCCGTCCGATGACCTCGCACAAGAACCCGACGCTCGGTGACGCCACCCGCGGACGCGTCCTCTACGGCGGCGACTACAACCCCGAGCAGTGGCCCGAGGAGACCTGGCCCGACGACGTCCGGCTGATGAAGGACGCCGGCGTCAACTCCGTCACCCTCGGCGTCTTCTCCTGGGCCAAGCTCGAACCCCGGCCCGGGGAAAGGGACTTCGGCTGGCTGGACCGGCTGATGGAACTGATGCACGCGGGCGGGATCGGGGTCGTCCTCGCCACGCCCACGGCCTCCCCGCCGCCCTGGATGGGGCATCTGCACCCCGACACCCTCCCCGTCGACCAGGACGGCCGTACCGAGTGGTGGGGCGGGCGCCAGCACTTCTCGCACTCCAGCGCCACCTACCGCCGGCACGCCGCCGCCATCACCGAGGACCTCGCCGCCCGCTACGGCACCCACCCGGCCCTCACCATGTGGCACATCAACAACGAGTACTGCACCTACGACTGGAGCGACCAGGCCGCCGCCCGCTTCCGGGACTGGCTGCGGAGCAGGTACGGCACGCTCGACGCGCTCAACGAGGCCTGGGGCACCGCCTTCTGGAGCCAGGGATACGGCGACTGGGCGGAGATCCACACGCCCCGCCACGCCCACTACATGAAGAACCCCGCCCAGCAGCTGGACTTCAAGCGGTTCACGTCCGACATGCTCCTGGAGTGCTACGTCGCCGAGCGGGACATCGTCCGCCGGGCCTCCCCGCACCTCCCGGTCACCACCAACTTCATGCCGCTCTGGGTCGGCCAGGACGCGTGGCGCTGGGCCGAGGAGGAGGACGTCGTCTCGGTCGACATCTACCCCGACCCGCGCGACCCGCTCGGCGGCCAGAACGCCGCCCTCGTCCAGGACATGACCCGCTCGCAGGCCCACGGGCCCTGGATGCTGATGGAACAGGCGGCGGGACCGGTCAACTGGCGGGGCGTCAACCACCCCAAGCCGCGCGGCCTGAACCGCCTCTGGTCCCTCCAGGCCGTGGCCCGCGGCGCCGACGCCGTCTGCTACTTCCAGTGGCGGCAGTCCCGGCAGGGCGCGGAGAAGTTCCACTCCGGAATGGTCAGTCACGCGGGGGAGGAGGGCCGGACCTACCAGGAGGTCAAGCAGCTCGGCGCCGAACTGGCCCGGATCTCACCCGAGGTGACAGGCCGTCACACGGACAACGACATCGCGGTCCTGCACGACTGGCACGCCTGGTGGGCCGGCGCCCAGGACGGCCGCCTCTCCCACGAGGTCGACCACACCGCCGTCCTCCGCGCCTGGCACCGCGCCCTGTGGGAGGGCCACCTCACCACCGACTTCGCCCACCCCGAACACGACCTGAGCGCCTACAGACTGGTCGTCGTCCCCCAGCTGTACGCCCTCACCGACGCGGCCGTCGAGAACCTCCTCGGGTACGTGCGCGGCGGCGGCACCCTCGTCTCCGGCTTCCTGACCGGCGTCGCCGACCAGGACGACCGGGTACGCGCCGGCGGCATGGACGCCCGGCTGCGCGACCTGTTCGGCATCCGCACCCTGCACGAGTGGTGGCCGCTGGACGCGGACGAGAACGTCGAGTGCGACGGCTTCCGCGGCACCCTGTGGTCGGAGGAGATCGAGGCGTCCCCGGACGGCGAGGTCGAGGCCGCCTACAAGGGCGGGGAACTCGACGGACTGCCGGCCGTGCTCCGCAAGGGGCGCGCCTGGTACGTCTCGACACTCCCCGAGCCGGACGCGATGCGCGACCTGCTCGCCCGGATCGCCACCGGCGCGGGCGCCCTCCCGGTGCTCGACGGGCTGCCCGACCAGGTCGAGGCCGTGCGCCGCGGCGACCTGCTGTTCCTCCTCCACCACGGGCGCGACCCGGTGACCGTCGAGGTCCCGGGCACCCACCACGACCTGCTGACGGGGGCGAGAGTCCAGGGCGAACTGACCCTCGGCCGCTACGGAGTGGCGGTGCTGAAGCCATGACCGACGGCCCTGTGCACGGCACCTGGGAGCCGACGCCCGCCACCCGCTGGGAGGACGGCTACCTGAGCGGCAACGGCCACCACGGCGCCCTGGTGTTCGGCGACCTCGACGACGAGCGGGTCGTCGTCACCCACCACACCCTCGTCCGCCCGAACGGGGCCGAGCACGCCCACCCGCCCGAGCTGGCCGCCGAACTCCCCGCACTCCAGGACCGGTTGCTCGGCGGGGAGACGGACGCCGCGGAGAGCTTCACCGACGGCCGCCCCCTCCAGTGGGTCCAGCCCTTCCACCCGGCCTTCCAGATCCGGCTGCGGAGCACGGCACCCCTCGAACCGCACCGCTACCGACGCTCGGTCGACTTCACCACCGGCGTCGCCACGGCCGAGTGCGCCGACCGGACCAGCCGCGTCTTCGTCTCCCGCGCCGACGACGTCGTCGTCCAGCAGATCACCACCCCCGACCTGGACCTCTCCCTCGACCACCGGCTCCCGGGCGCACCCCACGACCTCGCCGTCGGCCACGGCGCCGTCCTCACCCCCGAGGGCGCCCTGCTCACCCTGCGCGCCCGCTACCCCGGCAGCGACCGCGTGTACACCGGCGTGACCCTGGTCCAGGTCACCGGCGGCCGGACCACGCTCACACCCCCCGGACTGCGGATCACCGGCGCCGACTCCGTCCTGCTGCTCACCCGCGTGCTGCGCCACCGGGACGGCCCGGACGGCGACGAGCCGGACGCCCTCGCCCACGCCCGCGCCCTCGGCGACCTCGTCGCGGACGACACCGACCCGTACGCCGGCCTCCTGGACCGCCACACCGCACAGCACCGCACGGCCTACGCGCGCGTCACCCTCGACCTCGACGGGAACCGGGCCGAACGCGCCCTGCCCGGCTCGGAGCTGCTCACCCGCCCGGACAGCCCCGCCCTCCTGGAACGCCTCTTCGCCGCCGGCCGCTACCACCTGCTCTCCGCGGCCGGCCTCCTCCCGCCCCGCCTCGTCGGCCTGTGGACCGGCGACTGGAACACCGCCTGGTCGGGCGCGTTCACCAACGACGCCAACCTCAACCTCCAGACCGCGTCCGCCGCGGCCGCCGCCCTCCCCGAAGTCACCGAGGCCCACGCCCGTCTGATCCACCGTCAGCTCGACGACTGGGCGGCCAACGCCCGCGCGATCTTCGGCGCCCGGGGCGTGGTGGCCCCGCCGCACAGCGACGGCGAGTCCGGGCTGACGTACCACTTCAGCCGTGAATACCCCCTCCACCTGTGGACCGCCGGCGCCGACTGGCTGCTCAAGCCGCTCGTCGACCACGACGAGACCCGCGGCGAGCGCGACCCCCGCACCGCCCACGCCCTCGCCCAGGTGGCCCTGTTCTACGAGGACTTCCTCACCCGCGTCGACGCCGACGGGCGCCTGGTCGTCGTCCCCTCCTACTCGCCGGAGAACCGTCCGGCGAACGCGAGCTGGGGCGCGCTCAACGCGGCGATGGACCTCTCGGCGGCCCGGCACGCCCTGCACACCGCCGCCGACCACCACCCGGAGCGGGCGGAGCACTGGCGGGCCCTCGCCGACCGCCTCCCACCGCACCGGATCAACGCCGACGGAGCCCTCGCCGAGTGGGCCTGGCCGGGCCTCGACGACACCTACGACCACCGCCACCTCAGCCACCTCTACGGTGTCTGGCCGCTCGACGAGATCAACCCGTACGACACCCCGGACCTCGCGGCGGCCGCCCACCGCGCGCTCGCCCTGCGCGGCGCCGAGAACGACTCCGCCCACGGCCATCTCCACCACGCGCTCGTCGCCGCCCGGCTCCGCGACGGCGAACGGGTCGCGCACGCCCTCGGACAGGTCCTCAAGGGGGACTTCTTCCACACGTCCCTGATGAGCGCGCACTACCCGCGCCGGGACGTCTACAACGCGGACGCGGCCCACACCCTGCCCGCCGTGCTCATCGAGACACTCGTGCAGTCGACGCCGGACCGGCTGGTCCTGCTGCCCGCCCTGCCGAGCGCCTACCCGACGGGCCGGCTCCTCGGCATCCGCACCCGCTTCGGGGCCGAACTCGACCTCACCTGGACCCGACACCGAGTGACCGCGGTACTGCGCCCCACCCGCACCCACCGCGTCGAACTCCGGACTTCCTCCGGCGCCGAGCCGCTCGACCTCGTCGCCGGAGAAGACCACGTCCTCACGCTCGGGGCGTGGTAACTCCCCGCACCATCCGCGCAATTCCCCCCACCCATGGAAGGGACACCATGGCAACAACCCGCACGCTCAGCAGGATCAGCAAGGCCCTGCTGGCCCCGGCCCTCGCGCTCGGCGTGACCGTCGGCATCGCCTCCGCCCCCGCCTCCGCCGCCGTCTGGAGCTCCTGCGACCAGTGGGCCAACACCAGCCTGAACGGGTACACGCTCTACAACAACATCTGGGGCTCCGGCGCCGGCAGCCAGTGCATCTGGGCCAACTCCGGCACCAACTGGGGCGTCAACGCCAACCACCCCAACACGGGCGGCATCAAGTCCTATCCCGACTCCAAGAAGGTGATCAACAAGACGATCACCTCGCTGGGCTCGCTCAACAGCAGCTACAACGTCAGCGTCCCGTCGTCCGGCGCGTACAACACGTCGTACGACATCTGGGACACCGACTACGACTACGAGATCATGCTCTGGGTCAACTACAACGGAGCCGTCGGCCCGCTCGGCACCTCGCAGGGCAACGTCACCCTGGGCGGCCACACCTGGACCGTCTACAAGGGCACCAACGGAGCCAACGAGGTCTTCTCGTTCCTGCGGACCTCCGACTCGTCCTCCGGCACCGTGCAGATCCTGCCGATCCTCAAGTGGATCAAGGACACCAAGCGCTGGATGGGCAACGAGACCATCGGGGACGTCCAGTTCGGCTTCGAGATCACCTCGTCGTCCGGCGGCCTCGACTTCACCGCCAACAACGTGACGGTCAGCAGCAGCTGATCCGCCCCACCGCATGAGAGAGCGGCCGGTCCCCGAGGGGACCGGCCGATTCTTGTTGCCCGGTTGCCCGGTTGCCCGTTGCCGGCTACTCCGCCACCGGCAGCCGCGCCCCGTCCCGCAGGAACAGCGGTATGCGGTCCAGCGGAGCGTCGACCGTCACGGCCGTGCCGCCCTCGTACGTCTCGCCGGTCCACGCGTCCGTCCAGGTCGCGCCCGCCGGAAGATACGTCGTACGGGCCGTGGCACCCGCCGTGAGCACCGGTGCGACCAGCAGGTCCCCGCCGAAGAGATAGGCGTCGTCGACCGACCAGGCCGCCGGGTCCTCGGGGAACTCCAGGAACAGCGGCCGCATCACCGGCAGGCCCTCCTCGTGGGCCTCGCGCATCACCTTCAGGACGTACGGCTTCAGCCGCTCGCGCAGCCGCAGGTACCGCTCCAGGATCGCCCCGGCCTCCTCGCCGTACGACCACACCTCGTTGGGGCCGCCGGTCATGTCCGGGCCCAGCGGCATGCCCGGGTCGCGGAAGCCGTGCAGGCGCATCAGCGGGGACAGCGCGCCGAACTGGAACCAGCGGACCATGACCTCGCGGTACGCCGGGTCGTCCGGGTCGCCGCCGTGGAAGCCGCCGATGTCGGTGTTCCACCAGGGGATGCCCGACAGCGAGGTGTTGAGGCCGGCCGCGATCTGACGGCGCAGGGTCGCGAAGTCGGTGCCGATGTCACCGGACCACAGGGCGGCGCCGTAGCGCTGACTGCCCGCCCACGCCGAGCGGTTGAGGGTGATGATCTCGTCCTCGCCGGACGCCCGCAGGCCCTCGTGGAAGGTGCGGGAGTTCTCGGCCGGGTAGCTGTTGCCGACCTCCAGGCCGGGGCCCGTCCAGTAGCGCAGGTTCTCCTGGAAGCCCGGCTTCAGCTCGGGCTCGCAGGCGTCCAGCCAGAAGGCCGTGATGCCGTACGGCTCCAGGTAGTTCTGCTTGATCCGGGACCAGAGGAAGTCGCGGGCCTCCGGGTTGGTGGCGTCGTAGAAGGCGACCTGGACGGTGGAGGCGACCCCCTTGTCCGGCCAGTCGGCGTGTGCCATCGGACCGTACTGGGTGCCTATGAAGTGGCCGCGCTGCTCCATGAGTTGATGGTTCTCGGAGAGCGGGGACACCGAGGGCCAGACGGAGACGACGAGCTTGACGCCCAGCTCCTCCAGCTCGCGGACCATCGCCGCCGGGTCGGGCCACTCCGTCAGGTCGAACTTCCAGTCGCCCAGGTGCGTCCAGTGGAAGAAGTCGCAGACGATGACGTCCAGGGGCAGCCCGCGGCGCTTGTACTCCCGGGCCACACCGAGGAGTTCGTCCTGGGTGCGGTAGCGCAGCTTGCACTGCCAGAAGCCCGCCGCCCACTCGGGCAGCATCGGGGTGCGGCCGGTCGCCGCGCTGTAGTGGCGCTGGGCGGCGGCCGGGTCGCCCGCCGTGATCCAGTAGTCGAGCTGTCGGGCCGAGTCCGCCACCCAGCGGGTGCCGTTGCCGGCCAGCTCCACCCGGCCGATCGCCGGGTTGTTCCACAGCAGGGTGTAGCCGCGGCTGGAGGTGAGGACCGGGATGCCGACCTCGGCGTTGCGCTGGACCAGGTCCAGGACCAGGCCCTTCTGGTCCAGCCGGCCGTGCTGGTGCTGGCCGAGGCCGTACAGCTTCTCGTCGTCGTAGGCGGCGAAGCGCTGCTCCAGGCGGTGGTAGCCGTTGCCGACCGCGGTGTAGAGGCGCGAGCCGGGCCACCAGAAGTGGGCGCGGTCCTCGGCGAGCAGCTCCGAGCGGTCGTCCGTCCGCAGGAAACGGATCAGACCCTCGGCGTCGACCTCGACGGTCAGCGCGCCGACGGTCACCGACCCCCGCCCGTCCTCGGTCTTGACGGTGGACTCGGTGGCGGGAGCCTCGTCGAGCAGTGCGCCCGGCAGCCCGTCGAGGACCGGACCGCCGAGCCGGGCACGGACCCGGACCGCGTCCGGACCCCACGGCTCGATCCGTACGGTCTCCTGGCGTCCGCTCCACTCCAGCGCGCCGTCCCGCTCGCGGAAGGTGCCGACGGTGGGTGACGACTGCGCGAGGCTGACCGCGCCGGTCGGGGGCTGGTTTTCGGCAGGCTGGTTCACGTG
Organism: Streptomyces sp. NPDC032822; assembly: GCF_055578825.1. Taxonomy (NCBI): domain Bacteria; kingdom Bacillati; phylum Actinomycetota; class Actinomycetes; order Kitasatosporales; family Streptomycetaceae; genus Streptomyces; species Streptomyces sp. NPDC032822. Next base: position 61,610 of record NZ_JBVIOL010000009.1, on the reverse strand, counting down.
GAGCGCTCCCGGAGTAAGGAGGACGGGGTGCGGACACAGAGGTGCCCCGGCGGGGCACGGTGGTGAAAGGGCGTCAGGAAGCGGCCGGTGCGGGGCCCGTGCTGGCCCGGACCGTCAACTCGGGTGCGATCAGCACGACTTCGTCACTCCCGTGACCGTCGAGCTTGGCGACCATCTGCTCCACGGCGTGCCGGCCCATGTCCTGGGCCGGGATGGCGACCGAGGTCAGCCGCACCGAGGCCTGGACGGCGACCTGGTCGGGGCAGATCGCGACCACCGACACGTCCTCGGGCACGGCCCGCCCCTGCTGGCGCAGCAGGGCGAGCAGCGGTTCGACCGCCGACTCGTTCTGCACGACGAACCCGGTGGTGCCCGGCCGTTCGTCGAGCACCCGGGCCAGCGTCACGGCCATCGCGTCGTACCCGCCCTCGCAGGGCCGGTGCAGCAGCCGTACGCCCAACTCCTGGGCGCGGGAGCGCAGTCCGTCGAGGGTGCGCTCGGCGAAGCCGGTGTGCCGTTCATAGACGGCCGGGGCCTCGCCGATGACAGCGATGTCGCGGTGGCCGAGTTTCGCGAGATGCTCGACGCACAGCGCGCCCGTCGCCCTGAAGTCGAGGTCGACGCAGGTCAGTCCGGAGGTGTCGGCGGGCAGTCCGATCAGCACGGACGGCTGGTCGGTGCCGCGCAGCAACGGCAGCCGCTCGTCGTCGAGTTCGACGTCCATCAGGATCATCGCGTCGGCGAGCCCGCTGCCGGTGACGCGTCGGACGGCGTCCGGGCCCTCCTCGCCGGTCAGCAGCAGCACGTCGTAGCCGTGGGTGCGGGCCGAGGTGGCCACCGCGATGGCGATCTCCATCATCACCGGCACGTACATGTCGGTGCGCAGCGGGATCATCAGCGCGATGATGTTCGACTTGCTGCTGGCCAGGGCACGGGCGCCCGCGTTCGGGTGGTAGCCCAGTTCGCGGATGCTGTGCTCCACCCGCTGCCGGGTGGCCCCGGAGATGGACCGCTTGCCGCTGAGGACATAGCTCACCGTGCTCGCGGAGACTCCGGCGTGCTGGGCGACCTCGGCGAGGGTGACCATCCAGCTCTCCAAGCTTTGTGAAGCGCTTCGACAGTGCGCGTGGTGAATAAGGGCGGGTGAGGGTGGTTCGACAGTAGCTCCACCGGAGGTGGGTGTCCATAGGTTGTCGAAGCGCTTCGACAGAGACTTCCGGACGCAAGGCCGGGCGGGGGTTCCTGCCTACCACGACCGGCCCCGGAGGGCCATGGAACAGGGGTGGCGGAGATCGCAGGTCCGGCAGCCCGAACCGCACCTGCCCGGAGCGGTGGAAGGGGTGGGGCGAGTCCGGACGGGACGACCGGCGGCGCTGGGTCGCAGTCCCCGCCGATGAGGCCGAGCCGGCCGACGGACTGGTCCCTTGCCCAAGGGCGTTCGCCTCGTTCGCCTCGTTCGGCACGGCCGGGAAGGGCGAGCCGACGGAGATCGACGGCACCCCGGTGATCGCCCTGGCGGTGACCGACGGGGCGGACGAGCGCGGTGCCCACACCACGCGACCGACGGCACCCCCTGACCCCACCGGTGCCCGCAGAGGGGACGCCCCCCGAAGAGGGCCGTCGGCACCCGGTACGGCCGTCTCGGCGGCGCGTGGGGGGACAGCCGGCGGGGCGACATCGGCTGAACGGCGTCCAAAGGGTGGTGGGTCGGCCGGTATCGGGGTACATACGATCGAGTAGCACCCGTCGGTAACCAAACGGCCCCAAGATCCCGATTCGCGGCGAGGTGAGCCTCATGTCCGCACCACCCACCCAACCCACCGTCACCGAGCGTGAAGCACGCGAGGTGGCGGAGGCCGCCCGGGAGCAGGACTGGCGCAAGCCCAGCTTCGCCAAGGAACTGTTCCTCGGCCGCTTCCGGCTCGACCTCATCCATCCCCACCCGATGCCGCCCGACGAGGACGCCCGGCGCGGTGAGGAGTTCCTCGCCACCCTGCGCGACTTCTGCGAGACGAAGATCGACTCGGCGCGCATCGAGCGCGAGGCGCGGATCCCGGACGAGACGATCAACGGGCTCAAGGAGCTCGGCGCCCTCGGTATGAAGATCGACACCAAGTACGGCGGCCTCGGCCTCACGCAGGTCTACTACAACAAGGCCCTCGCCCTGGTCGGCTCCGCGAACCCGGCGCTCGGCGCGCTGCTCTCCGCCCATCAGTCGATCGGGGTACCGCAGCCGCTGAAGATCTTCGGCACCCAGGAGCAGAAGGACACCTTCCTGCCGCGCCTGGCCCGCACCGACATCTCGGCGTTCCTCCTGACGGAACCCGACGTCGGCTCCGACCCCGCCCGGCTGGCCACCTCGGCCGTCCCGGACGGCGAGGACTACATCCTCGACGGGGTGAAGCTCTGGACGACCAACGGCGTGGTCGCCGACCTCCTCGTGGTCATGGCCCGCGTCCCGAAGTCCGAGGGCCACAAGGGCGGCATCACCGCGTTCGTCGTCGAGGCCGACTCCGAGGGCGTCACGGTCGAGCGCCGCAACGCCTTCATGGGCCTGCGCGGACTGGAGAACGGTGTCACCCGCTTCCACCGGGTCCGCGTCCCCGCCGCCCACCGCATCGGCCCCGAGGGCGCGGGCCTCAAGATCGCCCTCACCACCCTCAACACCGGCCGCCTCTCCCTGCCCGCCATGTGCGTCGGCGCCGGCAAGTGGTGCCTGAAGATCGCCCGCGAATGGTCGGCGGCCCGCGAACAGTGGGGCAAACCGGTCGCCTTCCACGAGGCGGTCGGCTCGAAGATCAGCTTCATCGCCGCGACCACCTTCGCCCTGGAGGCCGTCCTCGACCTGTCCTCCCAGATGGCCGACGAGGACCGCAACGACATCCGTATCGAGGCCGCCCTCGCCAAGCTCTACGGCTCCGAGATGGCCTGGCTCATGGCCGACGAACTGGTCCAGATCCGCGGCGGCCGAGGCTTCGAGACCGCCGAGTCCCTCGCGGCCCGCGGCGAACGCGCCGTCCCCGCCGAACAGGTCCTGCGCGACCTGCGGATCAACCGCATCTTCGAGGGCTCCACCGAGATCATGCATCTGCTGATCGCCCGCGAGGCCGTCGACGCCCACCTGTCCGTCGCCGGCGACCTCATCAACCCCGAGAAGTCCCTCCCGGACAAGGCGAAGGCGGGCGCCCAGGCCGGTGTCTTCTACGCCAAATGGCTGCCCAAACTGGTCACCGGGCCCGGCCAACTCCCGAACTCCTACGGCGAGTTCAAACGAGACGTCGACCTCTCCGGGCATCTGCGCTACGTCGAACGCACCTCCCGCAAACTCGCCCGCTCCACCTTCTACGCCATGTCCCGCTGGCAGGGCCGGATGGAGACCAAGCAGGGCTTCCTCGGCCGGATCGTCGACATCGGCGCGGAACTCTTCGCGATGAGCGCGGCCTGCGTCCGGGCCGAACTCCTGCGCAGCACCGGCGACCACGGCCGCGAGGCCTACCAACTCGCCGACGTCTTCTGCCGCCAGTCCCGCATCCGCGTCGAGGAACTCTTCGGCCGGCTCTGGACCAACACCGACGACCTCGACCGCAAGGTCGTCAAGGGCGTCCTCTCGGGCACCTACACCTGGCTGGAGCAGGGCATCGTCGACCCGTCGGGCGAGGGCCCGTGGATCGCGGACGCCACCCCCGGCCCCGCCGAACACGAGAACGTGCACCGCCCGATCCGCTGACCGACCCGTCACGGTGCGTCCCCCTCGGCCCCCGTGCGGGGGAAGAGGGGGACGCGCTGTCCTCACACACGGTCCTTACGGCCACAATGGAGGGATGAGCGACAGTCCAGCCCTCTCAGAGCACGGGTCGCAGGCCCTGGCCGACCCGCATCTCGTCTACGACCCGGTGGCGGGCGACGGGCCGAAGGACGTGGTGATCCTCGGCTCGACCGGCTCGATCGGCACCCAGGCCATCGACCTCGTGCTGCGCAACCCCGACCGGTTCGAGGTCACCGCGCTCTCCGCCAACGGCGGCCGTGTCGCCCTCCTCGCCGAGCAGGCGCACCGACTCGGGGTCCGGACCGTCGCCGTGGCCCGCGAGGACGTCGTACCGGCCCTGCGCGAGGCCCTGAGCAGCCGCTACGGCGGCGAGCCGCTCCCCGAGATCCTCGCCGGACCCACCGCGGCCACCGAGGTCGCCGCCTCCGACTGCCACACCGTCCTGAACGGCATCACCGGCTCCATCGGCCTCGCCCCGACCCTCGCCGCCCTGGAGGCGGGCCGCACCCTCGCGCTCGCCAACAAGGAGTCGCTCATCGTCGGCGGCCCGCTGGTCAAGGCGCTCGCCAAGCCCGGGCAGATCATCCCGGTCGACTCCGAGCACGCCGCGCTGTTCCAGGCGCTGGCGTCCGGCACCAGGTCCGACGTACGCAAACTCGTCGTCACCGCCTCGGGCGGCCCCTTCCGCGGTCGTACCAAGGCCGAGCTGGCCGACGTCACCGTCGAGGACGCCCTCGCGCACCCCACCTGGGCGATGGGCCCGGTCATCACGATCAACTCCGCGACCCTCGTCAACAAGGGTCTTGAGGTCATCGAGGCGCACCTCCTCTACGACATTCCCTTCGACCGCATTGAGGTGGTCGTGCATCCGCAGTCGTATGTCCACTCGATGGTTGAGTACACAGACGGATCCACGATCGCCCAGGCGACGCCCCCCGACATGGGCGGGCCGATCGCCATCGGACTCGGCTGGCCCGAACGCGTCCCCGACGCGGCGCCCGCCTTCGACTGGAGCAAGGCCTCGACCTGGGAGTTCTTCCCGCTCGACAACGAAGCCTTCCCCTCGGTGAACCTCGCCCGACGGGTGGGCGAGCTCGCGGGGACGGCCCCGGCGGTGTTCAATGCCGCCAACGAGGAGTGCGTGGAGGCCTTCCGGGCCGGCGCGCTGCCGTTCAACGGGATCATGGAGACCGTGACCCGGGTGGTGGACGAGCACGGCACCCCGCGCGCGGGAACCTCGCTCACCGTCGCGGACGTCCTCGAAGCGGAGACCTGGGCGCGGACCCGGGCCCGGCAACTGGCGGCACAGACGGCGGAGGCCCGTGCATGACGACACTGATGTTCATCCTCGGCATAGTGATCTTCGCGTTCGGCCTGCTGGTCTCGATCGCGTGGCACGAGCTGGGGCACCTGTCCACCGCCAAGCTCTTCGGCATCCGCGTGCCGCAGTACATGGTCGGCTTCGGTCCGACGATCTTCTCCCGCACCAAGGGCGACACCGAGTACGGCATCAAGGCCATCCCGTTCGGCGGCTACATCCGCATGATCGGCATGTTCCCGCCCGGCGCGGACGGCCGCCTGGAGGTCCGCTCCACCTCGCCCTGGCGCGGCATGATCGAGGACGCCCGCTCGGCTGCCTTCGAGGAACTCCGCCCCGGTGACGAGAACCGGCTCTTCTACACGCGCAAGCCCTGGAAACGGGTCATCGTGATGTTCGCGGGCCCGTTCATGAACCTCATCCTGGCGGTGGCGCTGTTCCTCACCGTCCTGATGGGCTTCGGCATCTCCCAGCAGACCAACACGGTCAGCTCGGTCTCCCAGTGCGTCATCGCCCAGAGCCAGAACCGTGACGACTGCAAGAAGTCCGACCCGGCCTCCCCGGCCGCGGCCGCTGGCCTTGAGGCGGGCGACAAGATCGTCTCCTTCGCCGGCGTGCGGACCGACGACTGGAACCGGCTCTCCGACCTGATCCGGGCCAACCCCGACAAGGAGGTGGCGATCGTCGTCGACCGCAAGGGCGAGGAACTCACCCTGCACGCGAAGATCGCCTCCAACCAGGTCGCCAAGAAGGACTCCAGCGGCCAGTACGTCCAGGGCGAGTACGTCACCGCCGGCTTCCTCGGCTTCAGCGCGGCCACCGGCATCGTCAAGCAGGACTTCGGCGACTCGGTGACCTGGATGGGCGACCGCGTCGGCGACGCCGTCGACTCCCTCGCCGCCATCCCCGGCAAGGTCCCCGCCCTGTGGGACGCCGCCTTCGGTGACGGCCCCCGCGAACCGGACTCCCCGATGGGCGTCGTCGGCGCGGCCCGCGTGGGCGGCGAGATCTTCACCCTGGACATCCCGCCCACCCAGCAACTGGCCATGGCCCTGATGCTGGTCGCCGGCTTCAACCTCTCCCTGTTCCTCTTCAACATGCTCCCGCTGCTGCCCCTGGACGGCGGCCATGTCGCCGGCGCCCTCTGGGAGTCCCTGCGCCGCAACGCGGCGAAGGTGCTGCGCCGGCCGGACCCGGGCCCCTTCGACGTGGCGAAGCTCATGCCGGTCGCCTACGTGGTGGCGGGCATCTTCATCTGCTTCACGATCCTCGTCCTGATCGCGGACGTGGTGAACCCGGTGAGAATCTCCTAGTCACGAGCGGTTCGCGACGGCCCGGCATCATCGATGCCGGGCCGTCGCGCCATGAGCGGGCCGTGCGGTCCTCCATCGAGTGGGTTTACGGCGGTGAGGGTCCCCCCGCCGAGTGGTTCGAGGTGGGCGAGTGCTCGCGCCCGGGCTCGTGCCGTAATCTCGAAGCCTGGTGCCCGCCGCTGACGGGACCTGGGCCTTGAACCACGACTTGGGGTTGCACAGCAGATGACTGCGATTTCTCTCGGCATGCCGTCCGTTCCGACCAGGCTCGCCGAGCGCCGGAAGACCCGGCAGATCCAGGTCGGCTCCGTGGCGGTCGGTGGAGACGCCCCGGTGTCCGTGCAGTCGATGACCACGACCCGTACGTCGGACATCGGCGCCACCCTCCAGCAGATCGCCGAGCTGACGGCCTCCGGCTGCCAGATCGTCCGGGTGGCCTGCCCGACCCAGGACGACGCGGACGCGCTCGCGACGATCGCCCGCAAGTCGCAGATCCCGGTGATCGCCGACATCCACTTTCAGCCGAAGTACGTCTTCGCCGCCATCGAGGCGGGCTGCGCCGCGGTCCGGGTGAACCCCGGCAACATCAAGCAGTTCGACGACAAGGTGAAGGAGATCGCGAAGGCCGCGAACGACCACGGCACCCCGATCCGCATCGGTGTGAACGCGGGCTCGCTGGACAGCCGCCTGCTCCGGAAGTACGGCAAGGCGACCCCCGAGGCGCTCGCGGAGTCCGCCCTGTGGGAGGCGTCCCTCTTCGAGGAGCACGACTTCCGGGACATCAAGATCTCCGTCAAGCACAACGACCCGGTCGTGATGGTCGAGGCGTACCGCCAGCTCGCCGCCCAGTGCGACTACCCCCTGCACCTCGGCGTCACCGAGGCCGGCCCCGCCTTCCAGGGCACGATCAAGTCGGCGGTCGCCTTCGGCGCCCTGCTCAGCCAGGGCATCGGCGACACGATCCGCGTCTCGCTGTCCGCGCCTCCGGTGGAGGAGGTCAAGGTCGGCAACCAGATCCTGGAGTCCCTGAACCTCAGGCAGCGCGGCCTGGAGATCGTCTCCTGCCCCTCCTGCGGCCGCGCCCAGGTCGACGTCTACAAGCTGGCCGAAGAGGTCACCGCCGGTCTGACCGGCATGGAGGTCCCGCTCCGCGTCGCGGTCATGGGCTGCGTCGTCAACGGCCCCGGCGAGGCCCGCGAGGCCGACCTCGGCGTCGCCTCCGGCAACGGCAAGGGCCAGATCTTCGTGAAGGGCGAGGTCATCAAGACCGTCCCCGAGTCCAAGATCGTCGAGACCCTCATCGAAGAGGCCATGAAGCTGGCCGAACAGATGGAGGCGGACGGCGTGGCATCGGGCGAACCGTCGATCTCGGTCGCGGGCTGACACACCGACCACACGGCGACGGCCTCGGTGACGACCTGACGGGACCCTTCGACTCGACGGGACTCTTCGACCTGAGGGGGTTCCTCGACCTGAGGGGGCTCTTCGAGCTGACGGGACCCTTTCGGGTCGACGGGCCTTTTGGAGCTGAGGGGGCTCTTCGGGCCGAGGGGCCCTTTCAAATCGGCGGGGTCCTTTCGAGCGCCGGGCCAGGGCATCCCAGCCCGTCCGGCGTTTGAGGACGAGGCCCCTTCAGGGCCGAAGCGGGGGTCTGGGGGCGGCAGCCCCCAGGGCCGGAACCGCAGCCGACGATCCCCTTCGAACAGGCGGCGACAAACACAGGGCGGCGCCGCCCGGCTTCCGCAGGTACAGTGCGGAGATCAGCAGACCCCAGTGTGAGGCCCCGCCCGTGTTGACCCAGACCACCTCCCGGGTCCTCGAACCGAGCGACCTGGACGCCGCGCTCGCCGTCCTGCATCGCGAGCCGGTCGCGAACGCCTTCGTGACATCCCGCGTGCAGGTCGCCGGGCTCGACCCCTGGCGGCTCGGCGGCGAGATGTGGGGCTGGTACGAGGACGGCATGCTGACGTCCATGTGCTACGCGGGCGCCAACCTGGTCCCGATCTGCGCGACCCCCAGGGCCGTCCGCGCCTTCGCCGACCGGGCCCGCCGGGCCGGCCGCCGCTGTTCCTCCGTCGTCGGCCCCGCTGAAGCCACCGCCCTGCTCTGGCGGTTGCTGGAACCGAGCTGGGGTCCGGCCCGCGAGGTCCGCGCCCACCAGCCCCTCATGGCCATCGACCGGACGTCCACCACCGTCGCCCCGGATCCCTACGTCCGTCGCGTCCGCAAGGACGAGATGGACACGATCATGCCGGCCTGCGTGGCGATGTTCACCGAGGAGGTCGGGATCTCCCCGATGGCCGGCGACGGCGGCCTCCTCTACCAGGCGCGGGTCGCCGAACTCGTCGGCTCCGGCCGCTCGTTCGCCCGCCTCGACGCCGAGGGCAAGGTCGCCTTCAAGGCGGAGATCGGCGCCGCGACCGACCGCGCCTGCCAGATCCAGGGCGTGTGGGTCGCCCCCGAGTACCGGGGCAGGGGCCTCGCCGCCCCGGGCATGGCGGCGGTCCTGCGCTACGCCCTGGCGGATGTGGCCCCGGTGGTGAGTCTGTACGTGAACGACTTCAACACGGCGGCGAGAAGGACGTATCGCAGGGTGGGCTTCCAGGAGGTCGGCGAGTTCATGAGCGTCCTGTTCTGAGCCGCCCCGCCGCACCCGAAACCCCCCTGTAGGCTCCCGACATGGACCTCGTCATCGGCCCCTTGGACCTGTCCGCCCACGTGGACGAGGCGCTGGCCGTCCAGGCGCTCGCCTTCGGACTCGGCCCCGACGAGGTCGCCGTACGCCGTCAGATCGTCCTGCGACACATGGCGTACCCGGGAGCGAGATCCTTCGGCGCGACCACCGCCGGGCGGCTCGTCGGATTCGTCTACGGCATGCCCAACGACCGCACCCACTGGTGGTCCACCGTCGTGGAGCCCTACCTCCGGGCCCGGCACAGCGACGACTGGCTGGACCAGTCCTTCGTGATCACCGAGCTGCACGTCCACCCGCACCACCAGAACCGGGGCATCGGCCGCACCCTGATCACCCGGATCACCGACCTCGCCGCCGAGCCCCGCTCGATCCTCTCCGCGATCGACCAGGACAGCCCGGCCCGCGGCCTCTACCACTCCCTCGGCTACCAGGACCTCGCCCGCCAGGTTCTGTTCCCCAGCGCCCCCAAGCCGTACGCGGTGATGGGTGCCCCGCTGCCGCTGCGCCGTTAACCGATTTCCGCCGGGATCGCACCCCCGGCTAACCTCCTGCCATCACCCTCACGCAGCAGGAGTACGACAACCATGGCGAACGCACCGGTCCAGCGCATGTCCCAGTTGATGGCGAAGACGCTGCGCGACGACCCGGCGGACGCCGAGGTCCTCAGTCACAAGCTGCTGGTCCGCGCCGGCTACGTCCGGCGTACCGCGGCCGGCATCTGGTCCTGGCTGCCGCTCGGCAAGAAGGTCCTCGCCAACGTGGAGCGGATCGTCCGTGAGGAGATGGACGCGATCGGCGCCCAGGAGGTACTGCTCCCCGCCATCCTGCCCCGGGAGCCGTACGAGGCGACCGGCCGCTGGGACGAGTACGGCCCCGAGCTGTTCCGCCTCCAGGACCGCAAGGGCGGCGACTACCTGCTCGGCCCCACCCACGAGGAGATCTTCACGCTGATCGTGAAGGACCAGGCGTCCTCCTACAAGGACCTGCCGGTCATCCTCTACCAGATCCAGAACAAGTACCGCGACGAGGCCCGCCCGCGGGCCGGCATCCTGCGCGGCCGCGAGTTCCTGATGAAGGACTCCTACTCCTTCGACACCGAGGACGAGGGCCTCGCCCAGTCCTACGCCCTGCACCGCGAGGCCTACCAGAAGGTCTTCGCGCGCCTCGGCCTCGACTACCGCATCTGCGCCGCCACCGCGGGCGCCATGGGCGGCTCGAAGTCGGAGGAGTTCCTCGCCCCGGCCGAAGCCGGCGAGGACACCTTCGCGGACTGCCCGAACTGCGACTTCGCGGCCAACACCGAGGCGATCACCTACGAGCTGAAGGCGGTGGACGCCGACGGCGTCGCCGCCCTCGAAGAGATCCCGACCCCCGACACCCCCACCATCGAGACCCTCGCCGCCTCCCTCGGCGTCCCGGCCTCCGCCACCCTCAAGAACCTCCTGGTGAAGGTCGACGGCGAGATCGTGGCCGTCGGCGTCCCCGGCGACCGTGAGGTCGACCTGGGCAAGGTCGAGGCGCACTTCGCCCCCGCCGCGGTCGAGCTGGTCACCGCCGAGGACTTCACGGGCCGCCCGGACCTGGTCCGCGGCTATGTCGGCCCGCAGGGCCTGGGCGAGAAGGTCACCTACCTCGCCGACCCGCGCGTGGCCCCCGGCACCGCCTGGATCACCGGCGCCAACAAGGAGCACACGCACGCGAGGAACGTCGTCGCGGGCCGTGACTTCGAGGTCGACGCCTACGTCGACGTCGTGGTCGTCAAGGAGGGCGACCCCTGCCCGACCTGCGGCACCGGTCTCCAGCTGGACCGCGCCATCGAGATCGGTCACATCTTCCAGCTGGGCCGCAAGTACGCCGACGCCCTCAAGCTCGACGTCCTCGGGCAGCACGGCAAGCCGGTCCGCGTGACCATGGGCTCCTACGGCATCGGCGTCTCCCGCGCGGTCGCCGCCCTCGCCGAGCAGACCGCCGACGACAAGGGCCTGTGCTGGCCGCAGGAGGTCGCCCCGGCCGACGTGCACGTCGTCGCCGCGGGCAAGGCCCTGCAGACCGAGCTGGCCCTCGACGTCTCCGGCAAGCTGGCGGCGGCCGGACTCCGGGTCCTGGTCGACGACCGGGCCGGCGTCTCCCCGGGCGTGAAGTTCACCGACTCGGAGCTGATGGGCGTACCGCAGATCCTGGTGGCCGGACGCCGGGCCGCCGAGGGCGTACTGGAGCTGAAGGACCGACGGACCGGTGAGCGCGAGGAGTTGACGGTCGAGGAGGCCATCGCGCGCCTCACCGCCGCCTAAGGAAATCTCTCAAGGAGTTCTGTCGAGGCGTAGGGCCGCCTCGACAGACTTCTCTCAGGCTCTTCCCCGACCTTGGGACGTGACAGAACGTCACCAGGGAGGGGAAGGGGCATGAGCACCGGGGAACGAGGCGCTGCGGCAGCGGTCAGAAGAGGAACCCGGCGGACGCCACCGCGAGCAGCGGCGGCGGCACGAGCAGCAGCACCGACACGGGTACGGACACCGGTACCGACACCGGTACGGACTCCTCGTCGAGCGGCTCGTCCGCGACGGATTCCACCAGTTCCACCAGTTCCACGGGCTCGACCAGCTCGGCCAGCGGCCTCACCTCGTCCTCCGGTGGCTCCGGCGGCTCCGCCTCGGGGGCGTCGTGACGACCACCGCCGCCACCGCCCCGCGCACCACCGCCGCCACCGCCCCGTGCACCACCGCCGCCACCGAGTGGCGTGCCCTCGGCACCGGCGTCCGGCTGGTCGTCACCGACCCCGCCCTGCTGGACTCCTGCAACCTGCTCCTCGCCCGGCACCTCGCCGAGGTCGACGCGGCGTGCAGCCGTTTCCGCGCCGACTCCGAACTCGTCGCGCTCGACGGCGCGCAGGGCCGCCCGGTCCGGGTCAGCCCGCTGCTCGCCGAGGCCCTCGCGGTCGCGCTGCGCGCCACGGTGGAACGGGCCCGCAGAGCAGCCGCGGACTGCCCGGCCCTGGCCCTGAGACTCACGACGGGCTGACGCACCCAGGGGCGCGGGGAACCGCGCGTTCAGCCCTCACGCACCCGCACCCCGTGCCGAACGGCTCGCGCCCTCAGAGCCACCCGGCGAACTCCAGCAACAACTCCGCGTCCTTCGGCCGCCCCACGCGAAGCGCCCGCACCCCCGACTCCACCGCCCGGAACAGCGTCCACCCCCGCAACCGCTCCTGATCCACCTCCAGCGACTCCGCGAGCCGCTTCACCCGCCGACGGGTCGTCGCCGCCCCCGACGGCGAGGCGATCAGATCCTCCACCCGGTCCCGCACCAGCCGGGCCAGATCGAAGGCACACTCGCCGACCACCGGGTCGGGCCCCACGGCCAACCACGGAGAGCGCTCACCCGCGAGCACCTTGCTCTGCCGGAACGTCCCGTGCAGCAGCCGGTGTTCGGGCGGCGCGGCAAGCAACTCCTCCCGGGCCGACAGCGCCGCGTCCACCAGCGCCGCGATCTCCGCGTCCGCGCGGGCCCCGGCCCGCATCACCTCGGCCTGTCGTCCGGTCCGCTCGGCCACCGTCTCCAGGACATGGCCACCGGGCGGCTCCACCCACAGCCGCCGCAACGTCCCCGCCGCCTCCAGCAGCGCCTTCGCCTCCGGCAGCGACCGCACCGACACATCCGGATGCAGCCGCTCAAGCAGCAGCACACCCTCCGCGGCGAACGGTTCCACCAGCTGTACGGCGCCCCGGCCGCCCCAGTGGCCGAGCGCGGCCCGTTCGCTCTCCGGGCGGGCCCGCGGCGGGGCCAGCTTCAGCACGGCGGGCGTCCCGTCCGGCAGCCTGACCAGCACGACCAGGCTGCTGCGGCCACCCGGCAGCTGCATCCGCTCCACGGTCGACTCGCGCAGCGCGACGGCCTGCCGGGCCGCCTCGGGCAGTGTCTCCAACCAGTCGTCACCGCCCGGCGCGCTCTCACCGAGCGCCCTGACCAGACGCTGCGGCGGTTCGAAAGCCATGCGCGAGTCGTTTCCTTCCTGTACGCGTTACGGGGTCGGCGGTGGGCTGGATGCCGCGGTCGCCCCCGCCCGCTCGGCGAGCCCAGGGAAGGCTACGCTCTCGCCGCGCCAGCGCACCGCCCGCACCGCCGCCTCCCGCAGCGCCTCGGCCGCCGTGCCCCGCCGCGGCTCCCCGGCCGCCCGCACCAGGTCGGAGTAGACCCCGGCCACCCGGTCCTCCAGCTCGGCGGCCAGCCGCAGGGCCGCGGCCGAGTCCGGCACCGGGAAGGGCAGCGCGTAGGCCGCCGCGGCGGCCACCGGTTTACCGCCCAGGCCCCGCACCTCGCGCACCAGCGCGTCCCGCCGGGCCCGGTGGGCGTCGTACGCCGCCTTCGCCTCCGTGCGACGGCCCTCACCGATCCGGCCGCCGACGACGCCGTAGCCGTACACCGCGGCATGCTCGGCGGCCAGCGCCGCCTGGAGCGCCTTCAGCTCCCGCTCCGGCACATCGGCCACCTCGGTCTTCATTTCGCGCTCTCCGTCAGCAGATAGGTGTGCGCCGCCCCGGCCGCGGCCACCGAGGCCAGCAGCCGGGCCAGTTCGCCCGGCAGGTCGAGCAGCGCCTTCGCCCTCCGGTCCGCGAGGGACCGTTCGGCGGCGGCCAGCTCGGCCAGGGCGTCCTTCTCGTTCCCGGGGACGGCGGCCGGGGCGGACGCCGACGGGGAGACCGTGGGCGAGGCGGACGGTGACGCCGTCCCGGCCGCACCGAACGCCTCCGCGTGCCGGACGACCTCCGCCCGCAGTGGTGCGAGCCGCTCCGCCAGCGCGGGATGGACGGCGAGGACGGCGTCGTACCGTTCCAGCAGCCCGGTGCTCTCGCCGGCCGCACGCGCGCGTGCCTTGGCGACGGCCGACGGGCTGCCGTTCGTGCCGCCGTCGGCGTCCCCGGACCCGGTGGAGCAGCCCACCAGCAGGACGGCCCCGGAGGCCGAGGCGAGCAGGGTTCTTCTGCGCGGCCCGGAGGGGGTGCGCGGCAGTGGAGGGTACGGCACGGCAGACGTCCTCGGGGGCTCGTACGAACACGCGGACGGGGAGGGCGGCCCCGCCGGTGATCACGGTACCCGCGCACCCGCCCGGCGCCCATCAGCGGCACCGTCCCCCGCGCAGGTGGACGGCAACACACCTTGGGACCGGATACCCTTTGACCAGACACGCGACCTTCCCACAACAGCACACGCGGCCGAGGAGTCACCCGGATGAGCACCACCCAGAGCGAGAGGCTGCGAGAACTTCTGGAACCGCTCGTCAGCTCCCAGGGCCTGGATCTCGAAGAGATCGCGGTGGACTCGGTCGGACGCAAGCGGGTGCTGCGTGTGGTCGTCGACTCCGACACCGGTGCCGACCTCGACCAGATCGCCGATGTGAGCCGCGCGCTCTCGGCGAAGCTCGACGAGAGCGACGCGATGGGCAAGGGCGAGTACACCCTTGAGGTCGGAACGCCCGGCGCGGAGCGCCTCCTCAAGGAACACCGGCACTACGTACGCGCCGTCGACCGGCTGGTGAAGTTCCAGCTGGTGGACGGCGGCGACGAGCTGATCGCCAGAATCCTGAAGGTCGACGACGAGGGCCTCGACCTCGAAGTACCCGGTGTGAAGGGCCGCAAGGCCACCACCCGCAGACTCGCTTTCGAGGACATCGACCGGGCCCGTGTCCAGGTCGAGTTCAACCGCAAGGACAAGAAGGACATGACGGAAGAAGAGGAGGCGTAGCCGTGGATATCGACATGAGCGCCCTGCGGGGCTTGGTACGGGAGAAGGAGATCTCCTTCGATCTCCTGGTCGGGGCGATCGAGTCGGCCCTCCTCATCGCCTATCACCGCACCGACGGAAGCCGCCGCCACGCGCGCGTGAAGCTCGACCGGGACACCGGTCATGTGACCGTGTGGGCGAAGGAGGACCCCGAGGACCTGGAGGAGGGGCAGGAGGCGCGCGAGTTCGACGACACCCCGTCGGACTTCGGTCGCATCGCTGCCAGCACCGCCAAGCAGGTCATCCTGCAGCGGCTGCGCGACGCCGAGGACGACGCGACGCTCGGCGAGTACGCGGGGCGTGAGGGCGACATCGTCACCGGCGTGGTCCAGCAGGGCCGCGACCCGAAGAACGTGCTCGTCGACATCGGCAAGCTGGAGGCCATCCTGCCGGTGCAGGAGCAGGTCCCCGGCGAGACGTACCAGCACGGGATGCGTCTTCGGTCGTATGTCGTCCGGGTCGCGAAGGGGGTCCGCGGTCCGTCCGTGACCCTGTCCCGCACACATCCCAATCTGGTGAAGAAACTCTTCGCCATGGAGGTGCCGGAGATCGCCGACGGGTCGGTGGAGATCGCCGCCATCGCGCGTGAGGCAGGTCACCGCTCGAAGATCGCCGTCCGGTCCACCCGCAGCGGCCTGAACGCCAAGGGCGCCTGCATCGGCCCCATGGGCGGCCGGGTGCGCGCGGTGATGGGCGAGCTGAACGGTGAGAAGATCGACATCGTGGACTGGTCGGACGACCCGGCGGAGATGGTGGCCAACGCACTGTCCCCGGCCCGCGTCTCCAAGGTGGAGGTCGTGGACATGGCGGCCCGGTCCGCACGGGTGACCGTGCCCGACTACCAGCTGTCGCTGGCGATCGGCAAGGAAGGCCAGAACGCCCGGCTCGCGGCCCGTCTCACGGGCTGGCGGATCGACATCCGGCCCGACACCGAGCAGCCCGAGGAATAGATCCAAGCCGCGGGTCGCTCGGATCGCGACAGTTTGGCGCGCGGCAACTGTTCGATTCTTGCCCCAAAGGGGTGAGGTCGTTACGGGGAGGTAGACTTAAGAGTGTCTGGCCGGACGCGAGCCCGCGCATGCCCTGAGCGCACCTGTGTGGGGTGTCGGGAGCGAGCGGCCCAGAAGGACTTGCTGCGGACCGTGATGGTCGAGGGTGAATGCGTCCCCGATGATCGCGGTACGCTGCCCGGCCGGGGTGCGTATGTGCATCCCGCCCTGGTCTGTCTCGACCTGGCGGTACGTCGCCGGGCGTTCTCACGGGCGTTGCGCGCCCCGGGACCGCTCGACACCAAGACGTTGCGTCTCTACGTCGAGCAGGCAACACCGTAAGAAGCGTCGCGCGGAACCCCCGTGCGGCCCTGGTACCCCGCGAGTTGGAAGTAGGTCGAGATTGCGATGAGCACTCGATGAGCACGCGATGAGTACGCCCATGAAGTAGCGACGGTCCGGACGCAACCCGGACCTAAAAGGAGCGAAGTGGCTAAGGTCCGGGTATACGAACTCGCCAAGGAGTTCGGGGTGGAGAGCAAGGTCGTCATGGCCAAGCTCCAAGAACTCGGTGAATTTGTCCGTTCGGCGTCCTCGACGATCGAGGCGCCTGTCGTACGCAAGCTGACCGATGCCCTCCAGCAGGGCAACGGAGGCGGCAAGCCCGCCGCACGCAAGACCGCCCCGGCCAAGCCGGGTGCCCCCTCTCCGGCGCAGGCGGCCCGTCCGGCCGCCCCGCGCCCGCCGGCCCCCAAGCCGGCCGCCGCCGAGCAGTCCGCGGCTCCCGCCGCGCCGACCGCTCCCGGCCCCCGTCCGGGCCCGAAGCCCGCGCCGCGGCCCGCCCCGGCGTCTCCGGCTCCGACCACGCCCGAGTTCACGGCACCGCCGTCGGCTCCCGCCGCGCCGGCTGCCTCCACCGACACCGGCAGCAGCACCGCCGGCAGCACCGGTGGTTCGGGCTCCGGCCCTCGTCCGGGCGCCCCGCGTCCGGCGGGCCAGCAGGCCCCGCGTCCGGGTGCCCGTCCGGCCGGTGGTCCCGGCCAGGGCGGCCAGGGCCGCGGTGACCGTCCCGAGCGCTCCGAGCGTCCCGGCGCCCCGCGCCAGGGCGGCCAGGCCGCGCGTCCCGGTGCCCGTCCGGCCGGTCCCCGTCCGGGCAACAACCCGTTCACCTCTGGTGGCTCCACCGGTATGGCGCGCCCGCAGGCGCCCCGTCCGGGCGGCGCCCCGCGTCCCGGTGGTCCCGGTGCCGGTGCCCCGGGTGGCGCTCCCCGTCCGCAGGGTGCGGGCCAGGACCGCGGTCCCCGTCCCCAGGGCGGTCCCGGCGGCGCTCCGCGTCCGCAGGGCGGTCCGGGCGGTGCCCGTCCGAGCCCGGGCGGCATGCCCCGCCCGCAGGGTGGCGCTCCGCGTCCCGGCGGCGGCCCCGGTGGCAACCGTCCGAACCCCGGCATGATGCCGCAGCGTCCCGCTGCGGGCAGCCCCCGTCCCGGCGGCGGTGGCCCCGGCGGCCGCGGTCCCGGTGGCGGCGGTCGTCCCGGTGGTGGCGGCGGCGGTCGTCCCGGTGGCGGCGGCTTCGCTGGCCGTCCGGCCGGTCCCGGTGGCGGTGGCGGCGGCTTCGCCGGTCGTCCCGGCGGTCCCGGTGGCGGTGGCGGCGGCTTCGCCGGTCGTCCCGGCGGTCCCGGTGGCGGCGGCGGTCGTCCCGGCTTCGGTGGTCGTCCCGGTGGTCCCGGTGGCCGTGGTGGCACACAGGGCGCCTTCGGTCGTCCCGGTGGTCCCGCGCGTCGCGGTCGCAAGTCGAAGCGGCAGAGGCGCCAGGAGTACGAGGCCATGCAGGCCCCGTCGGTCGGCGGCGTGATGCTGCCGCGCGGCAACGGACAGTCCGTCCGCCTGTCGCGTGGTGCCTCCCTCACCGACTTCGCCGAGAAGATCGGCGCCAACCCGGCGTCGCTCGTCGGCGTGATGATGAACCTCGGCGAGATGGTCACCGCCACGCAGTCCGTCTCCGACGAGACGCTGAAGCTCCTCGCGGACGAGATGAACTTCGTCCTGGAGATCGTCAGCCCCGAGGAGGAGGACCGCGAGCTGCTGGAGTCCTTCGACATCGAGTTCGGCGAGGACGAGGGCGGCGAGGAGTTCCTCGTGCCGCGTCCGCCGGTCGTGACCGTCATGGGTCACGTCGACCACGGCAAGACCCGCCTCCTCGACACCATCCGCAAGACGAACGTCGTCGCGGGCGAGGCCGGCGGTATCACGCAGCACATCGGTGCGTACCAGGTCGCGACCGAGGTCAACGGCGAAGAGCGCAGGATCACCTTCATCGACACCCCGGGTCACGAGGCGTTCACCGCCATGCGTGCCCGTGGTGCCAAGTCGACCGACATCGCGATCCTCGTGGTGGCGGCCAACGACGGTGTGATGCCCCAGACGATCGAGGCGCTGAACCACGCCAAGGCGGCCGACGTGCCGATCGTGGTCGCGGTCAACAAGATCGACGTCGAGGGTGCCGACCCGACCAAGGTGCGCGGTCAGCTCACCGAGTTCGGTCTGGTGGCCGAGGAGTACGGCGGCGACACGATGTTCGTCGACATCTCCGCCAAGCAGGGCCTCAACATCGAGAGCCTGCTGGAGGCCGTGGTCCTCACCGCGGACGCCTCGCTCGACCTGCGGGCCAACCCGGAGCAGGACGCGCAGGGTATTGCGATCGAGTCCCACCTCGACCGCGGCCGTGGTGCCGTCTCGACGGTCCTGGTCCAGCGCGGCACGCTGCGCATCGGCGACACCATGGTGGTCGGCGACGCGTACGGCCGGGTCCGGGCGATGCTCGACGACAACGGCAACAACGTCGAGGAAGCGGGTCCCTCGACCCCCGTCCTGGTCCTGGGTCTCACCAACGTCCCGGGTGCCGGCGACAACTTCCTGGTGGTCGACGAGGATCGCACGGCGCGTCAGATCGCCGAGAAGCGCGCGGCGCGTGAGCGCAACGCCAACTTCGCCCGGCGCGGAGTCCGGTTCTCCCTGGAGAACCTGGACGAGGCCCTCAAGGCCGGTCTGGTGCAGGAACTCAACCTCATCATCAAGGGCGACGCGTCCGGTTCGGTGGAGGCTCTCGAGTCCTCGCTGCTCCAGCTCGACGTCGGCGAAGAGGTCGACATCCGCGTCCTGCACCGCGGCGTGGGTGCGGTCACCGAGTCGGACATCGACCTGGCGACCGGCTCCGACGCGATCGTCATCGGCTTCAACGTCCGCGCTGCGGGCCGCGCGGCGCAGATGGCGGAGCGCGAGGGCGTCGACGTCCGGTACTACTCGGTGATCTACCAGGCCATCGAGGAGATCGAGGCGGCCCTCAAGGGCATGCTCAAGCCGGAGTACGAGGAGGTCGAGCTCGGCACGGCGGAGATCCGCGAGGTCTTCAAGTCGTCCAAGCTCGGCAACATCGCCGGTGTCCTGGTCCGGTCCGGAGAGGTCAAGCGCAACACCAAGGCGCGCCTCGTCCGCGACGGCAAGGTCATCGCGGAGAGCCTCAACATCTCCGGTCTGCGCCGCTTCAAGGACGACGTCACCGAGCTCCGCGAAGGGTTCGAGGGCGGTATCAACCTCGGCAACTTCAACGACATCAAGGTCGACGACGTCATCGCGACGTACGAGATGCGCGAGAAGCCGCGAGGCTGATCCCAGCAGCGCGCGACCGGGGCCGGTCGGCGGGAGTTTATTTCCGTCGATCGGCCCCGGCCGTTGCGTGTACGGTTCCCGTATCGGCGTCGGAGCGCGGCGCCCGTACCCCGAACCGGCGGGACATCCGGGCACACATGTATGTGGGGACTCTGTCCTTCGACCTGCTTCTCGGCGACGTCCACTCGCTCAAGGAGAAGCGCTCCCTCGTCCGTCCCCTCGTGGCCGAGCTCCATCGCAAGTACGCGGTGAGCGTGGCGGAGACGGGCAACCAGAACCTCCATCGCAGGGCCGAGATCGGGCTCGCGGTGGTCGCCGGGGACACGGGACACCTCACGGACGTACTGGACCGCTGCGAGCGGCTGGTCGCCGGGCGGCCCGAGGTGGAACTGCTCTCGGTTCGACGCAGGGTCCACAGCGACGAAGACTGAAGCAACAAGAGATTGCACGTAAGGAGACGGACCAGTGGCCGACAACGCGCGGGCTAAGAGGCTGGCGGACCTCATCCGAGAGGTGGTGGCCCAGAAGCTGCAGCGCGGGATCAAGGACCCGCGGCTCGGTTCGCACGTCACCATCACGGACACCCGGGTCACCGGTGACCTGCGGGAGGCGACCGTCTTCTACACGGTGTACGGGGACGACGAGGAGCGGGCGGCCGCGGCCGTCGGCCTGGAGAGCGCCAAGGGCGTGCTCCGCTCGGCGGTCGGCGCGGCGGCGGGCGTGAAGTTCACGCCGACGCTGACCTTCGTGGCCGACGCGCTCCCCGACACCGCCAAGACCATCGAGGACCTCCTCGACAAGGCACGCCAGTCCGACGAGAAGGTGCGCGAGGTCTCGGCCGGCGCCGCCTACGCCGGTGAGGCGGACCCGTACAAGAAGCCGGGCGAGGACGAGGACGACGTCGCCGAATGACCCAGCAGAACCGGACGCCCGACGGCCTTGTCATCGTCGACAAGCCGTCGGGCTTCACTTCGCACGATGTCGTGGCCAAGATGCGCGGCATCGCCCGCACCCGACGGGTCGGCCATGCCGGCACCCTCGACCCGATGGCGACGGGCGTCCTCGTCCTCGGCGTGGAGAGGGCGACCAAGCTCCTCGGGCACCTCGCGCTCACCGAGAAGGAGTACCTGGGCACGATCCGCCTGGGCCAGACGACCCTGACCGACGACGCCGAGGGCGAGATCACGAGGTCGGTCGACGCCTCGAAGGTCACCCGCGACGCCGTCGACGCCGGGATCGCCCAGCTCACCGGCGCCATCATGCAGGTGCCCTCGAAGGTCAGCGCCATCAAGATCGACGGAGTGCGGTCCTACAAGCGGGCCCGGGAGGGCGAGGAGTTCGAGATCCCCGCCCGGCCCGTCACCGTCTCCTCCTTCGCGGTGTACGACGTCCGGGACGCCGTCGCCGAGGACGGCACCCCCGTGCTCGACCTGGTCGTGTCGGTGGTCTGCTCGTCCGGCACCTACATCCGGGCCCTCGCCCGCGACCTGGGCGCCGGCCTGGGCGTCGGAGGTCACCTCACGGCGCTGCGCCGCACCCGGGTGGGGCCGTACAAGCTGGACACCGCGAAGACGCTCGACGAGCTCCAGAAGGAACTGGTCGTGATGCCGATCGCCGAGGCCGCGACGGCCGCGTTCCCCCGCTGGGACGTGGACGCCAAGCGGGCCGGGCTGCTGCTGAACGGCGTACGGCTGGAGATGCCCGACACGTACGCCGGCAAGGGCGCGGTGGCCGTCTTCGACCCCGACGGCGGCTTCCTCGCCCTCGTCGAGGAGCAGAAGGGCAAGGCCAAGAGCCTCGCCGTCTTCGGCTGAGACGAGGACACCCGCACGGCGCGGATTCCGCCCGTGGAGCGGCGATCACGGGGTCGTCACTGCCGCCGCTCCACGGTCCCCCTCGGTTCCCCCACCCCTAGGGTGTATCCAGCCGCCCCCGTCCATTCACCCGTCCGGGCAGGCGCTCGGAGTGAACCGGGGGAGCGGACGGGGGCGCGTTCGTCGTGCGATCTGTCCGGCTGATCATCCCGCGCCTACCGTCGGATCAGGCACGTGCATGCGTACGGCGGACAGGCATGTGTGCAGGCGTGCGGGTACGGCGGGGAGGCTCGACCATGGCGGGACGGGGTGCGCGGACCGGGGACGCCCGCGGTACCGCACGGCCGAACCGACGGGACGACCGCGGGGGACCGGCACAGGCATCGGGAGAGGGCCCGGGCGAGGGGCCCGGGCGCGACGACTCCCTCGTCCGCATCCACGACCTCGCCGGCCGCCCCCGTGGCACCGGCTTCGTGGCCGACCACCACGGCACGGTCGTCACCAGCCACGAGACCGTCGACGGCCTGCCCCGGCTGGTCCTGCACGCCGCCGGGGACCGCAGCTGCGTCGTGAGCGCGGACGCGGTGACCCCCCTGCCGGACCTGGACCTGGCCCTCGTCCGCACCGAGGGCCTCGGTGTGGACCCGCTGCCCGTCACCGTGCGGGACCGGATCGGCGCCGGCACCTATGTGCGGGTCCCCGCCGGCTGCTGGCGCGCGGCCCGCGTACTGGCGGCGACCCCGGTCACGTACACCGCCACCGACCGCTTCCATCTCCTCGGCGACGTCCTGGAGTTGGCGATGGGCACGGCGGGCCGTGACGCCCTGCGACTGGGGGGCGGGGCCGCGGGCGGGCCCGTCCTCGACGCGGCGACCGGAGCGGTGATCGGCGTCCTCGGCACGGCCCTGCAGAGCGGCCACCGCGACGTCGGCTTCGCGGTACCCCTGCACCCCGCCCCGCCCGGCCCCCTCGCCGACCTGCTCGCGACGAACGCCGCCACCGTCCCCGCGTACGGCGTCGACCTCAACCTGGCGGGAGTGCTGGAACTGACGGCCACGTCGGTGGGACAGGACGGGCCGGCGGGCGTGCTGGCGGGGTATGTGGGGCGGACGGCGGAGGAGGGGTGGCCGGGGGCGTGCACCAGCGGGCTGGGGGTGGGATTCGGCGGGGCGTGCGTCGGGTCCGGTGGGGTGGGCGGAGGTTGGCCGGGTGCGGGTGCGGGTGCGGGGACCGGTGACGGTTTCGGCGGCGGTGTCGATTTCGGCGGGACAGGGATCGTGGAGCCGGTGGAACGGGGAGGCGTCGTCGCGGAGTTCGGGGCGTTCGTCGAGGGGGCGGCCGTTGTGCTCGGACTGGTCGGGGCGCCCGGCAGCGGGCGCACGACCGCCCTCGCCGCCCTCGCCGCCCGCCGTCACCGGAGTGCGGAACCGGCGCCCACGTTGTGGCTGCGCGGGGCCGACCTGAAGGACGAGGACGGCTCGGTGGCGGACGCGGCGCGGCGGGCCCTGGACCGGGCGGCCCGGATCGTCGCGGCCCCGGACCAGGCGGCGGGCGACCGGACGGACAGGACCGAGGTGGGCGCCGGAGGTGCCGAGCGCGGCACCGGCCTCACCCTTGCGGCCGACCTCGGCGACACCACCCCCGAACGCCTCGCCCGGCTCGCCCACACCGCCGGCCGCCCCCTCCTGCTCCTCCTCGACGGCCCCGAGGAGATGCCGCCCGTCCTGGCACACCGCCTCGCGGAGTGGACCGAGGGGACGGCGACGTGGCTGCGGGAGACGGGGGCGCGGATGGTGGTCGCGTGCCGGGAGGAGTACTGGGAGGGCGTGAGGTTCCCGGCGGAGCTGCTGCACCCGGCGGCCTCGCCCGACGAGACCACTCCCTCGCTCCCACCCCGCGTCCACCTCGGTGACCTGCACGAACACGAGGCCCGCCAGGCCCGCGCCCGCTATCGCATCCCCGAGGGCGTCCTCCACGACGCCGACGCCCGCCACCCCCTCACCCTCCGTCTCCTCTCGGAGATCCGCGCCGCCCACCTCGACGCCCCCGACGTCCCCGGCTCCTCTCTCGACCGCCACGACGTCTTCTCGGCCCACCTCGACCTGATGTGCCTGCGTATCGCCGTCCGGCTGGCCGCGGAGAACGGCCTGCGCGGCACCGCCGTACGCCGTCTCGCCGCCAAGGTCTCCGGTCAGGTCCACGAGGCCGCCCGCCGCAGCCTCGGCCCCGGACAGGGCGAGCTGGACCGGGAGTCGTTCGAGGCGGTGTTCCCGTGGGGTCAGGCACCGGCGCGGCTCGGCGGCGGCACCGGCTGGGCCTCCGCCGTCCTCACCGAGGGCCTCCTCGTCCCCGCCGGCGGCGGCTACCGCTTCGCCCACGAGGAACTCGCCGACTGGATCCAGGGCACGCACCTCGACCTGGACGAGGCGTTGCGCGCCCTGGTCCACCGCCGCCGCACCCACCCGCACGCCGAGCACCCGCTCCCCGTGCCGCACCACCGCATCGGCCCCGTCGTGCAGGCCCTGCTGCTCCTCGCCCGCCAGCACGGCACCCGTCAACTCGCCCGCCGCATGGAGGAGTTGACGTACGCCCTCGATGCCGACCCGCACTCCTGGTGGGCCGCCCGGCTGCTCGCCGACGTGCTCGGCCGGGTGCCCGACGTGACGCCGTACATCCCGGTCCTGCGTCTGCTCACCGACCGGATGGTGGCCTGGCGGCAGCAGGCCCGGCCGTTGCCCGCCGAGTTCGGGCCGGACTTCTGGACCGGATTGCCGCTGCCCGAGGACACCCGCTTTGACCTGCTGCGCCGCCTGGTCCTCGCCGACGGCCCGCCGCACGAGGCCGGACCGCGGTTCCTGGACGCCGTGGCCCGGCTGCTCACCGCCGACGCCACCGCCGTACAACCGCGTCTCGCCCGGTGGTTCGACGACGAGCGGCCGTTGCCCGCCACCCCGCACGCGACCGTGGCGAAGGCCGCGCAGGCACTGCTGCACACGCACCGACACCGCGCCCTGGACGACCTCACGGAGGTGCTCGTCGACAGCGCGCACGGCCGGGCCGACGAACTACTCGCCGTCCTGGCCGAGGACGAGCCGTCGGCCGTGTGCCGGGCCGTGGACCGGTGGGCGCACGACGAGCGGCCCGCACGACGGGTCGCGGCGGTGGCGTACGGCCTGCGCGCCGCCCCGCACGTACACACCGACGCCGACCGTGAACTCCTGCGCTACGCGGCCCTGTCGCTGCTCGCCCGCCCCGCCGACTGCACCCTGCACGGCGGCGCGCTCGCCCTGCTGGTCCGCGATCCGCACACCCGGGCCCGTCATCTCCCGCAGGCGCTCGGGCACTTCGCGGCCGGCGACCCGCAACTGCCGCCGAGCGCACTGGTGCCCGCCCTGGCGACCCACCCGGAGCCGGTCCTGGACGCCTTCCGGGACCGGCTGCGCCGTCCGGACGCCGGGGCCGCCCTGCGGACGCTCGCCGACGTCACCACGCCCGCCCTGGCCCGCCGGGTCGCCGTCCTCGTACGGGAGGCGGTGGAGCGGCACCCCGAGACCGCCGGGGACGTGGCGGCGTACACGGACCGGCGCCTCGACCACGGCCCCACCGCCCGGGCGGTCCTCCTTCCCCTGGTCAGCGGTCTGCTGGACGGCGGCCCCGAACGGGTGCGCGGCGCCCTCGCGACCGTGCTCGCCGCCGCCGGCACCCCCGCATCCCGCCCGCTGCGCCGAGAACTCCTCGAACTCCTCCTGGCCCGCGAAGACGACCCGTCCGTCCTGATGGCCGTCCTGCACGCGGCGGCCTCGCGCGCGGACACCGAGCCCCTGGTCGCCCGCGGCCTGGTCCACCGCACCGGGCTGCTCCTCGTCCGCACCCCGGACGGCGCGACCCGCTTCGACCGCGGTCTCGTCGACCTGGGGCGGCACCTCCCCGGCTTCGCCGCGCTGGTGGCGGGCTGGCTGACCGAGACCCCGGAGGAATGGGCGGCGGTGGTCGGGCCGAGCGCCCGCCGGATGATCGAGAACCTGGCGGGCGTGGGGGTGCCCGCCTGACCGGGTGATGTACGACGGGGTGCGTACGCCCGGTCGTACGTGCGCCGGGTCACAGGGTCCATGCCGATGCGGGCCGGAAGCACCCGGCATGGCACCCTTAGTCCTGCGTAAGAGACAACCCCGGACACGGGTTCGACGAGTTTGCGACGAGGAGCAGTCACAGTGCAGCGCTGGCGTGGCTTGGAGGACATCCCCGAGGACTGGGGGCGCAGCGTCGTCACCATCGGTTCCTACGACGGAGTCCACAGCGGACACCAGCTGATCATCCGGCACGCCGTGGACCGGGCCCGGGAACTGGGCGTCCCCGCGGTCGTCGTCACCTTCGACCCGCACCCCAGCGAGGTCGTCCGCCCCGGCAGCCATCCGCCGCTGCTGGCCCCGCACCACCGCCGCGCCGAACTGATGGCCGAGCTGGGCGTGGACGCGGTCCTGATCCTCCCCTTCACCAAGGAGTTCTCGAAGCTCTCCCCGGCCGACTTCGTCGTCAAGGTCCTGGTCGACAAGCTGCACGCCAGGGCGGTCGTCGAGGGCCCCAACTTCCGCTTCGGCCACAAGGCCGCGGGGAACGTGGACTTCCTCGCCGAACAGGGCAAGGTCTACGACTTCGAGGTCGAGGTCGTCGACCTGTACGTGTCCGGCACCGCGGGCGGCGGCGAGCCGTTCTCCTCGACCCTCACCCGGCGTCTGGTCGCCGAGGGCGATGTCGAGGGCGCCGGCGAGATCCTGGGCCGCCCGCACCGGGTGGAGGGCATCGTCGTCCGCGGGGCTCAGCGGGGCCGGGAGCTCGGTTTCCCGACCGCCAACGTCGAGACGCTGCCCCACACCGCGATCCCGGCCGACGGCGTCTACGCCGGCTGGCTGCACACCCAGGGCGAGGCGATGCCCGCCGCGATCTCCGTGGGCACCAACCCCCAGTTCGACGGCACCGAGCGCACGGTGGAGGCGTACGCCATCGACCGCGTCGGCCTCGACCTCTACGGCCTGCATGTCGCCGTCGACTTCCTCGCCTACGTCCGCGGCCAGGCGAAGTTCGACACGCTGGACGCGCTGCTGGAGCAGATGGCCGAGGACGTCAAGCGCTGCCGGGAGCTGGTGGCGGCGCAGGAGATCGTCGAGTAGCGGTCACCCCCTGACGCCGAAGGGCGGCCGGTGCCTTGTCAGGCGCCGGCCGCCCTTCGCATGAGGCTGTGCCTACTGCTGCGGAGGCGGCGGGGGCGGGGTCTGCCCACCTTGCTGTCCCGGCTGGGGGTAGCCGTAGCCCTGCTGCGGATACTGCTGCGGGTACGGCTGGCCGGGTGCGGCGGGCGGTTGGCCCGGCTGGGCGTAGGGCTGGCCCTGCGGCGGGTACTGCTGCCCGGGGTGGGGCTGCTGCGGGTAGGGCTGACCCTGCTGCCCGGGCTGTCCCGGTTGCCCGTATGGCTGGCCCGGCATCTGCTGGCCCGGCATCGGCGGGGCCGCCACCGGGGGCGGGTTGCCGTTGGACGTCCACAGACCGTGCAACTGCTGGTGCCGTACGAAGTCCTCGGCGACCAGCGCCGCGAGGTTGAAGTAGGACTCCCGCACCTTCGGCCGCATCATGTCGAGGTCGACCTCGGCGCCGGCGGAGAGATGCTCGTCGAAGGGGACTACGACGACACCGCGGCAGCGCGTCTCGAAGTGGCTGACGATGTCCTCGACCTTGATCATCTTGCCGGTCTCGCGGACCCCCGAGATGACCGTGAGGGACCGTGAGACCAGGTCGGCGTACCCGTGCGCGGACAGCCAGTCGAGGGTCGTACTGGCGCTGCTCGCACCGTCCACGGACGGCGTCGAGATGATGATGAGCTGGTCGGCGAGGTCGAGCACCCCGCGCATCGCGCTGTACAGCAGACCGGTACCGGAGTCGGTGAGGATGATCGGGTACTGATTGCCGAGCACGTCGATCGCGCGCCGGTAGTCCTCGTCGTTGAACGTGGTCGACACGGCCGGGTCGACGTCGTTGGCGATGATCTCCAGGCCGGACGCGGCCTGGGAGGTGAACCGCCGGATGTCCATGTACGAGTTGAGGTACGGGATCGCCTGGACGAGGTCGCGGATCGTGGCCCCGGTCTCGCGGCGGACCCGGCGGCCGAGCGTGCCGGCGTCCGGGTTGGCGTCGATCGCGAGGATCTTGTCCTGCCGCTCGGTGGCGAGCGTGGAGCCGAGCGCGGTGGTCGTGGTCGTCTTGCCGACACCGCCCTTGAGGCTGATCACGGCGATCCGGTAGCAGGACAGGACCGGCGTGCGGATGAGGTCCAGCTTCCGCTGCCGCTCGGCCTCCTCCTTCTTCCCGCCCAGCTTGAACTTGGAGCCGGCCGCCGGGCGGCTGCTCTTCGCCTTCTGCTTCTTGCTGTTGAGCAGCCGGTCGGAGGACAGCTCCACGGCGGCGGTGTAACCGAGGGGCGCTGCACCGGGGTTGGCCGGCTGGCGCTGGTCGTGCTGGACGGCCTGCGGCCAGGCGGCACCGGTGCGGGGGTCCACCGCCGGCTGGCCCTGGGGTGAGTGGGGTGCCTGCTGGGGGTGTTGGGGCTGCTGCGCCTGGTGGTGCGGTTGCTGAGGCGGCTGGGGGTGCTGGGGGAACGGCTGGGCCTGGCCCTGGTTCTGGCCGTCGGGCTGCTGGTGCGGGGCGCCCTGGTGCTGGGCCGGGTGCGGCTGCCGGCCGGGGTGACCCTGCTGCGCGGGCGGCTGCGGGAAGCCGTAGCCACCTTGGGCGTTGGGCGCGGGGGGCTGCGGGAAGCCGTACCCGCCCTGGGCGTTGGGGGCCGGCGGCTGGGGGAAGCCGTAGCCGCCCTGTGCGGGGGGCTGCTGCTGGCTCGGGGCGCCGGGGTGCGGGAAGCCGTAGCCGGGCTGTGGCTGCGGTTGTGGCTGTGCGGGTGGGGCCTCCGGGCCGGGCGGCGTCGGCACGCCGGGCTGGTTCTGGTGCCAGGGGGTCGGCGCAGGCTGCGGTGCCTGCGGCTGGAAGGGCGGCTGCTGCCCCTGGGCGGGGTACGCGGGCTGCGGCGCGGGCGCGGTCGGCTCCTGCTGCACGGGCCACTGGGGGGCGGCAGCGGGGGCGGCCGGCTGGTACGACGGCGGCAGCGGAGGCACACCGGCCTGCGGTGCGGGCGGGGGAGTCCACGCGGAGGGGGCGGGCTGCGGGGCGGCGCCGGGGGCGGGATCGGCGGTCGCAGCGGTGGAGTCGTCGCCGTTGCCCTCGGCGGCAGCCTCGGGCTCGGGCTGCGGCTGGGGTCCCGTCTCGGGCTTGGGCTCGGTCTCGCCTTCGGCCGGAGTGGTGTCGTCGGACACGGCGGCCGGGGCCTCCGCGTCGTCGCCGGACGGCGCGTCCGGGTCGCTCGCGACGTCCACGCCGTCGTCCGTACCGGCATCGCTGTCGGTGTCGGCGTCGGATCCAGTGCTGGTGCTGGTCCCGGCGTCGGCCGAGTCCGCAGCCGTACCGTCGGCACCGCCGTCGGGAGAGGCGGCCGGAGCCTGTTCGGCATCGGCATCGGTGTCGACATTGGCATCGGCGCCGGCAACGGCAGGGGCAGCGGCGTCGGGAGAGCCGTCTGCTGTGGCCTCGCCCTCGCTCTTCTCGGCAGGGCTCTGCCCGGTTCCGGTGCCCGACTCTGCGTGGGCGGCGGCTGCGAGTCCCGCGATCTCCTGCTGCAGGGCGGCGGCGGAGAAGCGCATGGTGGCACCGCTCCCCAGGTCGCCGGTGCCGGACTCGTCCTCACCGAAGGCCGGGAAAGGGGAGGCCGAGGGGGTGGGCGGAGCGGGTGCGACGGGCGGGGCGGGGGAGACCGGCGGGGCAGCGGCGACCGGAGGCGCGGCCGGAGCAGGCGGGGCGGTGTGTGCCTCGGGCACGGCCGGAGACCACTGGCCCTGGCCCTGGCCCTGGTTCTGACCGTGCCCCTGGGCCGGTCCCTGGCCCTGTGCCGGTCCCACCGGAGGGAAGCCCTGCGGCTGCTGCAGCTGGAAGCCACCGCTCGCGGGCGGCAGGTGCGGGGTAACCGGCTCGCTCACCGGAGACGGAGGCGGAGGCGGCGTCGAAGCCGGACCCTGCGTCGGAGGCGCCACCGGAAACGCGCTGTCCGGCGTCGCCGGAACGGCGGCAGCGGGCCCCGAGGCACCCTCGGCCGAGCCGGACGCGTCCTGTCCCGACTGGCCGGACTGTCCCGGCGCCCCGTCGCCCGCGTTCTGCGTGTACCAAGCGGGCGGCGCGTAGTCGATGGTGAACTCGCCGGTCATGTCGACAGCCGATTCCGCATCGGGCTGGTCATCGTCGGGTGAGGCCCAGCCCCCGCGGATCCCGTCCCGATCGCTGCTCACAATTCCTCCTGGTGTGGTCGAGCACCCATGCGCACCCTTGTGCGGTGCCGGGGCGACCATTACGTGTCTGCCTTGGTCGTTCGAGGTCGTCCGATCCACCGGCTTCCCCCAGGGGCGCCGACGCCCGGTCCACGGGTTCTGGCCTCGCGCCCGGTACCAGCCTAATCACCATGCGCCCCGCCTCGGCAGGCCCGTCCATCCCTGAGGGCCTGCCTCCGGCACCACAACCGTCCCCGAAGGCCCGGTAAGACGCCAGTTCAGGCGAGCAAACCGCCTGATAAAGGGTGCCGTGGAGCGGGGCAAAGCGGAACAATCGCCCCCGAATGGTCAATTCGCGTCAGGTGATGGCTGATTCAGTCCATCCTTCGAGGCATACCCAACAATCCGATCTCGGCATCGGTGGGCTGCGTCAACACGTACTGCCGGTCGCCGTCGGTGCACCAGAGCGTGAGACCGTCGGAGAGACCGGGCAGCGCGTCCCTCTCCGCCCGGGGCAACGCCAGGGTACGGCCCAGTTCCGCGGACTCGTCCGGCGAGATGCGCTGGACGCCGACGAGCCGCGCCTGTCTGAGCAGTCGCGGGGCGACCGGGCTGAGGTACGGCAGCAGGGTGAGTACGGCCTGCCAGGGGCCGGAGACGACCCGGCCGCGCGGCGGGCGCATCCCGCAGTCCCGCACCACCAGTACCGGTGTACCGGCCGAGGTGCCCTGCGGCGGCACCCGCCCGACGTCGTACACCGCCAGGCCGTTCTGCCCGCCGCCCATCGCGTGCACCATCTGCATCCAGGCCTGCGGTCGCCCGGTCTCCACGGCCACGCGCGCCCCCGTCGCCGCCGCCCTGAGCGCGATGACCTGGGCGGTCCACAGACCGCCGATGAGGACGACGTCGTAAGGAGTCGGACGGTTGAGCCCCAGTACGGCGGGCCGGCCGTCCGCGTCCACGCCGATGACCACGCCGTCGTCGCCGATGGGCAGCGTGAGCGCGTCCAGCTGTTCCACGGGCAGACAGTGCCGTGCGTGCCGCGGGCCGATCAGCCCCAGGCCGCTGCGGAGCAGATCGCGCGCCCGCTGTGTGGTGGTGGGCCGGTCCTCGCCGCGACGGGTGGCCGTCTGTCCGGCGCGCCCGGTCGGCGCCGTCATCGGACACCTCCGAGCGGCAGGGTGGCGAGCATGCCGGGCACCTGTTCCCGGTCGAGGCGGGCGAGTCCGGTGCCGGTGTGCCGGGCCGCGCCCTGCACCGCCCGTCGGGCCGCGACGAGTTCGTCGTCGCTGCGCCCGGTCACCCGCAGGTGGCCGGTCAGCGCGACCTCGCGCCGGTCCCCGCGCGTGAGGGTGAGACTGAAGGTGGTGGCGAGCGCGGGGACGGCCGTGACCAGCGCTACCAACTGCGGGAGCGAGGGCGCGCGTTCGCCGCCCAGCGTCGGCCACCGGCGGATCCAGTACGTGGTGTGTCTGCGGTTGTCGCAGCGCCAGCTGCGGCCGGACTCCTCGGTCCGCCGCTCCCGGGTGTCCGTCCGCCCGGCCTCCGCCGTCACCAGCGGGTTGGCGCAGGCCGAGGTGGCGATGGCGGAGGTCAGCTCCTCCTCGTCGAGGAGACCGGCCCGGAACCCGGCCCCGGTCAGCCGGCTCGCGAGGTGGTCGGCGGCGCGGACGACACACTTCTGCGCCCCGAGGAGACCACCGCCGCGCGCCTCCACCGCCTCCGCGCACAGCTCCGGGTCGAGCTTCAACGCGATCCAGGTGATGCGCACGGCGGGCGCGCCCGTCTGCTCCTGCAGGGGCGCGTAGTTGGCGACGGCCACCGACTGCCGGGGAAGATGGAGTGCGGGCGCGGGCTGCGTGTGCAGCACGATCTGCGCCGACTCCAGGCGGATGTCGTCGACGTCCAGCGCGTCGTACACCAGCGCGACCGGCAGTGGCTGCCGGTTCCGCTCGGCGCGCAGGGCGGTGGCGTCGGCCTCCACCTGAAGGACGGCGGTGACGAACGTGCCGTCCCCGACGACTCCGACGGAGCGGCGGTCACGACCGGCGTACGTGTACGTCCGCAGCGTCGGATCGCACTCCACGGCCGGTGCCAGCCCCGGTTCGGTGCCCTCCGGGATCGGCGTGGTCGCGGCCCGGCGCTGCCGTGCGCGCAACGCCCGCGCGGTGGCGAGCCATTCGGGCAGTGAGCGCCCGCGGCGACGGAAGAAGGAGAGCAGCACCAGACAGACGGCGACGACGACCGACGCCACCAGCGCCACGGTGCCGACAACCCACCCGACGAGGACGACGGCGAGCGCGATCTCCAGCAGCACAACGCGTTGCAACCGGAATGCCCCGACCTGACCCGAACGCACCCTGAGATGGAGGGCGCCCGGCGGAACCGGCCGCTGGGCCGCGGCCCGCCGGGGCGCCGCCGGCGTCCGTCGAGGCGCTGAGGAGCCCCCTGTCCGTGATCGGTCACCGGACCGGGCGCGCGTTCCGGAAGCCATCACTCCGTCCCCCCGTTCTGCTCACAACTCGCTGGCGTTTCAGCACCACACAAGGCCCTTGAAGGCCCGCGTACCCTACCCGCTCCGCAAGTCCCCTCGGATACCAGGCATAGTAGGGGGCCGCTCTGACATCGGAGGCGGGGGAGCAGGTCGCCCCGGCGGGCGCGGCCCATGTGAACACGGGGAGAGACAGGCACAGATGGCATCTCGGCGCGACCAGCTCAATGCCTACACCTTCGCGAAGCGCCGGATGCTGGCGGCGTTCCTGCAGTCGTCGCCCGACGGGTCGGAGGAAGGCGCGCCCCGCCCGCTGCGTTCGATCCTCCCCGGCATCATCGTGGGCGTGATCGTCCTCGCCGTCTTCGGGGCATGGGGCATGTTCAAGCCGACCGCGCCCAAGGGCTGGAACGAACCCGAGTCGAAGGTGATCGTCGCCAGTGAATCGACCACGCGGTACGTGATCCTGACGACCGACGGCCAGGTCCAGCTGCACCCGGTCCTCAACATGGCGTCCGCCAAACTGCTCCTCGCCGACGGCCAGGGCGAGGTCGTGACCGTCGCCGAGTCCGTTCTCGACGACGGCAAGATCCCGCACGGCGTCACCATCGGCATCCCGTACGCTCCCGACCGTCTGCCCTCGGCGTCCGAGGCGGGCCAGGAGAAGCGCTGGGCGGTCTGCGAACGCCCCGCCGCGGGCGGTGAGTCGATCCAGAAGGCGGCCCTGGTCCTCGCCTCCCGGGACACGAAGGCGACCGAGGGCAAGGGCGAGAAGCTGACGGGAGGTCAACTCCTGTACGTCGCCGATCCGGAGGGCGACCGCTACGTCGTGGACACGGGCGGACGGGCGTACTCCATCGGCAAGGCCGACGAACTGCTGCTGCGTGCCGTGGTCGGCTCCGGCCGGGCGCCCCAGAAGGTCTCCGACGAGTGGCTCGCCACCCTGCACACCGGCGACGCGATCACCTTCCCGGAGATCTCCGGGAAGGTCGGTACCGCGGCCGGTGCCCCCGGTCAGCTGGACGAGGCGACCGACAAGGTCGGCATGGTGCTCAAGGCCCCCGTGCTCAAGACCGACCAGTACTACGTGGTGCTGCCGGGCCGGGTCGCCCCCGTCTCGGCGTTCGTCGCCCAACTCCTGCTGTTCAGCGAGGATCTCGCCCCCCTCGGCCAGGCCGGCCACGCCACAGAGGTCAGCCCCGGCGACATCGTGCCCGGCACGGCGTACGGCACCGAACACGTCTGGCCCACCGAGATTCCCGAACCCGTCAACGAGGCCTCCGGCGGGGCCGGCAGCCGCAGCACCGTCTGCAACGTCCTGCGCGGCGTGAACGACTCGGGCGCCACGACCCTGAGCACCTGGGCGGGCACCGACTTCCCGGCCAAGCTCCCCACCGGCTCCTCCAGCGCCTACGTCACGCCCGGATCCGGCCAGCTCTACCGTCAGTTCCAGGGCAAGGAGACCAAGGCGGGCCCCGTCTTCCTCGTCACCGACACCGGGCTGCGCTACGTACTCCAGTCCAACGCCGACAGCGGCTCGGACGACGCCGGTATCGGTACGACGGCCAAGGAGCGCGGGCAGACTCAGCAGGGCGCCCAGCAGGCCCAGACCCAACTCGGCTACAAGGAGGTCGACCCCGCGCCGATCCCCGCCGCCTGGTCGGAGTTCCTGCCCACCGGGCCACGGCTGTCGACGACGGCGGCACGTCAGCCGCAGGGTTCCTGAGGGGCGGGCCAGGACATGCGACGACCCGTGCCCCTCCTCCGTACGGCGACGGTGATCGCCGCGGCCCTGCTCACGACCGTGCCCGTCCTCCTCGCACCTCCCGCGGCGGCGGCCGACCTCCCGTACTCGGACCAGTGCGCGTTCCCCAATGGCAAGTACCCGGGCCGCCCCTGGTCCCTGCAACGCGTCCTCCTGGACGAACTGTGGAGACAGTCCAAGGGCAGGAACGTACGCGTGGCGGTCATCGACACCGGCGTGGACGTGACGAACCCCCAGCTCACTGACGCCGTCGACGTCAAGAGCGGCCACAACTTCCTGCCGAAGAACCTCAAGGACGACGACGGCAACCCGATCGAGCGGGGCAAGGAGAACGGCACCACGGACACCGTCGGCCACGGCACCAAGGTCGCCGGCATCATCGCGGCCCGCCCCGCCGAGGGCACCGGCTTCGTGGGCCTGGCCCCCGAGGCGACGATCATCCCGATCCAGCAGAACGACGCGGAGGGCCACGGCGACACCGACAGCCTGGCCGCGGCGATCCGCCACGCCGTCCAGGCCGGCGCGGGCGTCATCAACATCTCCCAGGACACGTCGAAGGCGATGAAGCCGTCCTCCGGCCTGGAACTGGCGATCAACGAGGCCCTGGCCCGGAACATCGTCGTCGTGGCCTCGGCAGGCAACGACGGCCTCGGCGGCAACGTCAAGGAGACCTACCCGGCCTCCTACAAGGGCGTCCTCGCGGTCGCCGCCTCCGACCGCAACAACGAACGCGCCTCCTTCTCCCAGTCCGGCGAGTTCGTCGGCGTGGCCGCGCCGGGCGTCGACATGATCTCCACCGTCCCCAAGGGCGGCCACTGCTCCGACAACGGTACGAGTTTCTCCGCGCCGTACGTCGCCGGTGTCGCGGCCCTGATCAAGGCCAAGCACCCCACGTGGACGGCCCGGCAGATCGTCGCCCAGATCGAACAGACCGCGGAACGCACGGTCGCGGGCCACGACCGGCTGGTCGGCTGGGGCGTGGTGGACCCCGTACTCGCCCTGACGCAGGACGAACAGCCCATCGAGTCCCCCGACCCCCAACAGGGCCTGAGCAAAGCGGAAGCCCCCACCCCGGCCAGGTTCCAGCTCGGCGAGACAGCCGAGGAACGCAACGCCCGCCTCGCCACGTACGTGGCCGTGGGCGCGGTGGTCCTGGTCGCGGGACTCGGAGGCACGGCGGTGGCGCTGAGGGACGCACGGAGGAGGGCACGGAGGGTGCGGGGGCCGCGGGCGCGGAGTGAGCGAGGGCGGAGCGAGGGTGGGGGAGCGCGGGGGAATGCGGGGGAATGCGGAGAGCCTCCGCATCTGGTCCGGTGACCTGACGAAGCTCGTCGGCGACCTGGACGACACGCGGGACCACCTCGACCAGCGGGTCGAGCGCACGGACGCGGTCGTCGACCGGATCGAGCCGGGTCGGCGCAGCTCGGAGCGGCCCGACGGCAACGGCGTACCGGGAGTTCCACCGTCCCGTGACCGAAGCCGCCGTACGCACGACCTCCTCAAGGAAGTCCCGGTCCCGGACGTCACCACGGCCGGCGCCTGCGGGCTCCTGGAAGCCTCGGACGACCACGCCGAAGGATGGTCCCGGCAGCACTCCGTCACGGTCGACGGCGGGGCCAACGTGGCGGGCCTGGTAGCGGGTACGGCGGTGACGGCGGGCCTGGTGCCCCTGGCGCCCTGCACCGCCCCCGTCGCCGTGGCGGCCGGGGTCGGCGGTGCGGTGGTGGTGGTCGGGGCGACGGGCGGGATCGACCACGCCTTCCACGAGCACTGGAGCGAGGACAACCACGACCACGGCGTGGCCGACGGCGTGTTGCGGTGCAGCGGCCACGTCCTGTCGGAAACCGGGGATGACTTCATCAGACTCAAGGACGACGTGTGGCGTCGCATCAAGAGCCCTTCCGACCTACCCGCGCCGCGGCCCGCGGGGACCCCGACGGCGACCCGCACCCCGGCCTGGGCACCACCTCGTACCGTGGGCCTGCCCCTCGCAGGCCGAGCACTCTTCCTCATCGCGGCTCCCGTCATGCCGACGTGCGCCGCGTGGGGCGGCGGGTGGGCGGTCGCCGCGTTCACCGTGGGGGAGTACCCCCAGCGAGGTGGGCGCGCGGCGGGCGTCGGCATGACGGGAGCCCCTGAGCGAGGGCCGAGCGGAGGGCACGCTTCAGCATCGCAAATATCGAGCCACGCGGGGCATTTTTCCCGTTGGGATGACCCGACGGGTGGCCAAGCACGATGGAACCCATGCGACTTGCACCGCTTCAAGGCACTTCAATGGGGTTCAGGTCGGGCTTCTGACGGTGTCTCGACAACTTCGTAACTCACGCAACACAAAGTTCAGTTGGCCGCGATTTACACAATGGCTACAGTGGTCATCGAGCGTGTTGATCAGGCCACCGCCTGTACACCACTCGATGGCTTTACCAACGGGGAACGGGGAAGGCGGCATCGTGCCTGCTGCGGAGCGCGTGGCTCTCAAGGTCACTCTGGAGTCGCTCGGAGAGTTCAAGAAGCGTGTCGACGCCGCACTGTCCGACTTCGAGGACTCACAGGGCAGCGCCAAGAAAGTGGGAGCGCACCGCCTCTCGGAGGCGTCGTTCAAGGGGGTGGGGCGGTTCGACGAGGCCACGGGCCTCCACGCCGCCTACGAGAGCGTCCACGAGCGCCTGACGGCACTCTCCAAGAACCTGGGCCTGCAGATCGAGGCGCTCCAGATCGCCGTCACCGGGGCACGCGGGAACTTCAACGACCTTGAGGAAGAACAGCGGCGACGGTTCTGGGAGATCCAGACCGAGATCGGGCGGCAGGAGAAGGCCGCCGAGGAGCAGAAGCTCTCCGACGACAAGAAGGCGGGCGGTGGCCTCTGATGAGCGACGAGCACAAGCACCAGGATCCGCACCAGGTGGAGAAAGATGATGCCGCCGCGCAGTTGAGCGCCATCGACCTGGTTACTCAGGGCACAGCTGTCGTCAGGGCACTTCCCTTCGGCGGTGGCATGCCCCGCCTCTTCGGTAAGACGGACTTCGAGAGCCACGACCTGAACGCCATGATCGACCTGGTCGAGTCCGCGAAGCCGGAGGACCTGGAGACCGCGGGCAAGGCGTTGTGGGACGCCAAGGACGCCATCGAAACGGCCGCCAGCGAACTCAAGGACCACATCGGGAGGGTCGAGTGGGAGGGCGAGTCCGCCACGGCCTTCCACACCTGGGGCGACAAACTCGTCAAGCACGCCCTTGAGCTCGCGACGTTCGCCGAAGGCGCCGGTGTCCAGATCACGGCAGCGGCCACAGGCCTCGCATCGGTCCGCAGCGCCATGCCGCCCCGCGACACCCGGCTCGTCCGCCAGAAGGTGGAGGACATCCCGACGCCGAAGCAGGTGGACGGCAACGCGGAGTACACGGCGGCCGTCAAGGCAGAGAAGGACCGCCAAGAGGCGATCAACCAGATGAATCGGCTGGCCTCCTTCTACGAGGTGTCGGAGGCGTACCTCGCGAAGCAGCAGGCACCCACGTTCGAGCCCATGCCGGATGTGGGGGTGCCCAAGCCGGTGTGGTCCCCGGTCATCACCCCAGGAGAATCACGAGGTATTGGGGAGGTGGCGGCCACCCGTGAGCATGCGACGTCCGGCCGCGAGTCGGAGAGTGTGACTACTGGGCATGTGCGTTCGATCGACACCACGCCGCCACTCAAGGACGTGGACGACCCGATCGTGTCCTCGGACCGGAACATCGGTACGAAGATCGACAGCGTCGGAACGCTGTCGACGCAGGAGACCGTCAAGCCGGTCACCGTGACGCCGCCGACCTCGACAGGACCGAGCGGTCCTGTTACCGGCGCGGTTCCTTCTTTTCCTGTCGGTGTGCCACCCACGTCGACCGGCCGCACGTCAGGGTTCGGCCCAACGGCTGGCAACCGGGCCCCGATCTCGGCCCAGGGCCGCACGAACACGCCCAGCGGCACCACCAGCGGGCGCAGTGCGACAGGCCCGATGGGACGTGGCGCTACTTCTGGGCTGTCGGGAGCCCGAGGCGGAGGCACGGCGGGTACGCAGCCCATCGGTCGTGGTGTCTCCGGAGGGACACCACGACCGATCGGAGGAGCGGTGAACAGCCGTGCCGGTGGCCCGGGGCCCGTGGGAGCTGGACGAGGCAATGGTGTTGTCGGAGGACGACCCACTAGTGGTGCCACTCCAGGGTCGGCTGGTTCCAGGGTGCCTCGCGGCACCGTCGTCGGCGCCGAGGGCAACACCGCATCTCGTACATCCGCCGGCAAGATCGGGCAGCGCGGAGTCATCGGAGCGTCGAACTCTCCTTCTGCTCCCGGGGCTCGTACGGGGTACACCGCCCGACCCGCCGGGGGCAATCCTGACGGAGTGGTCGGTACGCCCAAGGGGAAAGGGTCCGCAGCCAGGAGTGGTGGCGCGGCTGGAGGCAGTGTTGATGCCTCGCGCGGCCCGAGGGGGGATCGGCGGAACTCGAATCGTGATGACCGAGAGAGCGAACGTCAGCCCGACCCTCAGCGGCGTAACGCGCCGCCAGCGACTGACTGAACACGAGCGAGGATGTACAGAGGCATGACAAGGACCAGCTCACACGGCGGAATGACTGTGTTTTTCGCAGGACGTGCCGGAAGACGAGTGTCGGCAGTGTGCGCTGCACTCGGCGCATTCGCCGTCGTGTCTTCGGGGCTGGCTCCTACTGCCGTGGCCGCCGATGTCCGGTCGAAGCAGTGGTACTTGGACCCGATGGACACGGAAGGGATGTGGAAGATCAGCACGGGCAGCGGCGTCAAGGTTGCTGTCGTGGACACTGGCGTGAATCCCGCGACTTCGTCCCTGAAGGGCCAAGTACTGGCGGATGAGGTCCCTGAGGCTGTTTCGAGCGGTGCGACCGATGACTATGACGGCCACGGCACCACCATGGCGGAGTTGATTGCCGGTACAGGCGACGGCGGCGGTCTGCAGGGACTGGCTCCCGGGGCGAAGATCGTCCCCTATGGAGTGAACCTCCAGGGCAATCCGGACAAGAAGGCCCCTGAGGTCGGGGAAGCGATCAAGGCTGCCGCTGACAGTGATGCTCGGATCATCAACATGTCCTTCAGTGGCGACACCATCGACCCGGATGTGGAGGAGGCGGTGAAGTACGCCCAGTCCAAGGGCAAGTTGATGTTCGCCGGCACGGGAAACGATGCTGAATCCAAGAACTTCGTAGGCTACCCAGCCGCCTACCCCTACGTCGTGGGAGTAGCTGCATCCGACGTGACTGGGACAGTCGGAGAGTTTTCGGAGCACGGCAAATATGTCGATCTCGCTGCTCCAGGCCTAAACGTGCCTCATTGGTGCGACGCGACGTTTCGGTCGTACTGCGATGACGGAGAGGGAACAAGCATGGCCACCGCCATCACCTCCGCTGCCGCCGCCCTCATCTGGTCCGCCCACCCCAACTGGACGGCCAACCAGGTCCTCCGAACCTTGATCGACACCGCCAGCCGCGATTGGCCGAAGGACACGCCGAGCAAGTATCTGGGATACGGCCTGGTCCGCCCTCGGAAGGTGCTGGAAGACAGCAGGATCGATCCCGGACCCGCCACTGCGGACCCCTTGAGCTACAGGAATGGAGCCAGCGGCGTCTCCTCCTCGCCCTCTCCATCCGCCTCCGCCGCGTCCCAAGCCCCAAAGGACACGTCATCCGGCGCGACCTCAGCCGCAGGTTCCTCCTCGAACTCCTCCGACGACAACACCCAGTTGTACGTAATCCTGGGCGCCGTTCTTGTCGTGGCACTTGGCGGGGGAGCCTTCGCCGTAGCCCGTTCACGACGTCGCGCATGACGAACTCCGCGCGATTGACCAGTCGCACACACGATTCCGGTGCAGGCCGGCCACTCCTGTGCGGACATGCGACAACGAGTGCGACACGCCTCCATCGGTGCCGTGCGCAGAAATGAACCACAGCTCTTACGAAAGGGAGTGCCGAAATGGTCGACCGCAAGCTCAATGACGGCGACGTAAAGAAGCTTCAGACCGAAGTCGTCGATCGGTACGACAACATCCGGCAGTCGCTCGCGAAGCTGCAGGGAACGATCGACATGATCGAGAAGGCCTGGACCGGTCAGGGCGCCAACGCGTTCAACGCGAAGCAGACGGAGATCAACGGCCACATGGTCGGGATCGGCAAGATGCTCGACGACTTCCTTGAGGGCATCAACATGACCAAGGCCGACAAGCGCAACCTCGAAGACCAGATCGAGGCCGACGTCACCAAGATCTCGGTAGACGATCTCGGCGGGAAGACTTCGGCGCTCAACAGCTACTGACGAGCAAGGGGCGGCACTCGGCCGCACCGTTGCCCGGGCCGCGAGGTCCGGCTGAATTCTTCAAGGAAACGAAGGAAACGAGGGAACAATGTCCGGAGCCCATTACGAGGAGCTTGCCGTCACGTACGGCACCATGGACGCACTCGCCACCGAGCTCGGCAACCAGGCCAGGAAGCTTGAGGAAGACCTTGAGGCCCTGAAGCAGGCCGTGCTCAACGTGTCGGCGGGCTGGGGCGGCGAGGCGTACGACGAGTTCCAGAAGAAGTCCGTGCAGTGGGACAAGCACGCCCGGGGCATCCACTCGGCGCTGGTCCAGATCTCACAGCGGGTCCACACCGCCGGCGGCGACTACCGGGGCGGCGACCTCAAGGGCGCCAGCTACTTCCAGTAGAAGCACGCGGTACACAGAACCAGGGTGGGCACGCACGGGAGGTGCCCACCCTGAGTCGTGCCTGGCACCCGGATTCCGCAGGACATAATCGGCCGCGCCCTGGGCCTAGCTCTGGAACTGTCGGGTGGCGACAACCTATTCATCGAACCTCGACAGGGGCCATTCAGGTCTCAGTAGTGGCTTCCGGCGAGCTTCGGAATAATTGCCACTTCTCCGGAGACCTGGAGAAGAGGCAATCAGGAGCCGCCTGACCTGCTGAGAGCGGCGGCCCGGTCGAGAATGAAGGCCAGTGGTCAGCGGCACTCGCCGGACTTCTCAAGAGCGCGGGTGTAGGCCGTGATCAACCTCTTCATCGCGCCAGAGTCAGACCGGTCGTGGGCGAATACCTGGACTACGGCGAACAGGCTCTGATC
Source organism: Streptomyces sp. NPDC032822 (assembly GCF_055578825.1). Lineage (NCBI taxonomy): Bacteria > Bacillati > Actinomycetota > Actinomycetes > Kitasatosporales > Streptomycetaceae > Streptomyces > Streptomyces sp. NPDC032822. Next base: position 20,545 of record NZ_JBVIOL010000009.1, on the reverse strand, counting down.
GGGATGGTCCGTAGACCTGCACGATGCTGCGGTCTTTCCTACGGCACCAGTGCCCGAGTAGAGATAGCGATCATCGTCGGTCACTTGACCGTCGTCCATTTTGTCGTAGCCGGCGGCGACAGTGGACGCGCTCTCACCCTTGCTCCACCATGTCTGGATCTGCCGAACTGCGATGTCACCGTCGACGATCACGTCACACCGCTTCGTTCCCCCGTTGGGAGCCGAGGGTTCAACCGAGATGGAATCACCCGCCGGTAGAAAAGAATCGAGGAACCGGGGCTCCAGTGGAATTCCGCAGAGAGCGCTGGGGACTGTGTAGGTCTTCTCTTCTTCTGCGTCTCCGTCTGAGCATGCAGAAACAGTCAGCGTTCCGGCCAATGCTACGGCGACAGAGGTCGACACTCGGGCGGTTCGTGCGTATTGATTGATTCGGGCGCGGAACATGAGGAGTCCCTCTCGCATGGTGTCAGATGTCGGTCTTGAGGTGCGGTGCCATGTACTCGGCGTTTGTGCCCGCGTCCCTGAATCCCTGCTGCGTTGCTGCGCGGGCTTTCTCGTCGATGCTGACGTCTTGCAGGTCGGTGCGATGGTGCGCCTTGGCGGCGAGTTCGGCAGCCCGCTCGGTATATGCCGAGTTCTCTTCGAGGCCGCTCTCCCACTTCTCCCCCATTGTGGAGCCGGCGTCATCCTGTGCATGGCCCTCTGCGTTCTGGAACAGTTCCTCAAGGACCATGCTGCTGACGGTGCTGGCTACGCCGCCAGCCACAGCACCGCCCACAGGGGTTGCGATGAAGGTCGCGCCAACGCCGATACCTGTTCCGATACCACCTGAAACGCCGTTCTTCCACTGAGCAACAGACTGAGCGTATGCATCGTCGGATTCCTTCGCAGGGCCAGCAATAGCCTCTTGACGTCCGATGGCGAGCGTTCCTGAGATTTCGCCCGAGCCGTGGGCGAGTTGCTCGATAGCAAATTGCGTGTCGTTCGAGTACCGGTCGCTCGCTGCCAGGTCCGGGTTCATGTGGTAGTCCATCATGTTTGACATGTAGGACTTGTTTGCTACTTCGACGGCTGCATATCCTTCAGGATCCTGTCCGACTGACACGAGTAGGGCCGTCACGTCCCGGTGGTTGAGGGAGGCGGAGGATCCAGCCACTGGGAATAGCCGGTCGGTGTCCCCATCGGAATCATCTGTCATTGCGCGATTGATGTCCGGGAGGTATTCCGACGTGATCTGTCCGATGCTGTCGGACATGTAGCTCTTACCGGTGAGCCGTCCGTTGTCGTCCGAGATGGAGGATGCGAGGCTCTCGAAGAGTTTCGTCTGCGCTCCGTTGTGCGCAGGTGTATCCGCTGTAGGCAGCTCACCCGCTGGATGCCCCGTGGTTGCCGCTTCCAGTGCCAGCGCCAGATTGTTCTGTCCGGTATAGAGGTCGTCCCCGTGAGAGTTCACCTCCTGGGGCCAGTCCCGTTCCTCGAACAGATACTGGAAGTTGGAGAGAGCAACTCTCCCCTTGTAGTCGTTCTCGTCGTCTGTGTCCCGTTCGAAGGGGTTGCTCGGATCGTCCTTCGAGACGTACTCCTGATTGAAGAACTGCGTGGCGGCGTCAGGACTGTTGGAAAGCCCCTTCAGGAAGCCAGTCAGCGGGTCGGCTCCGCTGTCCTCGCCGATGCGGTTGAGATACTGCGCGCTGCCTGCGGCCCCGCCGAAACTCCAGGCGAGGTTCTCGTGCTCACCGTTGCCCGTCAGCTTCCGTTCGGTGGCCATCAGCTCGGTGCCGTATTGGTTCAGGAAGGCGTCGTCGTAGTCTCCGACGCGCATGAGGTTGCTCATGACCTGGAAACCCATGGGTCCGCTCGGGCTGCCGATGCGCTTCTCGCCGAGGGCAATCAGGTTGCTCTTCCAGTCGGTCATCGCGGCGGAGTCGCTCTGCGAGGCGCTGGCGAGTGTGAGGCTAAGATTTCGCTGTATGTCGTCGAGTTGGTCCAGGCGGTTGCGGAACAGGTCAGAGTTGCTGTGCGGGTTGGTGATCCCCGTCCAGAACTCCAGGGTCTTCTGAGGCCCGAGATTCGTGGCGAACCGTTCGGCGAACAATTGGTCTTTGCCGTACTTCGCGAGCCCGGCGCTGAGCCGGTCGAAATCCTTGGGCGTCAGGTCCTCGGGGTTCTTCTCCGCCAGCTTGGCCAGCTCATCGGCTTGTTTGATCGCTTCGGCTGCCTCGTCCCGACTGTCGTACTCAGCGTCCGAGAACCCCAGCGCACTCTGATCAGCAACAGCCGTGAGTACCGTGCTCGCTGACGTGTCGCTCTCGATGGCGTTGTCCAGGATCCTCTGGATCTCGTCGCGAAGCGCGGTGATCTCGCCCTTGTTGTCCTGGTCTTGCTGGGCGCGGCCTTCCGGCGGGACGTTCGTCGTTACGGTGAATCCGCCCTCGTAGCCGATGACCGTGAGGCTCTTCTGCCGGCCGCGCTCAATGGCGTCGGTGAGCTGGCCCTTGTACTTCTTGAACTCGTCCCGGGTGTCTCTGAGGATCTTGTGAATGGAGTCCGCCTGGCTGTGCGCGTCGGTGAATTCCTCGGCTGTCTTGCCGATGAACTCCTTCGAGACGCTGGCGTTGACTCCCGCCCAGTTGGCCTTGTTGGCCGCGCCGCGGAGTCCCTTCTGGGCATCCTCCTTCAGCGTTTCCAGGTTCTTGACCATGGTCGACCAGTCGTCGACGGCGTCGTCGAGCAGGCTGAAGTTGGCGTTCCGGAGGGCGTCGAGATCCACTACTTCTTGCCCTTCGTGTCGCTCGGGTCGCCATAGAGTGAGTTCTTCTCTCCAGGGCTGCCGACACGTTCGTCGAATCCCGCGTCCAACGTGTCGATGCTGCTCATCTGGCGGCGGATGTAGTGGTCGTCGTCCGAGTGCAGCTTCTTGGTGACCGTCATGTGGTTCGAGATGTGCGCGCACGCGTCCCTGAGGGACGACAACTGCTCGTCCCAGCGCGTCGCCACGTGCTGGAGCCCGCTGCCCAGTGCGAATCCGTCCTTGGACAGCGTCCCTGCGGCCTTCTCGCTGCTGGGTACGGCCCTGCGCCCCTTGTCCCACAGGTCGTTGTACAGGGCGAAGGCCTTCTTGCCGATGCTCGACAGGTCTCCCTGATCGGCCTTGAGATCGCCGTACTGGCTGGGCGCCGAGGTGTAGCCTCCGCCGTCCCCAGGATCCAACTGATTCAGCTGCATCTGGGTCGACTGACGCTCAGCCGCCTGTGACTTCAGCAGATCCCACTCGTCCCATGCCATGCGTGAACCACTCCCCGTGTCCCTGTGAGACCCGCCCCCTCGGGCGGTGCCGTTCTGTTGAAACGCACGCGTACGACACCTCAATACTGCTCCTCCGCCACCAACCCCACCTGCACCAACGGCTTCCCCCGCCGCCGGGAAACGAAGATCCCCCGCCCGGCCGGCATCGCCCGTGGCCGTACCCCGCCGAGCACATCGCCCTCGCCCGGATCACCCGCCAGGACGACGCCCTGCGCACCCAGTTCCTTGACGCGCTGCATGAACGCCTCGTAGGCCGCGCGTCCCGCGCCCGCCGTGGAGCGGGCGATGATGAACCGGACGCCGACGTCCCGCGCGAACGGGAGCATCTCCGTCAGTCCGGCCAGGGGGTTGCCGCTCGACGTGGAGACGAGGTCGTAGTCGTCGATGACGACGTACACCGTGGGCCCCTGCCACCAACTCCGGTCGCGGAGTTGCTGTGCGGTCACGTCGGCCGTCGGTGTGCGGCGCTTCATCAGGTCGGCGAGGGCGGCCATGTGGTGGTCCATGGAGTTGGACATGGGGATGTACTCGGCGAGGTGGGTCGCCGGCGTCACGTCCAGCAGCGAGCGCCGGTTGTCGATGACGAACAGCTTGGCCTCGTGGCCCGAGTACCGCTCCGTCACCTGCTTGATCAGCAGCCGCAGCAGGTTGGACTTGCCGGACTCGCTCTCGCCGAAGACGAGGAAGAACGGGTCCTGCTCGAAGTCGACGAAGACGGGTTCGAGGTTGTCCTCGTCGAGGCCGAACGCGATGCCGCGCTGCGGGAAACGGTCGCCCGGGGGCAGCTGCTCGGCCGGGAACTCGCGGGGCAGCAGCCGGACTTCGGGTGCGCCGGGCGGCTGCCAGTGCCGGGCGGCCTCGGTGGCCAGCGCCGCCGTGGCGTCCGCCAGGTCCGAGTCGGACGTCAGACCGTCGATGCGCGGTACCGCCGCCATGAAGTGCAGCTTCCCGGGCGCCTGTCCGCGACCCGGCACGCCCGCCGGCACGTTCGCGGCCACCTTGCGGTCCATCTCGGAGTCCATGGTGTCGCCGAGCCGCAGCTCCAGGCGGTTCATCAGGTGGTCCTTGAGGGCGGCCCTGACCTCCATGGACCGTGAGGCCGTCAGGATCAGGTGGATGCCATAGCCGAGACCACGCGCCGCGATGTCGTGGATCACCTGGTCCATCGCCTCGTAGTCCGCACGGAAGTTGCCCCAGCCGTCGATGACCAGGAAGACGTCACCCCAGGGCTGGTCCGTGACGGAGATGTCGCCGCGTGCCCGCCGGGCCCGGAAGTCCGCGATGGAGGCGATGCCCGCGGAGCGGAAGTACTCCTCGCGGCGGGTCAGGACGCCGTACACCTCGGCCACCGTGCGCCGCACCCGCTCGGGGTCCAGCCGCGAGGCGACTCCGCCCACGTGCGGCAGTCCGGCTACCGCCGCCATGCCGCCACCGCCGAAGTCGAGGCCGTAGAACTGGACTTCGTGCGGTGTGTGGGTGAGCGCGAACGACGAGATCAGGGCGCGCAGCAGCGTCGACTTGCCGGACTGCGGACCGCCGAGGATCTGCATGTGCCCGGCCGCGCCGGAGAAGTCGATCCAGAGCGGGTCGCGCCGCTGTTCGTACGGCTTGTCCACCAGGCCGAGCGGTACGACCAGGCGGCCTGCGCCCTCGTAGCCCGGCTGGGTGAGGCCGCGGCCCTGGACCGCGGTGAGGCCGGGCAGGAGCGAGTCCAGCGACGGCGGGCTGTCCAGCGGCGGCAGCCACACCTGGTGGGCCGCCGGCCCCTGCGCCTCCAGCCGGCGCACGACCACGTCGAGCACGGTGTCGGCGAGGGCGTCGTCGACATCGGCGGCGTCCGAGGACGCGGGACGCTGCCGCGGCACCGCCACGTACTGCACCGGCACCTCGGCCGCCGTGAACAGCACCGGCCGTCGGTCCAACGGCAGTTGGCCGCCGCCCGGTGCCGAGCGCTGCGCGCCCGAGCGGTACACGCCGGAGACGTACGCCGCCTTGAAGCGGGTCATCTCGCCCGTGCCGAACTTCAGGATGCCGGAGCCCGGCACGTTGGGCAGCTCGTAGGCGTCCGGTACGCCGATCGCCGCCCGGGACTCCGCGGCGGAGAAGGTACGCAGACCGATCCGGTACGACAGATAGGTCTCCAGACCACGCAGGCGCCCCTCCTCCAGGCGCTGCGAGGCCAGCAGCAGGTGCACGCCGAGCGAGCGGCCGATGCGGCCGATCTGGACGAACATCTCGATGAAGTCGGGCTTGGCGGTGAGGAGTTCGCTGAACTCGTCGATCACCAGGACCAGGGAGGGGATCGGCTGCAGGGGCGCGCCCGCCGCCCGCGCCTTCTCGTAGTCGTGGATGTTGGCGTAGTTGCCCGCGTCGCGCAGCATCTCCTGGCGGCGGTTGAGCTCGCCGCGGATGGAGTCGCCCATGCGGTCGACCAGGGTCAGGTCGTCCGCGAGGTTGGTGATGACGGCCGCCACGTGTGGCATCTGCGCCATGCCCGCGAAGGTGGCGCCGCCCTTGAAGTCCGCGAGGACGAAGTTCAGGGTCTCCGAGGAGTGTGTCACCGCAAGGCCCAGTACCAGGGTGCGCAGCAGCTCCGACTTGCCGGAGCCGGTGGCGCCCACGCACAGACCGTGCGGGCCCATGCCCTCCTGCGCGGCCTCCTTGAGGTCCAGCATCACGGGTCGGCCGTCCTCGCCGAGCCCGATCGGCACGCGCAGCCGTTCGGCCAGGGAACGTGGCCGCCAGGTGCGCTGGGTGTCGACGGAGGCGGCGTCGCCGAGGTTCAGCAGGTCGGTGAACTCCAGGTTGGCGAGCAGTGGTTGGTCGTCGTCCCCGCCGGAGACCATGCGCAGCGGCGCCAGTTGGCGGGCCAGTGCCTCGGCGGACTCGGGGGAGAGGGCGTCGGGGCTCCCCTCGTAGACGACTCCGTGCCCCGACTCCAGGTGCAGCGCGTCGGGTCGGACGACGATGGAGAGCTCGCCGCCGCCTCCGGTCAGGTCGCCGGGGACCACTTCGAGGACCGTCACGCCCTGCAGGCCCTCGGGGTTGGCCAGGACGGAGTCCGGCGGAAGGGAGAGGCCGTCGAGTACGACGACGATGTGCGGCTCGTCCGACAGGGGTGCCGCGTTCGGGTGGAAGCGGGGGCGGCCGGTCAGCCGGGTGGCGAGGAGGTTCTCCAACTCGCGGGTGTCGCTGTCGATCAGTCGCCGGCTGCCCGCGCCGTCCACCGCACCGGGCGCCTGGACGTGCGGCAGCCACTTGGCCCACTCCCAGTGCGGCAGGGACTGACGGTCCGCCGCGACCACGATGAGCAGGTCCTCGGGGGAGTGCAGCGCGGCCAGCGAGCCGGCCACGGCCCGCGCGGAGGACCGTACGGACCGCGGGTCACCGCTGATCGTGACGTGGTAGAAGGCCCGTAGCGAGACCGCCATCGGCAGGTCGTCCAGGGTGCTGTGGACGGCGAGGAAGCGCTGCATCGCGCCCGCGGTCAGCGGCTCCAACTGCTCGACGGGGGCGGTCTCCGGGGCGACCAGGGCGGTGGCGAGGCCCTGCGCGCCGAGGCCGATCCGGACCTGCGCGAAGTCCTCGTCGCCGGGGCGCCGTTCCCACACCCGGCTGCCCTCGGCGACCAGCGCCCACAGCTGTTCGGGGGAGGGGTGCAGGAAGTACTGCGCGTCCCGCTGCGCCCGCGCGGTGTCGAGGGCGGTGCGCCGGGTCTGCGCGAGATAGCTCAGGTAGTCGCGGCGCATGTCCGCCAACTGCCCCTGGGAGCCACGGCGGAAGCGGACCACCATCGCGATGGACATGGCGACCGTCGACGCGATCATGATCATGCCCATGATCTTCATGAACGGCTGTCCGTTCGTGAAGAAGAACACCACCGAGCCGCCCATGCCGAGCGTCGGCAGGAGTTGCATCAGCACGCTTTCCTGGTGCCCCCGCGGCAGTTCGGGCGGCGGCTGCAACACGATCTCCTGCGTGGACACTTCGGACGGCAGCACCCGAGGCGGGCGCTTCACGACGATGTGGCTCACTTTCACCCATTCCCTTGGCCGGCCCAGAGTCCGTCCGCCGCCCCGTGTCAGGCGGACGCGAGCCGCCGCGCGATCCTACTGACCTCACGCCTGGCGAAGGGACGGTAGGGTGCCGGATGTTCGCGTGAGCACACGCGAGTTGAGCAGCGGGACCGGGGCATTCCGTGCGATCTGACGAGGTGCGGAATCCCGGCGACGGCCCCGCGGCACCCTGGCCGCCGGCCCTGAGCGGTGCCGGTCCGGGCGGGCGGGGAAAGCGGCGCAGGACCTTCACGCCGCGGACGCGCAATGATCACCGAGTACGGTCAGCGGCGAGCACAGTCCCACCGAGCACGGTCATCACTGAACACAGTCAGCACTGAGCGGAATCATCACTGAGGGGGATCAGCAGGTGAGCATGACGGCCTCCGCGGCAGCCACCGGGGGAGGGCCCGGTGCGGGGACTTCCGGTACGGGAACGGGGCTCGGCTTCTGCCGGGTCACGATCGTCGCGCCCGACAGCCGCATCGACGTGGCGTTGCCCGACGACATCCCGGTCGCCGACATCTACCCGGAGATCCTCAGGCTCTCCCAGCAGAGCCCCGCCGAGGGCGCACCCGTCGGCTACCACCTGGTCCGCAGGGACGGCACGGTCCTCGACAGTTCCCGCTCCTTCGCCTCCCAGCGCATCCTCGACGGCGAACTGCTCGCGCTGCGCCCCTTCGCCGAGTCGCTGCCTCCCGCCGTCTTCGACGACGTCTCCGACGCGGTCGCCTCCGCCGTGACCAGCGAACGCACCCTGTGGAGCGGCGATCTGACGCGCGCCGCGGGCCTCGTCGGAGGCGGCGTCCTGCCCGTCCTGCTCGCCTTCGTGGCCTGGACCGGCGATCCGCTGCACGACATGAACAGCCTGCCCGGCGTCCTCGCCGGCGTCGCGGGCGTCCTCCTGGTCGTCCTCGCGTGCGTACGCGCCCGGGTCTACGACGACCGGGCCTCCGCCATCGCGCTGGGACTAGGAGCCCTCCCCAACGTCGGCGTGGCCGGCTCGGGTCTCCTCGCGCTCAGCGCCGGACAAGGCATCGGCAGGCTCCAGTTCCTCCTCGCCTGCGCGGCCGTCCTGCTGGCGTCGGTCCTGCTCACCCTGTGCTCCCCGAGCGGGGACGGCCCCTTCGTGGCCTTCGTCTTCGCCTCCGCGATCGGTCTGCTCGCCACCTTCGCGGCGATCCTCGCCGACTGGACGCCCTCCGAGACCGCCGCCCTGTGCGCCCCGGTCGCCGTCGGCGCTCTGGCCTTCCTGCCGGGCCTCTCGATGCGTTTCGCCCGGCTCCCGATCGGCTTCGACACCCCGGACACCGCCCCGCGCAGCGCGTACGACACCGATCCCGCCCCGCAGGAGCCGGTCGACGCCGAGCGCGTCACCGCCAGGGCCCGTCGCGGCCACGAACTCCTCGTCGGCCTGGTGGGCGGCTGCGCGCTGATCGCGGTCGGCGCCTCGGCCGTCCTCGGCTTCTCCTCCGACGTCTGGGCCCAGCTCCTCGCCCTCGCGACCGGCGTGGCGCTGCTGATGCGCGCCCACCTCTTCCGGTACACCGGGCAGGTCGCCCCCGTCCTCGCCGCCGGGCTCGCCTCGCTCGTCCTGCTGGGCCTCGGCCTGGCGCTCAACCCGCCGCGGTCGATCGTCGACGAGGCGCTCTCGGGTGCCAGGACCGACCTCGACATCCGGACGATCTGGCTGGTCGCGGCCATCGCCGCGGCGGCGGCGCTCGTCACGGCGATCGGCCTGATCGTCTCGCGCGGCGGCCTCACCCCGTTCTGGGGACGCTTCCTGGAGATCGCCGAGGGCTTCGTCCTGCTGACCCTGGTACCGCTGGCCCTGGCCGTCTTCGACGTGTACGCCACGGCCCGGTCGATGACGAGCTGATCCCCGCCGTACCCGACATGGGTGAAGGAACTCCCCGAGCGCGAGCTTCGGCCCGCCTCCCTGCGCCCCCAGCCAGTCCGAGGTCAGGGCGGACCGTCGGCGCGGGAGGCGTCACAGGATGTCGCCCCGCGTACCGGCCGAGTCCGACCCGCCTGGCACTCGGCACCGAGCGCACCGCGGTGACGGAGGGGGAGCCGGACCATCAGGCGGGGCGGCGGGACCCCGGAACCGGACCCCCGCCGCCCCGCCCGGGCCAACGGCGGACGCCTAAGCGCCCAGCCCTCCGTTGTGCGGCGCCGCCTCAAGATCGAACTCCCCGTCCCGCGCCCCCAGCACGAACGCCCGCCACTCGGCCTCCGTGTACCGCAGCACGGTGTCGGGGTCGAGCGACGAGCGCATGGCCACCGCACCCTCGGGGAGGTAGGCGATCTCGACCCGCTCCTCGTGCTCCTCGGTCCCCGGCGCGCTCTGCCACTCGACGCCGGAGATGTCGAGGGCGTACAGCTCGTCCCTCTCCCGCTCCTTGCGTGCCTTGAGTTCCCTGTCCTCGGCCTCGGCCATCGCGGCTCGGTCCCTTCCTGTGTGCCGACGAGCTCTGTGACAACGAGCTGTGCGGTCACCCTACTGGCCGCTGTTCCTCCAGGTCAGGGGTTCGCGGATGTGCGCACGCGCCCCGACGCGCGCCGTCGGCCGCCCCCTGTGACCGCCCTCGGCCCCCGGTCCGAGGCATCCCCACAGGCTGGTACTCTGTGCTGTGGCCGCTTGTGTACGCGCCCCCGGAGCCCAGGCCCCGGAGGCCGCGCCGGCGGATCCCGCCTTCCGAGTTACGGAAGCTCCCCCGAGATGTGGACCGGGGGCACTCGGTGGCCCTTTACAGACTACGAGGAGTACGCGTGTCGCTCGACGCCGCAACGAAGAAGCAGCTCATCACCGAGTTCGGCCAGAAGGAGGGCGACACCGGCTCCCCCGAGGTCCAGGTCGCCATGCTCTCGCGTCGGATCTCCGACCTGACCGAGCACCTCAAGACCCACAAGCACGACCACCACTCCCGCCGTGGTCTGCTGATCCTGGTCGGTCAGCGTCGTCGCCTGCTGCAGTACCTGGCCAAGAAGGACATCCAGCGCTTCCGTGCGCTGGTCGACCGCCTCGGCATCCGTCGCGGTGCGGCGGGCGCCAAGTAAGACGCCGTGAGGGGAGCGGTTCCCGAAACGATCGGGGGCCGCTCCCTTTGCCGTACGTACGGAACGTGCGGAGTGTCACACCCGCTTTGTAGTGTGGTAGCACAACGTCATACGCACGAGGAGAAGTGCACCTCGCCGCCGCCGGTCCTCGGTAGTGGCCCCCGGGCAATGCGAACCCGGGTGCTTCGATCGAAGACCGGCCCGCACCAGACGGAGCGCTTCTCCGCTCACGTCCCCCCGCCACACGGGCGGATCGGGACAAAAGACGAAAAGTAACGGAGAAATCACTAGTGGAGAACGAGACCCACTACGCCGAGGCCGTCATCGACAACGGCTCCTTCGGCACCCGCACCATCCGCTTCGAGACGGGCCGCCTGGCCAAGCAGGCCGCCGGCTCCGCCGTGGCGTACCTGGACGACGACACCATGGTGCTGTCGGCCACCACCGCCTCCAAGAACCCCAAGGACCAGCTCGACTTCTTCCCCCTCACGGTGGACGTCGAGGAGCGGATGTACGCCGCCGGCAAGATCCCCGGCAGCTTCTTCCGCCGTGAGGGCCGCCCCTCCGAGGACGCCATCCTCACCTGCCGCCTCATCGACCGCCCGCTGCGCCCGTCCTTCAAGAAGGGCCTTCGCAACGAGATCCAGGTCGTCGCCACCATCATGGCGCTCAACCCCGACCACCTGTACGACGTCGTGGCGATCAACGCCGCCTCCGCGTCCACGCAGCTGGCCGGTCTGCCCTTCTCCGGCCCGATCGGCGGCGTCCGCGTCGCGCTGATCAACGGCCAGTGGGTCGCGTTCCCGACGCACACCGAGCTTGAGGACGCCGTCTTCGACATGGTTGTCGCCGGTCGCGTCCTGGAGGACGGCGATGTCGCGATCATGATGGTCGAGGCCGAGGCCACCGAGAAGACCATCCAGCTGGTCGCGGGCGGCGCCGAGGCGCCGACCGAGGAGGTCGTCGCCTCCGGTCTGGACGCCGCGAAGCCCTTCATCAAGGTGCTCTGCAAGGCCCAGGCCGACCTCGCCGCGAAGGCCGCCAAGCCGACCGGCGAGTTCCCGGTCTTCCTCGAGTACCAGGACGACATCCTGGAGGCCCTCACCGCCGCCGTCCGCCCGGAGCTCACCTCCGCGCTGACGATCGCGGGCAAGCAGGACCGCGAGGCCGAGCTGGACCGCGTCAAGGGTCTGGCCGCCGAGAAGCTCCTGCCGGAGTTCGAGGGCCGCGAGAAGGAGATCTCCGCCGCGTACCGCTCGCTGACCAAGTCCCTGGTCCGTGAGCGCGTCATCAAGGAGAAGAAGCGCATCGACGGGCGCGGGCTGACGGACATCCGTACGCTCGCCGCCGAGGTCGAGGCCATCCCGCGCGTGCACGGCTCGGCGCTGTTCGAGCGTGGCGAGACCCAGATCCTGGGCGTCACCACCCTCAACATGCTCCGTATGGAGCAGATGCTGGACACCCTCTCCCCGGTGACCCGCAAGCGCTACATGCACAACTACAACTTCCCGCCGTACTCCGTCGGCGAGACCGGCCGCGTCGGCTCCCCGAAGCGCCGCGAGATCGGCCACGGCGCGCTCGCCGAGCGCGCCATCGTGCCGGTCCTGCCGACGCGCGAGGAGTTCCCCTACGCGATCCGTCAGGTGTCCGAGGCCCTCGGCTCCAACGGCTCGACGTCCATGGGCTCGGTCTGCGCCTCCACCATGTCGCTGCTGAACGCCGGTGTGCCCCTCAAGGCCCCCGTCGCCGGTATCGCCATGGGCCTGATCTCCCAGGAGATCAACGGCGAGACGCACTACGTCGCCCTCACCGACATCCTCGGTGCGGAGGACGCCTTCGGCGACATGGACTTCAAGGTCGCCGGCACCAAGGAGTTCGTGACCGCCCTCCAGCTCGACACCAAGCTGGACGGCATCCCCGCCTCCGTCCTGGCCGCGGCCCTCAAGCAGGCCCGTGACGCCCGCCTCCACATCCTCGACGTGATGATGGAAGCGATCGACACGCCGGACGAGATGTCCCCCAACGCCCCGCGGATCATCACCGTCAAGATCCCCGTGGACAAGATCGGCGAGGTCATCGGCCCGAAGGGCAAGATGATCAACCAGATCCAGGAGGACACCGGCGCCGAGATCACGATCGAGGACGACGGCACCATCTACATCGGTGCCCAGGTCGGCTCGCAGGCCGAGGCCGCCCGCGCCACGATCAACGCGATCGCGAACCCGACCATGCCGGAGGTCGGCGAGCGCTACCTGGGTACGGTCGTCAAGACCACCACCTTCGGTGCGTTCGTGTCGCTGCTCCCGGGCAAGGACGGACTGCTGCACATCTCGCAGATCCGCAAGCTCGCCGGCGGCAAGCGCGTGGAGAACGTCGAGGACGTGCTCGCCGTGGGCTCCAAGGTCCAGGTCGAGATCGCCGAGATCGACTCCCGCGGCAAGCTCTCCCTCATCCCCGTGATCGAGGGCGAAGGCGACGACGAGAAGAAGGACGACACCGACCAGTGACGTCGAGTAGCTCCACGACGACGGCCCGCATCTCCTCGGAGGCGCGGGCCGTCGCCCGTACCCAAACCCTGATCAAGGGCGAGAACGGCATCGGCACGGTCCGCAAGACCACCCTCCCCGGTGGCCTGCGCATCGTCACCGAGACCCTGCCCTCCGTGCGCTCCGCGACCTTCGGTATCTGGGCGCACGTCGGCTCCCGCGACGAGACGCCGGCGCTGAACGGCGCCACGCACTACCTGGAACACCTCCTCTTCAAGGGCACCCGGCGCCGCTCCGCCCTGGACATCTCCTCCGCCATCGACGCCGTCGGCGGCGAGATGAACGCCTTCACGGCCAAGGAGTACACGTGCTACTACGCACGCGTGCTCGACACCGACCTGCCGCTGGCCATCGACGTCGTCTGCGACATGCTGACCGGCTCCCTCATCCGTGAGGACGACGTCAACGTCGAGCGGGGCGCGATCCTCGAAGAGATCGCCATGACCGAGGACGACCCGGGCGACTGTGTGCACGACCTGTTCGCGCACACCATGTTCGGCGACAACCCCCTCGGCCGCCCGGTCCTCGGCACGGTCGACACCGTCAACGCCCTGACCGCCGACCGCATCCGCCGCTTCTACAAGAAGCACTACGACCCGACCCACCTCGTGGTCGCCGCGGCCGGAAACGTCGACCACGACAAGGTCGTACGACAGGTCCGTGCCGCCTTCGAGCGGGCGGGCGCCCTCAAGAACGCGGACGCGGCACCCATCGTGCCCCGCGACGGCCGCCGTGCCCTGCGCACCGCCGGCCGCGTCGAGCTGATCGGCCGCAAGACCGAGCAGGCCCACGTCGTCCTGGGCATGCCGGGCCTGGCCCGCACGGACGAGCGCCGCTGGGCGCTGGGCGTGCTCAACACGGCCCTCGGCGGCGGCATGTCCTCCCGCCTCTTCCAGGAGGTCCGCGAGAAGCGCGGCCTGGCCTACAGCGTGTACTCGTACACCTCCGGCTTCGCCGACTGCGGCCTCTTCGGCGTGTACGCGGGCTGCCGCCCGAGCCAGGTGCACGACGTGCTGAAGATCTGCCGCGACGAACTCGACCACGTCGCCGAACACGGTCTCTCGGACGACGAGATCGACCGCGCCATCGGCCAGCTCCGGGGCTCCACCGTGCTCGGCCTGGAGGACACCGGCGCGCTGATGAACCGCATCGGCAAGAGCGAACTGTGCTGGGGCGAGCAGATGTCCGTCGACGACCTGCTGGTCAGGATCGCGTCGGTCACCCCGGACGAGGTCCGCTCGGTCGCCCGCGAGATCCTGGGCCGACGGCCCTCGCTCGCGGTCATCGGCCCGCTGAAGGACAAGCAGGCGTCCCGGCTGCACGAGGCCGTCGCCTAACCAACTCCGCACCTGAGAAAATCCGGAACTCCGGTAGGGAAGCAAGAAGATGAGCAAGCTGCGCGTGGCGGTCCTCGGTGCCAAGGGCCGCATCGGCTCCGAGGCGGTACGGGCCGTCGAGGCCGCCGAGGACATGGAGCTGGTGGCCGCCCTCGGCCGCGGCGACAAGCTGGACACGCTCGCCGAGACCGGCGCCCAGGTCGCCGTCGAACTGACCACGCCGGCCTCGGTGATGGACAACCTCGAATTCTGCGTACGGCACGGCATCCACGCGGTCGTCGGGACGACGGGCTGGACCGACGAACGCCTCGCCCAGCTGAACGGCTGGCTGGCCAAGTCCCCGGAGACGGGCGTCCTCATCGCGCCCAACTTCTCCATCGGGGCCGTCCTGACCATGAAGTTCGCGCAGATCGCCGCGCCCTACTTCGAGTCCGTCGAGGTCGTCGAACTGCACCACCCGAACAAGGTCGATGCCCCCTCCGGCACCGCCACGCGCACCGCCCAGCTCATCGCCGAGGCCCGCCGCGCGGCCGGTTCCGCCCCGGCGCCGGACGCCACGGCGACGGCCCTGGACGGCGCGCGCGGAGCCAGCGTGGACGGCGTCCCCGTGCACGCCATCCGGCTGCGCGGCCTGCTCGCCCACCAGGAAGTCCTGCTGGGCGGCGAGGGCGAGACCCTGACCGTCCGCCACGACTCCCTCCACCACAGCAGCTTCATGCCGGGCATCCTGCTCGGCGCCCGCCGCGTGGTGACCACACCCGGCCTGACCTTCGGTCTGGAAAACTTCCTGGACCTGGGCTGACCCCCGCCATGCGAGCCAAGCTCTCCTACGCCCTCACGGCCGCCGTCCTGGTCTTCTACTTCGTCCTGGCCGGCAGCCGCGGCGTCATGCTCATCCAGTCCGGCACGCTGCTGACCGTCACCTTCGGTCTGGCCGTACTGATCCTGCCGGTCATCGGCGTGTGGTTCCTGTGGAAGAACACCCAGTTCGTCCGCAAGGCCAACCAGCTCGCCGCCGAACTCGACGCCCAGGGCGGCCTGCCCGTCGACGAGTTGAAGCGCACCCCCGGCGGGCGTATCGACCGCGACTCGGCCGACGAGGTCTTCGCCCGGCGCAAGGCCGAGACGGAGGCGGCCCCCGACGACTGGCGCAGCTGGTTCCGTCTCGCCATCGCCTACCACGACGCCCGCGACACCCCACGCGCGCGCAAGGCCATGCAGCGGGCGATAGCCCTCCACGACGGCAGACCGGTCCAGGCCTGAGCATCCCGCCGTACACCGAAGGGGCCGGTCCGCAGCACCTGCGGACCGGCCCCTTCGCGTCGCTGCCGGAGCTCAGTCCCGCCGGTACTCCCCGGCCCATGCCTCGATCGCGTCCGACGCCCTCTCGAAGGACTCGGCACGCGCCAGGAAGTCCGCGTTGTGCGTGGTCAACAGGACCGGTACGTCGCCCGCGGACCGGTCGTTCCGTACCAGGAGCAGCGCCTGCCCCTGCACGGTGCGCGGCAGCCCGAGCCAGCGCACCGGCTGCTGCACCGTCCGTACGGCCGCCACCCGGTCCCAGGGCGCGGTGCGGGTGAGCAGGAAGCCCACCCGGCGCAGCCCGTGCGCGCTCACCCACACGCCGACACGCAGCAGCCGCAGGGCACCGACGATGACGAGCAGCGCGAGGCCGAACACCACACCCGCCTCGGACACCGAGTCGGTCAGCGCGATGATGACCGCCGCGAACAGCACGTACGAGGCGAGCAGCAGCAGGATCGCGGCCACTCCCACCCGCCACGGGCCGGGTCGGTAGGGGCGCCGCCAGCGGTCGCGGTCGTCGAACGGCAGGGCGACGTCGTCCGCCGCCTCGAATGCGCGGTCGGCCGTCAGGAAGGGCAGGGGCACGGCTGGGTCCTCACTGAATCCATGCAGGGGCTGTGCCCGGTGAGGTTATCGACCTGTGTCCCCGCTCACCACCCTTGGGGGTCCGGATGGAGTCAGTACGGGGTCAGCGCCCCTGTGACGCCTGGGACTGCTGTGCCTGCGCCGACTGGTCCGGACTGAGCGCCGGCATCCCCACGACCAGGGAGCCCGCGAGCGCGGCGACGATGGTCAGCCCCAGGACCCAGCGCCCCGCTATCTGACTGACGGACGCCCTCTCCCGGGGTGGGGGAGTGACATTGCTGCGGAACCTGTCGGCTTCGGCGAGGAAGGCGAACGGAACGGGTTCGCGCCGACGGAACATCGGGGGTACTTCTCCCTTCGGGGATCGAACGAGTGACTCTCACTGAGACAGACGATCGGGTGCCCCAAAAGGTGCCAGGATTCCCCGAATTCGCAGAAGTTCACCAAAGTTGTCGCGTCCCGGCACCGAACGCCCCGATGTCAGTGCCGGGCCGTAGAGTGGGCGCCGCCCGAGAGAAGTGATGGAAGGACCCTCCGAGCCGTGACCGACACCCCCGCCGACGACCTCAAGCCCAGCTTCCGCAGCGATGTGACCGTCGAACTCGTCAAGCACACCGCGTCCGACGCCGACGTGCTCTTCGCCGCCCGTGTCTCGACCCTCGGCGAGCAGTCGCTGGACGAGCTGGGCAAGGATCCCGAGCGTTCCAAGGGCCTGATCAACTACCTCATGCGGGACCGGCACGGCAGCCCCTTCGAGCACAACTCGATGACCTTCTTCGTCAGCGCCCCGATCTTCGTGTTCCGCGAGTTCATGCGCCACCGCGTCGGCTGGTCGTACAACGAGGAGAGCGGTCGCTACCGCGAGCTCGACCCCGTCTTCTACGTCCCCGGTGAGTCCCGCAAGCTGGTCCAGCAGGGCCGCCCCGGCAAGTACGTCTTCGTCGAGGGCACCCAGGCCCAGCAGGAGCTGGTCGGCCGCACCATGGAGGACTCCTACCGTCAGGCCTACGAGGCCTACCAGGAGATGCTCGCCGCCGGCGTCGCCCGCGAGGTGGCCCGCGCGGTCCTCCCCGTCGGCCTGTTCTCCTCGATGTACGCCACCTGCAACGCGCGCTCGCTGATGCACTTCCTCGGCCTGCGCACCCAGCACGAGCTGGCGAAGGTCCCGTCCTTCCCGCAGCGGGAGATCGAGATGGTCGGCGAGAAGATGGAGGCGGAGTGGGCCAAGCTCATGCCGCTCACCTACGCGGCCTTCAATGCGAACGGCCGTATGGCGCCGTAAGGCACCCCCGTTCCCCCACGGGGCACAGATGTGCGGGTCAGCCTCACGAAGTGTCCGTATTGCGGCATTTAGAGAAGTTCATCTAGCCTGATCAAACGGACCCGGCACTGCTTGAACCCCCGAGCAGGCAGTGCCGGGCTCCGCATTTGTCACCTCTTGTCGCCTCCCCCGAGGGCAGACCCCACCCTGAGCAGCGAGTAGCGTGTTACCCATGGCTCCGACCTCCACTCCGCAGACCCCCTTCGGGCGGGTCCTCACCGCCATGGTCACGCCCTTCACGGCGGACGGCGCACTCGACCTCGACGGCGCTCAGCGGCTCGCCACCCACCTGGTGGACGCAGGCAACGACGGCCTGATCATCAACGGGACCACCGGCGAGTCCCCCACCACCAGCAACGCGGAGAAATCGGAGCTCGTACGAGCCGTCCTGGAGGCCGTGGGCGACCGAGCCCATGTCGTGGCAGGTGTCGGCACCAACGACACCCGCCACAGCATCGAGCTCGCCCACGCGGCGGAGAAGGTCGGCGCGCACGGCCTGCTGCTCGTCACGCCGTACTACAACAAGCCCCCGCAGGAGGGCCTGTACCGGCACTTCACGGCCATCGCCGACGCCGCCGAGCTGCCCGTCATGCTGTACGACATCCCCGGCCGCAGCGGTGTCCCGATCAACACCGAGACGCTGGTCCGCCTCGCCCAGCACCCCCGGATCGTCGCCAACAAGGACGCCAAGGGCGACCTCGGCCGCGCCAGCTGGGCCATCGCCCGCTCCGGCCTCGCCTGGTACTCCGGCGACGACATGCTGAACCTGCCGCTGCTCTCCGTGGGCGCGGTCGGCTTCGTCTCCGTCGTCGGCCATGTGGTGACACCGGACCTGAGGGCCCTCGTGGAGGCGTTCGTCTCCGGCGACGTCCAGAAGGCGACCGAGATCCACCAGAAGCTGCTCCCGGTCTACACCGGCATGTTCCGCACCCAGGGCGTCATGACCACCAAGGCCGCACTCGCCCTCCAGGGACTGCCCTCCGGACCGCTGCGGGCGCCCATGGTCGAGCTCGCGCCCGAGGAGATCGAGCAGCTCAAGATCGATCTTGCCGCGGGCGGGGTACAGCTCTAACACCAGACTTCGCGAACTCTTTCGCGCGATCAGACTTCACAACTGAATAAGCAGGCACCGGTGCCTGCGTCCACCACGACAACTGCTTCTGCACGAACGTCATGCGCGCCACGTGCCCACCGGTACGTGGCGTGTGTGGTTGAGGAGAGTCTTTTGAGTCATCCGCATCCCGAACTCGCCCCGCCCCCGCCGCTCCCGGCGGGCGGTCTCAGGGTCACCCCACTCGGCGGTCTCGGCGAAATCGGCCGGAACATGACGGTCTTCGAGTTCGGCGGCCGTCTGCTGATCGTCGACTGCGGAGTGCTCTTCCCCGAGGAGGAGCAGCCCGGAATCGACCTGATCCTGCCGGACTTCACGTCCATCCGGGACCGTCTCGACGACATCGAGGGCATCGTCCTCACACACGGCCACGAGGACCACATCGGCGCCGTCCCCTACCTCCTCAGGGAGAAGCCGGACATCCCGCTGATCGGCTCCAAGCTGACCCTCGCCTTCATCGAGGCCAAGCTCCAGGAACACCGGATCCGCCCGTACACCCTTGAGGTGACGGAGGGACACCGCGAGCGCATCGGGCCGTTCGACTGCGAGTTCATCGCCGTCAATCACTCGATCCCGGACGCCCTGGCCGTGGCGATCCGCACACCGGCCGGCATGGTCGTCCACACGGGCGACTTCAAGATGGACCAGCTTCCGCTGGACGGCCGTCTCACGGATCTACACGCGTTCGCCCGGCTGAGCGAGGAGGGCATCGACCTCCTCCTCTCCGACTCGACGAACGCCGAGGTCCCCGGGTTCGTGGCGCCCGAGCGGGACATCTCCAACGTCCTGCGCACGGTCTTCGCGAACGCCCGCAAGCGGATCATCGTGGCCAGCTTCGCCAGCCACATCCACCGCATCCAGCAGATCCTGGACACGGCGCACGAGCACGGCCGCCGGGTCGCCTTCGTCGGCCGCTCGATGGTCCGCAACATGGGTATCGCCCGCGACCTGGGCTATCTGAAGGTCCCGCCGGGCCTGGTCGTGGACGTCAAGACCCTCGACGACCTGCCCGACCACGAGGTGGTCCTGGTCTGTACGGGCTCCCAGGGCGAACCGATGGCAGCCCTGTCCCGCATGGCCAACCGCGACCACCAGATCCGCATCGTTCCGGGCGACACGGTGATCCTGGCGTCGTCGCTGATCCCCGGGAACGAGAACGCGGTCTACCGCGTGATCAACGGCCTGACCCGCTGGGGCGCGCACGTCGTCCACAAGGGCAACGCCAAGGTGCATGTCTCGGGCCACGCGTCCGCGGGTGAGCTCCTGTACTTCTACAACATCTGCCGACCGAAGAACCTGATGCCGGTCCACGGGGAATGGCGCCACCTGCGCGCCAACGCCGAGCTGGGCGCCATGACCGGCGTCCCGCACGACCGGATCGTCATCGCCGAGGACGGCGTGGTCGTCGACCTGGTCGAGGGCAAGGCGAAGATCAGCGGCAAGGTCCAGGCCGGCTATGTGTACGTCGACGGTCTCTCGGTCGGTGACGTGGGCGAGCCGGCGTTGAAGGACCGCAAGATCCTCGGTGATGAGGGCATCATCTCGGTCTTCCTGGTCGTGGACTCGTCCACCGGCAAGATCACGGGCGGTCCGCACATCCAGGCTCGCGGTTCCGGCATCGACGACTCGGCCTTCAGCGATGTCATGCCGAGGATCACGGAGGTGCTGGAGCGGTCGGCCCAGGACGGCGTCGTGGAGCCCCACCAGCTGCAGCAACTCATCCGTCGGACCTTGGGCAAGTGGGTCTCGGACAACTACCGGCGCAGGCCGATGATCCTCCCTGTGGTCGTGGAGGTCTGACGGTCCGTCGGGCCTTCATGCACGCGAACCTGGAGCGGGGGGGGGGGGGGGGGGGGGGGGGGGGGAAGCCCAAGGAGGGGGGGGGGTGATGTGACAAGAGAAAAAAAAAACACCGCGGG